>JBDSWC010000099.1:0-17348 GCA_039926845.1 Sphingomonas sp. | reverse complement strand
GGCCAGGTCATCCTCATTGATCTCACCCTAGCGGGCGACAACGTCGTCGTCCTCGGCACCCTCGCGGCGGGCTTCCCGCCCGCCCAGCGCAAGCGAATCCTCGCGATCGGCGTCGGCATCGCGATGGTGTGCCTGATCGGGTTCGCTCTCGTCGCCACTCAGCTGCTCAGCATCGTCGGGCTGCTTTTTGCCGGCGGATTGCTCCTACTGTGGGTGGCTTGGAAGCTGTTCCGCGAACTTCACCCCGCCGCACCTCCCGCCCCGGTCGACGATCCCGACACGCCGCAAATCGAGGGACCGAAATCAACCAAGAATTTCGGCCGCGCGATCGTCTCGGTTGCGATCGCCGATTTGTCGATGAGCCTCGACAACGTGCTCGCGGTAGCCGGCACCGCGCGCGATCATCCCGCGGTGCTGTTCATCGGTCTCGCGCTGTCGGTTACGCTGATGGGGCTCGCCGCGAACATCGTTGCGCGGCTCATCGAGCGATTCCGCTGGATCATCTATGTCGGGCTGGCAGTGATCCTCTACGTCGCGGGCAAGATGATCTACGAAGGCTTTATCGACCCGCACGTCGGGGTCGGCAGGTTGTTCGGCTGGATCTGACGGAACAAGCGAGGCCGTCGCTCACTTGATGCCGGCGTAGATGGATATCGCCGCGCTCTTTTCCGCCCAGTCGCTGGCCGTGTTGGGCGAGGTGATCGTCATCGACCTCGCGTTGGCGGGCGACAATGCGGTGGTCGTCGGTGCGTTGGCGGCCGGCCTGCCGCGCGAGCAGCAGAAGCGAGTCATCCTGGTCGGCACCATCGCCGCGTTGGTACTACGCGTCGGCTTCGCGCTGGTCGCAACCTGGTTGCTCCGTTTCGTCGGTGTGCTCGCCGCGGGAGGCCTGTTGCTGCTCTGGGTCGCGTGGAAGATGTGGCGCGAGTTGCGCAAGCCGGGCGATCGCAAGCGCAAGGACGCAGCATCCGCCAAAAACTTCGGACGTGCGGTGCTGGCGGTCGCGGTCGCCGATATCAGCATGAGCCTGGACAATGTGCTCGGCGTCGCCGGTGCGGCACGCGACCACCCTGCGATTCTAGTATTCGGGCTGGTGTTTTCGGTAGCGATGATGGGATTGGCGGCGAATTACATTGCCAAAGTGATCGATCGCTACCGCTGGATCGCGTTCGTCGGGCTGGCGGTGATTCTCTGGGTGGCGTGCACAATGATCTATGATGGGCTGACCGACCGTAAGCTGGGCGTGCTCCCGGCGCTGGGTGTCGAGACGAACGTCCCGCAACTCCCTAAAATATAAGGGGAATCTACAGGTTTTCGCGGAAGAACGCCATGGACCGCTCATCGGCTTGGCGGGCCGCATCGTCGGCCCGGCGCTTGCCGAATTCTGTCGCAAAGCCGTGGTCGACGCCCGGATAGTCGTGCAGCGTGACTCTGGGATGGTCGTCGAGTCCGGCATGCATCTTGGCCTGAACGTCGGGGGTGACGAAGTGATCGGCGCCGGCGATGTGGAGCATCAACGGGCGCGCGATCGCGTGCTTTTCGCCGAGCAATCCGTCGATCCCGACTGCGTAGTAGCCGACACTGGCATCCACGTCGGTCCGCGCCGCAGTCATATACGCCAACCGACCGCCAAGGCAGTAGCCGACCGCGCCGACCTTGCCGCCGCCGACTCGCTCGCGCGCGGCGCGGATGGTCGCTTCGACATCGCGGATACCGGCGTCCTGATTGAATTTGCCCATCCAGCCGAGCGCCGCCTGGAACTGGTCGGGGATATCGGGATCGAGCTCGATCCCCGGCGCGAGCCGCCAGAACAGACCGGGCGCGATGGCGAGATAGCCCGCCTCCGCCAGCTGATCGCACTTGCGGCGGATACCGGCATTGACCCCGAATATCTCCTGGATGACGACGATCGCGGCGCTCGCATTGCCCCCCGCCGGCTCGGCCAGATAGGCGTCGAACGCACCGTCGCCGTCGAACGTCGGAATGCTGATGGTGGCGGACATTGTCGCTCTCCTTGCTAGGCGCCGCGATACCGGGGCATAGAGGCGTCTACGGTAGCAGCACGCTTGGGCTGCTCAAGCGGGAAGGTTGGCGATGAAAATCAATGTCGAGGTGGATTGCACCCCCGAGGAAGCGCGCCGCGCGATCGGTTTGCCCGATCTCACACCGATCCACGACGTTTATATTAAATCGATCCTGGGCGCGATGGACGGCACTGCGATCAAGCCGGAACTCCTTGAAAACATGATGAAAAACTGGATGCCGATGGGCGACGCCAGCATGGCGTTCTGGCGCGGCCTGTTCGACAACGCCACTGGCAAGAAGACCAAGGACTGACGCGCGATCGGCGGCTGGATGGACACGATCTATGCCCCTTCGACCGGCACTCCGCCGGCCGCGATCGCCATTGTTCGGATCAGCGGGCCGGCGGCATTGGCGGCGGCGCGGGCGCTGGCCGGTGAACTTCCCGCGCCGCGTGAAGCGCGCGTCCGCACATTGCGACATCCTTCAAGTGGCGACCACCTCGACCGAGCCTTGGTCCTTCTGTTTCCGGGCCCGGCGACCGCAACCGGCGAGGATCTGGTCGAACTCCACTTGCATGGCGGGCGCGCCGTCGTGACGGCGGTCGAGGTGGCGTTGGCAACGCAACCGGGGCTACGCCGCGCCGAACCCGGCGAGTTCACGCGCCGGGCGCTGGCCAATGGCCGGATCGACCTGGCCGAGGCCGAAGGACTCGGCGATCTGCTGACGGCGGAGACCGAATTGCAGCGTCGCGCCGCGCTCTCGATGGCCGACGGCGCCTTGTCGCGGCGAATCGCCGGATGGCGGGCCGAGCTGTTGGGCCTTGCCGCACAGATCGAAGGATCGCTCGATTTTTCGGACGAGGCGGATGTTCCCGAAGCGCTACTCGACCAAATTCGCAGCGGCGTGCGATCGGTGGCGGACGAGATGGCGACAGCGCTCGCCGCGCCGACGGTCGAACGGTTGCGTGACGGCGTTCGCGTCGTGCTCGCCGGACCGCCCAATAGCGGCAAGTCCACCCTGCTCAACGCGCTCGCGCGGCGCGAGGCGGCGATCGTCTCGCCGATTGCCGGCACCACGCGCGATCGCATCGAGGTGTCGGTCGCGCGCGACGGCATCCCCTTCGTGCTGACCGATACGGCCGGGTTGCGGGATTGCACAGACGACGCGATCGAGCGGATAGGTATCGCCCGTGCCGATGAAGCGATCGCCGCTGCCGACCTTGTGTTGTGGCTCGGAGACGATACGCCGCCGACGCCGTCGATGCTCTGGCTGCACACGCGCGCTGACCAACCGGGCCGGTCCGAGATGCCCGACGGCCCAGCCCTTCTCGTCTCAGCCGAAATAGATGAGACGGTCGAAGGGTTATGGCGCGCGATCGCCGATCGCGCCGCGACGCTCATTCCAAAACCGGGTGATCTTGCTACCAACGCCAGGCAAGCAGAACACTGTCTCGCCGCAATCGATGCTTTAGTCGATGTGGCGTCGAGCGACGAGCTGGTGGTGGCCGATGCCTTGCGCCGGGCCAACGCGGCATTGGCGCGAATTACCGGCGATGTTGGTGTGGAAGCGATGCTCGATGCGCTGTTTGGCAAATTCTGTATCGGAAAATGAGTGTTCCACGTGGAACAAGGTGCTAACCGCCCGCGCATGAGCGAATTCGACGTCATCGTCATCGGCGGCGGCCATGCGGGCGTCGAGGCCGCGGCTGCGGCGGCACGGCGGGGCGCGCGCGTCGCGCTGGTGACGTTCGACGCCGCCAATATCGGCACCATGTCGTGCAATCCGAGCATCGGTGGACTCGGCAAGGGCCATTTGGTGCGCGAGGTCGATGCCTGCGAGGGTATTATCGCGCGGGCTGCAGACGCGGCGGCGATCCACTATCGCTTGCTCAACCGCAGTAAGGGCGCAGCGGTGCGTGGACCCAGAGTCCAGGCCGATCGCAAGCGGTTCGCGTCTGCGGTCCAAGCGTTGCTCAAAAACCATCAGCGTGTCGACATTATCTCGGGCGAGGCAGTCTCCCTTGCTACTCGATGCGGCGCCATCACCGGCGTTGTCTTGGCTGATGGCGAAACGATCGCGGCTCCCGCGGTCGTGCTCGCTACGGGCACATTCCTCGGCGCGCGGATGTTTCGCGGCGAGGATCGCGAGGCCGGGGGCCGGCTCGGCGAGCGAGCCGCGACCGCGATGGCGGAGCAGTTGCGCGTCCTAGGCTTGCCGATGGCGCGGCTCAAGACCGGGACGCCCCCGCGGCTCGACGGGCGCACGATCGATTGGGCGCGGCTTGAGCGCCAGCCGTCCGACGACGAGCCGTGGACGATGTCGCCGCTATCGTCGGGCCGATCCCTGCCCCAACTCGCGTGCGCGATCACGCGTACGACCGGGCGAACGCACGAGATCATCCGATCCGCGCTCGATCGGTCACCGCTGTTCGGCGGCGCGATCGAGGGCGCCGGGCCGCGGTATTGTCCGTCGATCGAAGACAAGGTGCATCGGTTCGGCGACCGCGACGGGCATCAGATCTTCCTCGAGCCCGAGGGGTTGGATGACGCCACCGTCTATCCCAACGGCATCTCGACGTCGCTTCCAGCCGACACGCAGGTAGAGCTGATCGCGTCGATCCCCGGGCTCGCGCGGACGCGGATAACGGCGTTCGGCTACGCGGTCGAATACGATCACATCGACCCGCGCGCGCTCGACCATCGGCTCGAACTGGCGGCGTTGCCAGGGTTGTTCTGCGCCGGTCAGATCAACGGCACGACCGGCTATGAGGAGGCGGCAGCGCAAGGCCTGGTCGCCGGCGCCAATGCCGCGGCGCTCGCGCTGGGGCTCGACCCGTTCCTCCCGGATCGCACGCAAAGC
The DNA here is from genome assembly GCA_039926845.1 of Sphingomonas sp. GTDB lineage: Bacteria > Pseudomonadota > Alphaproteobacteria > Sphingomonadales > Sphingomonadaceae > Sphingomonas. Next base: position 12,464 of record JBDSWC010000099.1, on the reverse strand, counting down.
TATCTTGGCGTCATGATCGACGACCTCGTGCTCCAGGGCGTCACCGAGCCGTATCGCATGCTGACCGCGCGCGCCGAGTTCCGGCTCCGGCTCCGCGCCGACAACGCGGAGACTCGGCTGTCGCCGATCGCGGAGGCGGCAGGTCTGGTCAGCCCGGAGCGGATTCTGCACGTTCGCGCACGTGAAGCCGAGCGCGAGGCGATCGACGACGCGCTCGCCCGCCCCATGACCGCCAGCGCGCTCGCGCATACGGGCGTCGGCCAGGACGGGGCACGTCGCACCGCGGGCGAGTGGCTGCGCTTTCCCAACGTCGCGCTTATCGATGTCGCGCCCGACCTCGCCGACGCCATGACGCCAATTGTCGCTGAGGCGATCGACGACGCTCGCTACGCGCCGTACGTCGACCGGCAGGAGGCTGAGGTCGCCGAACTGCGCGCCAGCGAGCGCGTGACGCTCTGCAATGATCTCGATTTTGCGACGATTCCCGGCCTCTCGATCGAAATGATTGAACGCTTGGGCGCCGCCCGACCGGCCACGCTCGCGGCGGCCGGACGCGTTCGCGGCGTTACCCCTGCGGCGCTGACCGCAATCCTGCTTCATGCCAACCGGCGCGCGGCGTGACCGAGGACGAGGCGCGCGCCTGGGCAGCTAGCCGGTTCGGCTCGGCAACGATGGATCGGCTCGATCGGCTGGTGACAATTGTTGCGGTCGAAAGCGAGCGGCAGAATCTAATCGCACGGTCGACGCTCGATTCGGTCTGGGAGCGCCATATCGTCGATTCGCTCCAGCTCGTCCCGCTGGGGCCCGACGGCGTATGGATCGACATCGGCACGGGAGCTGGCTTTCCCGGCTTGGCGGTTGCGGCGGCCGAACCACAGCGAGCGATGATCTTGGTCGAACCCCGGCGTTTGCGGGCCGATTTTCTCCGCAACGCCGCGGAACAGCTCGGATTAACCAACGTGACGGTTATCGGCGCGAAAGTGGAAGCGGTGCGCGATAAAGCGAAAGTCATTTCCGCTCGCGCCGTTTCACGGATCGGCGCGCTGCTCGCCTCCGCGGAGCAATGCGCCAATAATGAGACGATCTGGCTGCTCCCCAAAGGCCGCAACACCGATGAGGAGGTGGCGGAAGCGCGGCGGACATGGCATGGAGTGTTTCACGTGGAACAAAGCATCACCAGCCCCGATTCAGCAATCGTGATCGCCCGCGGCGTGAGGCGGCGATGACGGTCATTGCGGTCGCCAATCAAAAGGGTGGCGTCGGCAAGACGACCACCGCGATCAATCTCGGGACCGCATTAGCCGCGACCGGCAAGCGTGTGCTGATCGTCGATCTCGATCCGCAGGGTAATGCCTCGACAGGCTTGGGCATCCATCGCAGCAAACGCGCGATATCGAGCTACGAAGTGCTGATCGGCCAAGCGAGCGTTGCCGACGCGGTAATCGCCACGGCCGTGCCCAAGCTCGACATCGTCCCAGCGACGGTCGACCTGTCGGGCGCGGAAATCGAACTGGTCGATTACGAAGAGCGCACCCACCGGCTCGATCATGCGCTGTCTGCCACCGATGACCGTTGGGACGTCGTCCTGATCGATTGCCCGCCCTCGCTCGGCCTGTTGACGATCAACGCGATGGTTGCAGCAGATTCGCTGTTGGTGCCGCTTCAATGCGAATTCTTTGCTTTAGAAGGACTTAGCCAACTGTTGAGCACCGTCGAACGGATCCGGTCGCGGTTCAACCCGGGCCTTGCGATTCTCGGAGTCGCCCTGACGATGTACGACCGCCGCAACCGGTTGACCGAGCAGGTCTCGACCGACGTGCGCGCGGTGCTCGGTAAGGTCGTGTTCGACACGGTCATCCCGCGAAACGTCCGGCTGTCCGAAGCGCCGAGCCATGGCGTGCCGGCGTTGATTTACGATTATCGTTGCTCGGGATCGGAGGCGTATATGGCGCTCGCACGCGAATTGCTCACCCGCCTGCCCCCGGCCAAGCCGGCGATCGCGGCATGAGCAGCAAGCCTCGCCCCAGCCTTGGCCGTGGGCTCAATGCCTTGCTCGGCGATATCGCGGCCGATCCGGTGCCGACGGGCGGGGATGCCTCGGCGGGCATTCGGATGATGCCGGTGGGCGCATTGACGCCGCAGCCGGGGCAGCCGCGCCGCAGCTTCGACGATGCCGCGCTCGAGGAACTGGCGCAATCGATCGCCGCGCGCGGCGTGCTCCAACCGATCCTGGTCCGTCCACACGGCCGCAATTACCAGATCGTCGCCGGCGAACGCCGCTGGCGCGCGGCGCAACGCGCCCGGCTCCACGAAGTCCCGGTGATCGTCCGCGAGCTGAACGACGCCGACACGTTCGAAATTGCGCTGCTCGAAAACATCCAGCGCCGCGACCTCAACGCGGTCGAGGAGGCTGGTGCCTATAAGCGGCTCATCACCGAATTCGGACATACCCAGGAAGCGCTCGCCAAGCTCGTCAATAAATCGCGCAGCCACATCGCCAACTTATTGAGATTATTAGATCTTCCTGAAGGCGTACTGGCACTCCTGGTCGACGGCCGGATCGACATGGGCCATGCCCGTGCGTTGATTGGCGTCCCCGACGCCGAGCGTCTCGCCGCCGAGGTGGTCGCCAAGGGTCTGTCGGTGCGCGACACCGAGCGGCTGGCGCGATCGGCCAAGAATGACGACGCCCGGGGCGGATCCGGCGGCGGCGGCGGACGCAACGCCGATATCGCCGCGCTCGAACGCCAGTTGAGCGACGTCATCGGGCTCGGCGTCAAAATCAGCTACGGCGCGAAGGGCGGGACGCTGACGGTCGCCTATTCAACGCTCGATCAGCTCGACATGGTATGCCAGCGGCTGACCGGAGAGCCGATTTAAGCCCTTGAATTAGCGCGCTCGTGCTGCGGCACGGGTGGTCTCAGTTATCGCGACGTCGGACAAAATCTCGCCCGCGCCGCCCGCCGACATCAGCGCGCGTTCGGCGCGGCGCAAGCGGTCGATCGCGGCGGCAATCTCGCCCGCGCGCCAGCGTTGGAGCAACCGGATCGTCCCCGCCTCTTCGCGGAAATGCAGCCGGCGCTTCTTGACCGTTGCGGTCAGCTCGGCGCCGGCGTCGACCTCGCCGCGCATGGCCGCCAGGTTCATCAGCTTGCGAACGATCTGGCGCAGCAACGGGATCGCCGCACCGCCGGACTCGCCGAAACGGGCAAGTTCGCGGGCGATGTCGCGGACGCGCCCCTCCAGCGCGGCATCGACCACATCGGACATCTGCGCATCGCCAAGCTCCGCGCCAAGTGCGTCCAGCGTATCCTCGTCCAGGTCGCGAGGACGGTCGGCGGCGGCGTCGAGGTAGAGTGCGAACTTCTCGATTTCGCGAGCGACTATCGCGCGGTCGCCGTTGGAGCCGCTCATCAGCCGCCGCGCCGCGCTTTGCGTGGGGCGCAGGCCATGCTCCCGCGCGATGGCCGCGACCATGCGTTCGGCGTTGGCGCCGTCGGGAACGTAGCAGGCGAAGCTCATCGCGGCGGGCTGCGCGACCGCGAACTCGACCAGCTTGCCCTTGCTGCGAACCCCCGGCGCGAGGATCACGACGGGATGCTCGACCTGCGGTTCGGCGATCAGCAATTGCGCCGCCTCGAGCGCATCCTCGCCCGCGCCGCTGACCAGGATCCAGCGCCGCCCGCCGAACAAAGCGAGCGATCGCGCTTCGTCGACGACGCGCCCGGGGTCGCCCTTGAGCGACGATCCCTCGAGCGCCACCCGTTCAGCATCGGCGCCGAGCGCCCGGCCGAGGCGCGCCGCATAATCGGCGGCCCCTGATTCGTCTGGGCCGTGGAACAGGTAGAGGCGGATCGCGGGCGAGGCCGCGTCCAGCGCATTAACTAACTGATTCTCAGACGCTTTCACTTGCCCGCGCTACGGCGCGTATAGACCGCGATGCGCGTGACGATCTGGTCGGCGACGATGTCCGCCAAGTTCTCCAGCGCAGTATTTTCCGCGGCGATCGTGGCATATTCCGAACTGACCACGTCGATCCCGGCGTCTGACCCGGCAGTTGCGTCGAGCAATGTCTCACCCGTCGCGGCATCGACCAACTGGTAGCGCGCGCGCAGCGACCGGCGCTCACGCGTTACGGTATTGTCGCGCCGCACGCCCAGCCCGACGATCGAATCGTCCAGCTTAATCTCGAGCCGATATTTCGCCGCGCCCGCCGCATCGGGCAGCCGATCGCGCAGCGCGTTGGTCATCAGATAGCCGGATTTACCCGCGATCGGCGCGACCTCGATCCCGGCGAGGCCCCGCGCGACCGTGCCCGACGCCCCGCTTTCATAGAGCGGATGCAGCCCGCAGGCGGGGAGCGCGAGGGCGAGGAGGAGGACGAGTCGCTTCATGCCACCAGATTGACCAGACGGTCGGGCACGACAATGACCTTCTTCGGTTCGGCGCCGTCGAGCACGCGAATCACGTGGGCGTTGGCGCGTGCCGCAGCCTCGACCACGTCTTTGTGCGACCCCTTTGGCATGGTCAGCGTGTCGCGCAGCTTGCCGTTGACCTGGATTGCGTACGTCACTTCGTCCTCGACCAGCAACGCGGGGTCGTAGGCCGGCCAGTCGGCATCCGCGACCAGCCCGTTCTCGCCCATCGCTGCCCAAGCTTCCTCGGCCAAGTGCGGCGTCATCGGCGCGACCAGGCGGACGAGCGTGCGGATCGCGGTGGTGCGCGACGCCGACGGTGCGGCCTTTTCGATCGCGTTGACCAGTTCGTACAGCTTGGCGACCGCCTTGTTGAACTGCAGCGCTTCGATATCGACCGCGACCCCCGCAATGGTCTGCGCGAGTTTGCGGTCGATCGCGGCGTCGCCGCCCTCGCCGTCCGCAACGGCATCGACCAGCCGCCACAAGCGCTGGACGAAGCGCCACGATCCCTCGATTCCGCTTTCGGACCATTGCAAATCGCGCTCGGGCGGCGAATCGGACAGCATGAACCACCGCGTCGCGTCGGCGCCGTATTGATCGACGATCGGCTCGGGATCGATCGTGTTCTTCTTCGACTTCGACATCTTCTCGATGCGGCCGACGATAATTGATCGACCCGTGCTGCGTTCGCGCAGACCATCAGGCGTGCGATCGATATCGTCGGGCGCGACCCAATAGAGACGCTGTTCAGCACCGCCATCGGGTCCAGCATCAGCAGCGCGATAGGTCTCGTGCGTCACCATGCCTTGGGTGAACAGCCCGGCGAACGGCTCTGCGACGTCGAGCATGTGCATATGCTTCAGCGCGCGCGTCCAGAACCGCGCGTAGAGCAAGTGCAGGATCGCATGCTCGACCCCGCCGATATATTGCCCGACCGGCAGCCATTGTTCGGCGACCGCGCGGTCGAACGCCTTGTCCTTCGGCTGGCTGGCGAAGCGGATGAAATACCACGACGAATCGGCGAAAGTGTCGAGCGTGTCGGTCTCGCGGCAACCCTCGCCGCCGCACGACGGGCACGCGACATGCTTCCACGTCGGATGGCGATCGAGCGGGTTGCCGGGGATGTCGAAGCTCACGTCGTCGGGCAGCACCACGGGCAATTGGTCGCGCGGCACCGGCACTGCGCCGCACGCGGTGCAATGGATGATCGGGATCGGAGTGCCCCAGTATCGCTGGCGGCTGACGCCCCAGTCGCGCAAGCGGAACACGGTGGTGCCGTGGCCCCAGCCGCCGGCTTCGGTGCGGGTGATCACTTCGCGCTTGGCGTCCTCGACGTCCATCCCGTCGAGGAAGTGCGAATTGCACAGCGTACCCGGCCCCGACCAGGCCTCGGCGTCGGTGAAATCGGGGTCGGTCGTGTCACCGTCCGACACGACGCGGCGGATCGTCAGGCCGTATTTGCTGGCGAATTCGAAGTCGCGCTGGTCGTGGGCCGGCACGCCGAACACCGCGCCGGTGCCATAGTCCATCAGCACGAAGTTCGCGATGTAGACCGGCAATTGGATCGTCGGCTCGAACGGATGCGCGACAGTCAGGCCGGTGTCGAACCCAAGCTTTTCCTGCGTCTCCAGCTCGGCCGCGGTCGTGCCGCCCTGCTTGCACAGGTCGATGAACGCCGCCGCCTTGGCGTCATTCGCCGCAAGTCTTTGCGCGATCGGATGATCCGCCGCGACCGCGACGAAGCTCGCGCCGAAGATCGTGTCGGGGCGCGTCGTGAAGACTTCGACCTCGTCGCCGCCACTCATGGTCCAGCGAAACTGCAGCCCCTGACTCTTGCCGATCCAGTTTTCCTGCATCAGCCGAACCTTGTCGGGCCAATGCTCGAGCTCGCTCAGTCCGGCCAGCAGTTCATCGGCGAACTGCGTGATCTTCAAAAACCACTGGCTCAGCTTGCGCTTCTCGACCAGCGCCCCCGACCGCCAGCCGCGCCCGTCGATCACTTGCTCGTTGGCCAGCACGGTCATGTCGACCGGGTCCCAATTGACCGACGATTCCTTGCGGTAGACCAGCTGATGCGCGAACATGTCGAGGAACAGCGCTTGTTCGTGCCCGTAATAATCGGGCTCGCACGTCGCCAGCTCGCGGCTCCAGTCGAGCGCGAAGCCCAGCCGCTTGAGCTGCGCCTTCATCGTCGCGATATTCTGGCGGGTCCAGCCGCCGGGATGCACGCCCTTTTCCATCGCGGCATTCTCGGCCGGCATGCCGAACGCGTCCCACCCCATCGGGTGGAGCACTTCCATGCCCTTCATCCGCCGATAGCGCGCGAGCACGTCGCCCATCGTATAATTGCGCACGTGCCCCATGTGGATCCGCCCCGACGGGTACGGAAACATCTCAAGCACGTAGCTCTTGGGCTTGGGGCTGTCGTCCTTCGCGGCGAACGTCTGGCGTTCGTCCCACACCTTTTGCCACTGGGCGTCGGCCTTCAGTGGATTGAAGCGTGACATGATCGAATTTCCTGTTGGGCGGGCATCACCCGCCCGCCGGGGTTGTTCTTTTTATTGCGGCGTGACGGCGGCGCGACGCAGGTCGCGCGCACGGGTAAGGATGATGTCCTCGAGCTTCTGGACGGTCGCTGCCTGCACCGGCGCCGCGACCCACTGGCCGCCCTGATTGACCTGGCGAAGCGCGGCGACGCGGACGGCATCGGCGCGCAGATCCTGGTCGAGGATCGTCACCGTGACCTTCATCCGCTCGGTCGGCGCCGACGGGTTCACATACCAGTCGGTGACGATGACGCCGCCGTTCGAATCGGTCTGGAGCAACGGCATGAAGCTCAGGGTGTCCAGCGTGGCGCGCCACAGATAGGCATTCACGCCGATCGTGGTCACCTTGGACGCGGCGATGTCCGCCTTCATGCGGTTCTTGTTCCCGCCCCCACAGGCGGCGAGCGGCAGCAGCAGGGCCAGATACGCGGCGTAGCGCAGACGAGTCATCGAACGTTTTCCTGACACAGAATGGATGGACGGCATCTATAGATGCTCAAGGCCGCGCCGCAAGCGCGCATAGAGCGGGTCGCGTTGGCGCCGGCCCTGTGGATATGGTGCAACACTCGTGAGAAAACATGCTTTCGCGGTGGCGGCGATGGAACGATCCGTGATAGGGCGAGTATCGAATAAGAGTCGCAGGGAAGCATAAGTGGGCAAGAAGCGGGTGATTGTGGGAACGATGGTCGGGGCGCTTGCCGTCGCCGGCGCGTTCGCCATGCCCGCGTTCGGCACCCCCGATTCGGTGCGCCGCGCGGCTAAGTCGTTGACCACGGCGCAGATTTTCTTCACGCCGGCCTCGGCCGACCCCAAGCTGGCGGCGCTGATCGCGCGCAACGGGATCGGCGCCACATCATTCCGCTTCACCCCCGCCGAGTCGCGCGGGACTCGCCGGCCGGTGGCGATCGCGCTCCAGATCGCGACGCCGAAGACCGGCGTGGTGACGCTGCGCGGGCTGAGTGACGAGGTTAACGCGCCTGCCTTTGGGCTCGCGCCGATCAAGTATAATCTGGTCGCCACGACCGCCGCGAAGCGGCTGAGCGTGCCCGGTGACGCGCCCAAGATGGACCTCGGCACCTCGCCCGGCACGCGCCGGATCGATCCGGGCTTCAATCTGTCCAAGCCGTCCAAGCTGAAGGCAGTGACCGATCGTCCGCCGGCCGACACGCGCCTGACGAACGATGGTCCGCAAATGATCGACGTTGGCGGCGCTTATTCGCTCCGCCGCAACATCGATGTGACCGCGGGCGTGCGCTACAAGGCGCAAGACCGGGACCGCCTCGCGCCGCTGCCCGACGACCGTCGCGACAACCAGGCGGTGTATGTCGGGACGACGTTTAAGTTCTAAGCCAGTTTCAGCGATTTAATGCTTAAATCGCGCCCGGAAACGGGCTCGGCCGGCGCAGCGTAGCTGCGGCCGACGACGCGAATTCACTTCGCGTCGCGGCCCCACGCATCAATCGCCGCCCAACCATAAAACCCTCGCATCTCACGAAACCGCCGAGCATCCATCCCCCCAAGCGCAATCGCCGGCACCCTCACCGCCCGCGCAATCCGCTCGGCCCCATCAACCCCAAGCACTTCCCTCCCAGGATGCGACCGCGTGGCAAACACCGGCGATACGAACACCGCATCTGCCCCACGCCGCACCGCCGCCCGCGCCTCCGCGAGCGAATGGGCCGCCGCCGTCCGCACGCCCCGCCCCCGCTGATTATGCACTCCGTCCGCGCCAACCCCACACCACGCCCCTACCCGCACCACCACCAGCCCGCGCGCTCTTGCGATTCGGACCAGCCGCGCAAACAGCCGCCGCCGCTCGGCCGCAGGTGTCGCATAGTGCCGGAATACCACCCCGCCGCCGCGCGGCATCCGCGACAGCGCATCCCACAGCGCGTCGCCCTGACGCTCGTCGGTCATCAGCCAAAGCTTTGGCAGGTCTTTGGGGGGAAGGGGGTGGCGGCGCGGCACGGCGCTGCCTATAGCGCGGCGCATGACGACCGACGACCCCGCCGCGCGGCTCGCCGGCGTCCTTGCCGACATCGAGCGCTCGAAGAAGCTGGCCGGCCGCGTCGACGCGGTCGAGCTCATCGCGGTGTCCAAGACGCACGCCGCCGAAGCCATCGCGCCGCTGATTGCCGCGGGCCAGCGCGTGTTCGGCGAGAATCGCGTGCAAGAGGCGCAAGGCAAATGGCCGGCGCTATGCGAGGAACACCCCGGCATTCGCCTCGCGCTGATCGGCCAATTGCAGTCGAACAAGGCGGTCGAGGCGGTGGCGCTGTTCGATCAGATCCATTCGCTCGACCGTCCATCGCTGGTGACCGCGCTGGCGAAGGCGATGGAGTCGGGCAAGCGCCCCGATTGCTTCGTCCAGGTCAATATCGGCGACGAACCGCAAAAGGGCGGCTGCGCGGTCGCCGACCTGCCCGCCTTGCTGGCGGACGCGCGCGCCGCCGACTTGCCGCTCGCCGGGTTAATGGCGATCCCGCCCGCCGACGTCGAGCCCGCGCCCTATTTCGCGCTGCTTGCCAAACTGGCGCGCGACCATGGGCTCGCGGGGCTGAGCATGGGAATGTCGAGCGACTTCGAGACCGCGGTGACGTTGGGCGCGACGCATGTCCGCGTCGGCTCGGCGCTGGTCGGTGCGCGCGCATGAGGTTTAAGGCGCTGCTCTTCGACTTCGACGGCGTGCTGATCGAGAGCGAATATGTCGGCAACAAGCAGATCGCAGAGTATCTGACCGGCATCGGCCACCCGACCACGCCCGAACAGTCAATGGCCAATTTCATGGGCTATTCTGGCGTCGATTTCCTAGCAAAGGTCGAGGCATGGATCGGCCGCGTGCTCCCCGACGATTTCCACACCGCGCGCGCCGCCGAGGACGAGCGCGTGATGGCCGAGGGGATCGGCGAAGTCGCCGGCGCGGTCGGTTTCGTGCAGTCGTTGCCCGCCGACTTGCCCAAGGCAGTCGTGTCGTCGAGCGGCACGCGCTGGATCCGCCGGCACCTCGACCATATCGGCCTCGCCAACGCGTTCGGCGACCATATCTATAGCGGCCGCGAGCACGTCACGCGCGGCAAGCCGGCACCCGACCTCTATCTCCATGCCGCCGACCGGCTCGGCGTCGCGATCGCCGACTGCGCGATCATCGAGGATTCGATCGTCGGCGCGACCGGCGCGGTGGCGTCGGGCGGCTATGTCATCGGACTCTGCGCGGGCAACCACTGCGCGCCGGACCACGCCGATCGGCTGCGGGCGGTCGGCGTGCAGAACGTGGCGCACGACTTCGCCGAGGTGAAGAAACTACTGGAAATGTAGGATTTCGTCTGGAAAGGCGTCGTTCAGCAGCAACGTCCTGAAAGAAAAGGCTTTGACGATGCGCATTGGCCTAACTTTCGCCTAACCTTTCAGAGCTGGTGCCCGGTCCGGTCGCGCTTGGTCGCGAGATATTTCGCGTTGAAGCGGTTGGGCGGCAGCGCGATGGGCACGCGTTCGACCACGTCGATTCCGGTCGCCTGCAGCACGCGGACCTTCTCCGGATTGTTGGTCAGCAGCCGGATGCGCGTCTGACCGAGCAGATCGAGCATCCGCGCCGCCACGCGGAAATCGCGGGCATCGACCGCGAAGCCCAGCCGCGTGTTGGCGTCGACCGTGTCGAACCCCTGATCCTGCAACGCGTAAGCACGCAGCTTGTTGACCAGGCCGATTCCGCGCCCTTCCTGCCGAAGATAAAGCAGGATACCCCAGCCGGTATCTTCCATCGCGTGGATCGCGGCGTGGAGCTGCGGCCCGCAATCACATTTAAGGGAGCCGAGCACGTCCCCGGTCAGGCACTCGCTGTGCAGCCGCACCAGCGGCGGATTGCCGTCGGGCTGACCGACGATCAGCGCGATATGCTCGCCGGGCGAATCCGGTGAGCGGAACGCGACGATCTCTGACTTTTCCGATCCCTCGACGGGTAGCTTGGCGCGCGCGGCGATGACCAAGTGGATCGGGTCCTCGAAATCGTCGATATCGGCGATGCCGATCGCTTCCTCGGGCGCGGAGCCAACAAAGAACGCCGGCAAAACCCCAGCGGTCCGCGCCAGACCGAGCGCCGCCGCCATGACGTCACGGTCGGTCACCGGGATCGCGCGGAACGGGCCCTTCATCGGCGTCGCCATGTCGAGCTGTGGATCGGCCAGCGCCACCGCGCAGTCGAAATCGATCCAGAACGTGCGCTCGACCAGCACCGGTGAATCGGGGATCGCCGCCTCGATCTGGTTGGCGAGTTTGAGCGTCGCGGCGCGTCCCGCCGACAACAGGATCGGCGACTCGCCGACAGGGTCGAACGCCGCCAGCCGCCCGGCATCGGCGGTCTCGATCGCCAGCAGCCCGACCGGCGCACCGCTCCCGCGGATCGCGATCGGCCAGCCCCGCCGTAGCGAATCGATCGCGCGGGCAACGTCGCGCGCGCTCATAGGTCGAACTCGGTCATGATCGGCACATGGTCCGACGGCTTGAGCCAGTTGCGGCACGCCTCGAATACCGTGTGCGACGTCGCTTGCGCCGCGACATCAGCCGTCGCCCACATATGGTCGAGCCGTCGCCCGCGGTCGTTCACCGTCCAGTCGGGCGAGCGATAGCTCCACCACGTGTGCAGCCGCGCAGGCGCCGGGTGGAAATGCCGCCCGAGATCGACCCAGGAGTTCGAATCCTTGAGCCGGTTGAGCGCATCGACCTCGATGGGCGTGTGGCTGACGACCTTGAGCAACGCCTTATGGCTCCACACGTCGCATTCGAGCGGCGCGATGTTGAGGTCGCCGACCAGAATCGTCGGACAATCGACGCTTGCCGACCACGCCGCCATCCGCTCGACGAAATCGAGCTTTTGGCCGAACTTCGGATTCACGTCGCGGTCGGGGATGTCGCCGCCGGCGGGCACGTAGACATTCTCCAGCCGCACGCCGTTCGCTAGCTTGACGCCGACATGGCGCGCCTCGCGATTGGCCTGCCAGTCGAAGCGGTCGTCCTCGGCGAGCGGGACGCGCGACAGGATCGCGACGCCGTGGTGCATCTTCTGTCCGTGCAGTATGATCGTCTTGTAACCGAGGCGGCGGAACGCTTCCTGCGGGAAATCCTGGTCGATCACCTTGGTTTCCTGGAGGCAGAGGATGTCGGGCGCGACCTCGCGGAGAAACCGCTCGACGATGTCGATGCGGAAGCGGATCGAGTTGATGTTCCAGGAGACGATCTTCACGGGACGGGACTTAAGGGGTCAATTGTCATTCGTCACCTGCCCCGCCGCGGCAAAGCCGCGTCGTCGGTCCTCGCTGCGCGAGGCCGGCCGTGCTTGGGCGAGATCAGCGGGCGTGGCCGCCGTCCGCCCTGCGCAAAGGAAAGGCCCCCGCTCCGGGGGCATGGAGCGAGGGCCGACCTAGCGTTCGTCACGCAGGCGGGAAGTGGAGCAACTCAGGCAACAGGGGGAAAATCCCGAACCGCCCCACATCCGCGAGAACTGTAT
>JBDSWC010000098.1:0-15377 GCA_039926845.1 Sphingomonas sp. | reverse complement strand
AAAGCCAAAAAGCCCGTCCCATGTCATCGACCATCGAAGAACTCGCCCGCCGCCGCGAAGCCGCCCGCCAGGGCGGCGGCGAAAAGCGCATCGCCGCGCAACACGCCAAGGGCAAGCTGACCGCGCGAGAGCGGCTCGACGTCCTGCTCGACGAGAACAGCTTCGAGGAGCTCGACATGTTCGTCGAGCATAATTGCGTCGATTTCGGCATGCAGGATCAGATGATTCCCGGCGACGGCGTGGTGACCGGCACTGGCACGATCAACGGGCGGCTGGTCTGCGTGTTCAGCCAGGATTTCACCGTGTTCGGCGGCTCGCTGTCCGAACGTCACGCGCAGAAGATCTGCAAGGTCATGGACCTGGCGATGAAGATCGGTGCGCCCGTGATCGGCCTCAACGATTCGGGTGGCGCGCGCATCCAGGAGGGCGTGGCGTCGCTTGGCGGCTATGCCGAGGTGTTCCAGCGCAACGTCCTGGCGTCGGGCGTGGTGCCGCAGATCAGCCTGATCATGGGTCCGTGCGCGGGCGGCGCCGTGTATTCGCCGGCGATGACCGACTTCATCTTCATGGTGAAGGATTCGAGCTATATGTTCGTCACCGGCCCCGACGTGGTGAAGACGGTGACCAACGAAGTCGTGACGCAGGAAGCGCTGGGGGGTGCTGTCACGCACACGACCAAGACGTCGGTCGCCGACAATGCGTTCGAGGACGACATCGAGGCGCTGCTTGCGGCGCGCGACTTCGTCGATTTCCTGCCCGCGTCGAACCGCGAGGCCGTGCCCGAGCGCCCCACCGCGGACCCGTGGGACCGGATCGAAAACAGTCTCGACACGCTGATCCCGGCAAGCGCCAACCAGCCCTACGACATGCACGAACTGATCCGGAAGACGGTCGACGAGGGTGACTTTTTCGAAGTCCAGCCCAAGCACGCCGGCAACATCATCGTCGGGTTCGGGCGGATCGAGGGGCGCACGGTGGGCATCGTCGCAAATCAGCCGATGGTGCTGGCGGGCGTGCTCGACATCAACTCGTCAAAGAAGGCCGCGCGGTTCGTCCGCTTTTGTGACGCGTTCGAGATCCCGATCATCACTTTCGTCGATGTGCCAGGCTTCCTTCCCGGCACCGCGCAGGAGCATAACGGCATCATCAAGCACGGCGCGAAATTGCTGTTCGCCTATGCCGAAGCGACCGTGCCCAAGATCACCGTGATCACGCGCAAGGCCTATGGCGGCGCGTATGACGTCATGGCGTCGAAGCATCTGCGCGGCGACCTCAACTACGCCTGGCCTACCGCCGAGATCGCCGTCATGGGCGCCAAGGGTGCGGTCGAAATCATCTTCCGCGGCCGCACCCCCGACGAGATCGCCGAACGCACCGCCGAATACGAAGCCCGCTTCGCCAATCCCTTTGTCGCGGCGTCGAAGGGGTTCATCGACGAGGTCATCCAGCCGCATTCCACCCGACGCCGGATTGCGCTGGGGTTACGCAAGTTGCGCGGAAAAGTGCTCGAAAATCCGTGGAAGAAGCATGACAATATCCCATTGTGATTGGACGCATCCTCGAATTTGCCTGCTCGCGTTAACCCGCTAAAACCCCGGTTCCCCAGCCCGAAAGGCCCGTTATGATTTCTATTCTCGCCCTCCTGCTCCAGACCACCGCTGCCCCGGCTCCTGCCCCCGCGCCGGCACCAGCTCCCGCCGCCGCGCCGGTCGCGCCGTGGACCGTCACGCTGCGACCCAAGACCGATCCCACGATGACCTCGACCGTGGTCGGCACGCCGTCCGACGACGGCAGCGCGCGGCTCGTGGTGCGGTGCGACTCGGGGGCACAGCAGGTCGTGTCGGTGCAATTCTTCACCAAGACCGCGCTCGGCGGGCCGCCCGACCGGCCGGTGACGCTGACGATCGACGGCGGCACGCCGATGGGCGCCAATTGGGAGTTCGTCGACAAGGGCGCGTATATCCGTGAGGATATGGCGGTGACCACGATCACAACCGCGCTTGCGACGGGCAAGTCGATCAAGCTCGCGACGACCACGACTACCGGCGTCGCGGTCAATGCCACCTTCGCCGGCCCGCCCTCGGCCGAGCCGGTCAAGAAGGTGCTCGCAGGGTGTGGCTATACGCTCGGCACGCCGCCGGTGCGCGTCGATCCGAAGGCCAAGACCAAGAAGTGAAGCTCGGCCGGCTCAACCATGTCGGGGTGGCGACGCCGTCGATCGTCGACGCCATCCCCTATTGGCGCGACGTGATGGGCGCGACCGCGATCGGTGAGCCGTTCGACCTGCCCGCGCAGGGCGTGAAGGTGTGCTTCGTCGACACGCCAAACACGCAGATCGAGCTGATCGAGCCGTACGACGCGACGTCGCCGATTGCCGCATTCATCGCCAAGAATCCGGCGGGCGGACAGCATCATGTCTGCTACGAAGTGCCCGATATTTATGAAGCGAAGGCCTGGTTCGAGGCGAAGGGCGCGAAGGTGCTCGGCGAACCGCGGATCGGCGCGCACGGCACGCCGATCTTCTTCGTCCATCCACGCGACATGGGCGGCGTGCTGACCGAGTTCATGGAAACGCCGAAGGGCGCGCATTAAGGGAATAAAATGGCCTACGAGCATATCCTGACCGAGATGCGGGGTGACGTGCTGGTCGTCACGCTCAACCGCGCCGAACGGCTCAATGCTGCACCGCCGGCGATGTTCGAAGAAACCCGCTATGCGCTCCGCGATCTGGATGGCGCGCGCGCGGTGCTGATCACGGGCGCGGGGCGGGCGTTCTGTTCGGGCGCCGATGTCGGGGGCGGAGCGCTCACCGCGGCGGCGCAGGGACTCGACCCAGGCGAGGCGACCTATGGCGCGCTGACCGGCAGCTACAACCCGACGCTAACCGTGATCGCCGACCTCGGCGTGCCGGTGGTCACCGCGGTGCGCGGACCCGCCGCAGGGATCGGCTGCAGCCTGGCGCTCGCCGCCGATTTCTGCGTCGCGAGCGAGACCGCCTATTTCCTCCAGGCCTTCGTCAATATCGGGCTCGTCCCCGACGGCGGCGCAAGCTGGATGCTGACACGATTGATCGGTCGCCCGCGCGCGACCGAGATGATGATGCTCGGTGAGCGCGTTCCTGCCGCGAAGGCGCTCGATTGGGGGATGATCCACCGCGTGGTGGACGACGATATGCTCGACCACGAAGCATTCGCATTGGCCGAACGGCTTGCCGCGGGGCCGACGGTCGCGCTCGGGCTGATGCGCCGGCAACTCCACGCCGCGCTCGCCGACGATTACGAAGGCGCGATGCTGCGCGAGGCCGAGAACCAGCGCGCCGCGCGGGGGACCGCGGACTCGATGGAAGGCGGCATAGCCTTCCTGCAGAAGCGAAAGGCGGCGTTCAAGGGAGTCTGAACTTCGACACCTCCCCGGCGAAGGCCGGGGTCCAATGGCGAAGTTTTGAGTTGTCTAGCGCAGCGCGTAGTTACATCTGCATTCGCAACTGGGCCCCGGCCTTCGCCGGGGTGGAGCTTAGTTTTGGCTGAGAAACCGACTCTCGACGACTGGCAAGCGCTCGCCGCGAAGGAAGTGAAGGGCAAAGACCTCACGTGGCACACGCCCGAGGGGATCGACGTCAAGCCGCTCTACACCGCCGCTGACGTCACCCAAGACCCCGGCCTGCCTGGATTCGCCCCCTTCACCCGCGGCGTGCGTGCGTCGATGTATGCCGGGCGGCCCTGGACGATCCGGCAATATGCCGGCTTCTCGACCGCCGAAGCCTCCAACGCTTTCTACCGCCGCAACCTCGCCGCGGGGCAGAAGGGGCTGTCGGTCGCGTTCGATCTCGCCACGCACCGCGGCTACGACAGCGACCATCCCCGCGTCACCGGCGACGTCGGCAAGGCCGGCGTCGCGATCGATACGATCGACGACATGAAGATCCTGTTCGATGGCATCCCGCTCGATCAGATGTCGGTATCGATGACGATGAACGGCGCGGTGATCCCGATCCTCGCCTTCTTCATCGTCGCGGGCGAGGAACAGGGCGTGCCGCGCGCGCAGCTCGACGGGACCATCCAGAACGACATCCTCAAGGAGTTCATGGTCCGCAACACCTATATCTACCCGCCCGAACCGAGCATGCGGATCATCTCGGATATCTTCGGTTACACGAGCCGCGAGATGCCCAAGTTCAACAGCATCTCGATCAGCGGCTATCACATGCAGGAAGCCGGCGCGACGCAGCTCCACGAGCTGGCGTTCACGATCGCCGACGGCATGGAATATGTGAAATACGGCGTCGCGAGCGGGCTCGACATCGACAAGTTCGCCGGGCGACTGTCGTTCTTCTTCGCGATCGGCATGAACTTCTTCATGGAAGTGGCCAAGCTGCGCGCCGCGCGCGTGCTGTGGCATCGCGTGATGACCAAGCTTGGCGCGCAGGACGAACGCTCGAAGATGCTGCGCACGCATTGCCAGACCTCGGGTGTCTCGCTGACCGAGCAGGACCCCTACAACAACGTCATGCGCACCACGATCGAGGCGATGGCGGCGATGCTGGGCGGCACGCAAAGTCTCCACACCAACGCGCTCGACGAGGCGATCGCCCTGCCCACCGATTTCTCCGCGCGCATCGCGCGCAACACGCAGATCGTGATCCAGGAAGAGACCGGGATGACCAAGGTCGTCGATCCGCTCGGCGGCTCTTACTATGTCGAGAGCCTGACGCAGCAATTGGTCGATGGCGCGTGGGAGATCATCGAGCGGGTCGAACGCGAAGGCGGCATGGCCAAGGCGGTCGCGGCCGGCTGGCCCAAGGCAATGATTGAGGAAGCCAGTGCCGCGCGTGCCGCGCGGGTCGATCGCGGCGAGGACGTTATCGTCGGCGTCAACAAATACCGCAAGGCCGACGAGGACCCGATCGACATCCTCGACGTCGACAACGTCGCGGTGCGCGACGCGCAAGTCGCGCGGATCCAGAAGGTTAAGGCCGGACGCGACGAGGCAGCGTGCCGGACCGCGCTCAATGCGCTACGCGAGGGCGCGCGGGGTACTGCCAACGTGCTCGAACTCGCGGTCGAGTGCGCGCGGGCACGCGCGACGCTCGGCGAGATATCCTCCGCGATGGAGGATGTGTTTGGCCGCTACGACACCGTACCGACGCCGGTGAAGGGCATCTACGGTGGCGCCTATGCCGACGATCGGCGCTGGGACAATTTGCTCGCCGGGGTCGAATCGACCGAGCGCCGCTTGGGCCGCAAGCCCCGTATGCTCGTCGCCAAGATGGGACAGGACGGCCACGACCGCGGCGCCAATCTGGTGAGCAGCATGTTCGGCGATTTGGGATTCGAAGTCGTCCCCGGCCCGCTGTTCCAGACGCCCAAGGAAGCCGCGATCCTCGCGCTCGACAGCGACGTCGACGTGGTCGGCGCCTCCAGCCTTGCCGCGGGGCACAAGACGCTGATCCCCGAACTGATCGGCCACCTCCGTGACGCCGGCCGCGCCGACATCAAGGTCATCGCCGGCGGCGTGATCCCCGCGCAGGATTACGACTTTCTGCGCGACGCGGGGGTGCAGGCGATCTTCGGCCCCGGCACAAATTTGATCAAGGCGGCGGAAGATGTGCTCCGCCTGCTCGGCCACAACATGCCGCCCGAAGAGGAGGCTGCGGAATGACGCGCACCGACTGGACGCGTGACGAGATCGCGGCGCTGTTCGACTTGCCGTTCACCGAACTGGTGTTCCGCGCGGGTCAGATTCACCGCAAGCATCACGCGGCAAACGAGGTGCAGCTCTCAACGCTGCTGTCGATCAAGACCGGCGGCTGCCCGGAAGATTGCGGCTATTGTTCGCAGTCCGCGAGCCACGAGACCGGCCTGAAAGCGACCAAGCTGATGGACGTCCGCGCGGTGCTTCAGGCGGCGGCGCAAGCGAAGGATAACGGCTCGTCGCGCTTCTGTATGGGCGCGGCGTGGCGCAACCCCAAGGACAAGGACATTCCCGCGCTCGCCCAGATGGTGAAGGGCGTCCGCGCGATGGGGATGGAGACGTGCATGACGCTCGGCATGCTGACGCCGGGCCAGGCCGACGCGCTCGCCGACGCGGGGCTCGATTATTACAACCACAATATCGACACCTCGCCGGAGAATTACGCCAACGTCATCTCGACGCGCAGCTTCGAGGAGCGGATCGAGACGCTGGAGAACGTCCGCGAGGCCGGCATCAACGTGTGCTGCGGCGGGATCGTCGGAATGGGCGAGATGCGCAGCGACCGCGTCGGCTTCATCCATGCGCTGGCGACCTTGCCGGTGCATCCCGAAAGCGTGCCGATCAACGCGCTGGTGCCGGTCAAGGGCACGGTGCTTGGCGATATGCTCGCCGACACGCCGCTGGCGAAGATCGACGATATCGAGTTCGTCCGCACCGTCGCGGTCGCGCGGATCACGATGCCGGGGAGCATGGTGCGGCTGAGCGCCGGGCGCGAAAGCATGAGCGAGGCGGTGCAGGCCTTGTGTTTCCTCGCGGGGGCAAACTCCATCTTCACTGGCGACAAGTTGCTGACGGCGGGCAATGCCGGGGAGGACAAGGACGCTGCGCTGTTCTCGAAGCTCGGGCTGACGCCGATGGCGGCGGAGCAACGCGTGCAGGTGACAGCAGAATGAGTGTTGATTGGGAAACTTGGCTCGTTGAAGATGCGGGGCATAGCGTAATCCAGAAAGAAGCTGAGCAGGGCGCAGAGGCGCTATCGCCAGCTGAGCGGCTAACCCACTGCCTCTGGGTTGCAGATTACGGCATGCGCAATGCGGGTGACTTGAAAACGGCGGCGGATTTGCGCCCCTCCTTCCAAAGCGAAGCTGCAACGCTAGCGCGGCAACTTGGCTTGCAAGCGACGGCTGAGGCTTTTGAACTCCCTAGTGACGCGCTGGAAGCATCTTTTTTCGACAGGTTTGATGAAATCTGCAGCGAAGTGGCAGACGCGCTGGGCGCCTCTTCGGCTGGCAGCGAGTAGAGGACGGATAGTTGTTCAAGAAAATCCTGGTCGCCAATCGCGGCGAGATTGCGTGCCGCGTGATGCGCACCGCCAAGAAGATGGGTATCGCGACGGTCGCGGTCTATTCGGACGCCGACGCGCGCAGCCCGCATGTGCTGATGGCCGACGAAGCGGTGCGGCTCGGGCCGGCGCCTGCGGCGGAGAGCTATCTGCTCGCCGAATTGATCCTCGATGCCGCCAAGATCACCGGCGCCGATTGCATCCATCCCGGCTACGGCTTCCTGTCGGAGCGCGAGAGCTTCGCGCGGGCCTGCGCCGACGCCGGCATCGCGTTCGTCGGCCCGCCGCCCAACGCGATCGCCGCGATGGGCGACAAGATCGAATCGAAGAAGCTCGCCAAGGCCGCGGGGGTCAACGTCGTCCCCGGCTTCCTGGGCGAGATCGCCGACACCGACGAAGCGGTGAAGATCGCCGGCGAGATCGGCTATCCGGTGATGATGAAGGCGTCGGCGGGCGGTGGCGGCAAGGGCATGCGGCTGGCGTATAGCGAGCAGGACGTCCGCGAAGGGTTCGAGGCGACCAAGCGCGAGGGGCTCGCGTCGTTCGGCGACGACCGCGTGTTCATCGAGAAGTTCATCCTCAGTCCGCGCCACATCGAAATCCAGGTGATGGGCGACCAGCACGGCAACATCCTCTACCTTGGCGAGCGCGAATGTTCGGTCCAGCGCCGCCACCAAAAGGTGGTCGAGGAAGCCCCGTCGCCGTTCGTCACGCCCGAGATGCGCAAGAGCATGGGCGAGCAGGCGGTCGCGCTGGCGCGTGCGGTCGGCTATTATTCGGCGGGGACGGTCGAGTTGATCGTGTCGGGTGAGGACACCACGGGGCAGGGCTTCTATTTCCTCGAAATGAACACGCGGCTCCAGGTCGAGCATCCGGTGACCGAGGCGATCACCGGGCTCGATCTGGTCGAACTGATGATCCGCGTCGCAGCGGGCGAGAAACTGCCGCTGACGCAGGATCAGGTGCAACTCAACGGCTGGGCGGTCGAGAACCGCGTCTATGCCGAAGACCCCTATCGCGGGTTCCTGCCGTCGATCGGGCGGCTCGTGTATTACGATCCGCCTGCGAGCGAGGACACGCCCTACGGCGAAACCGCGACCCACGCTTATGTCCGCGTCGATGATGGCGTCACCGAGGGCGGCGAGGTGTCGATGTTCTACGACCCGATGATCGCCAAGCTGATTACCTGGGCGCCGACCCGCGAGGCAGCGATCGACGGGCAGATCGCCGCGCTCGACGCCTTCGAGGTCGACGGGCCGGGCAACAATATCGATTTCCTGTCGGCGCTGATGCAGCATCCGCGCTTCCGCTCCGGTAGCATCACCACCGGGTTCATCGCCGAGGAATATCCCGACGGTTTCCACGGCGCGCCGGCGTCCGGAGACTTGCTCAAATCGCTCGCCGCGATCGCCGCCTTTGCCGCGACCGCCGAAGCCGACCGTGCGCGCCGGATCGACGGCCAGCTCGGCAAGCGGCTGCGCCCGCCGTCGGCGTGGACCGTGCGGATCGATGGTGTCGATCATGACGTGTCGATCTCGACCGACGGTGTCACCGTCGATGGCGAGAGCCACGAGATTGCGCTCGAATACACCCCCGGCGACCGCGTCGTGCATGCCGAGCTCGCGGAGAACGACCTGACCGTTCGCATCTCCCGCACGCGGACCGGGTTCAAGCTGACCGCCCGCGGGGCGAGCCACGTTGCCCGGGTCTTGCCCACCGGCGTCGCCGCTTTCGCGCATCATTTGATCGAGAAGATCCCGCCTGATCTCTCCAAATTCCTGATCGCGCCGATGCCCGGACTGCTCGTCCGGCTCGACGTCAGCGTGGGCGATGAGGTCCAGCCGGGCCAGCCGCTGGCGGTGGTCGAGGCGATGAAGATGGAGAACATCCTGCGCGCGGAGAAGACAGCGACGGTCAAGTCGGTCGAGGCAAAGGCCGGCGACAGTCTGTCGGTCGATCAGGTGATCCTGGAACTCGAATAGAGGTCGAACTTCGCATGAAGCTCGGCCAGTTCAGCTTCGGTATCCACGTCGATAAGTTCGTCCGGACTGGTCAGGACGTGACGACCGGCGAGGATCAGGTCGCGCGCGCCCGCGTCACCCTCCATCGCTTCGAGTGCGTCGAACCTTGCGGCACCGAACAAGGCCGGGGGCTTGGGCTGCACACCATCGCTGGACGCGACCACGGTATCTGGCCCCTGCGCCGCATCGAACAGGCGGTGGATGTGGGTCGCGGTGACGCGGGGCATGTCGGCTAGCGCGATCAGCACGCCCTCAATGCCATCGCCGCGCGCCGCCTGGACGCCCAGTCGAACCGATAGCGACAGTCCCTGCTCTGGGTGTTGGTTGTGCACGATCTCGTATCCGCGCGCGGCATAGTCGAGCGTCACTCCATCCCGGACGACGATGCGCTTGGCGAACGGCACCGCCTCCAGCGCGGTCACCACATGCATGCCGAGCGGCTGGCCGAGGAAGGGCTGGATCAACTTGTCGGACAGCCCGAACCGCGCGGACTTGCCCGCCGCCAGCAGGATCAGCGCGGTATTTTCAGGCGCGATCATGGAAATGCGCGACCATCGCGGCGGCGATCGACAGCGCGATTTCGGCCGGGCCGATCGCGCCGATATCGAGGCCGGCGGGCGCGTCGATGCGGTCGAGATCGGCTTCGCTGACGCCCGCCGCCGCCAGCCGCTCGCGCCGCGCGGCGTGGCTGCGGCGCGAGCCGAGCGCGGCGACGTAACCGGTCGGCGCGGCGAGCGCGGCTTCGAGCGCGGGGTCGTCGATCTTTGTGTCGTGGCTCAACGTGACGACCGCGGTGGACAGGCCGGGGTTGAACGCCGCGATCGCCTCATCGGGCCAGCGATCGTCGAGTGCGACGCCGGGGAAGCGTTCCTCGGTCAGGAAGCGCGCGCGCGGATCGATCACGGTCGTCGCGATGCCGAGCTCGCGCGCGAGACCGGCGAGCGCCTGGGCGATCTGCACCGCGCCGACGATCAGCAAGCGTCGTGGCGGGTCGTAGCGATTGACGAACGCTGCGCCCTCCAGCGAGCGCAAGCTCGATTGGCCGGTGTCGAGATCGGTGGTGACGGTGAGTGTCGCGCCTTCCGCGCGCGCTTCGGCGATGCGGTCGAACAGTTCGGGGTCGAAGCCGTCGGCCGAGACCGGCTGGACCATCACCGAAATCTCGCCGCCGCACGGCAGTCCGACCTCCCACGCCGCGGCATCGGCGACGCCGTATTGCTTCACCTGGAACGGCGCGCCCGCAATCACCTCGGCGGCGGTCGTCAATATGTCGTTCTCGACGCAGCCACCCGACACCGATCCTTCGAACCGGCCGTCCTGGTGGACGATCATGTGGCTCCCGCGCGGACGCGGCGCCGAGCCCCATGTGCTGACCACCGTGGCGAGCGCCAACGGCGCGCCCTTCCAGCCTTGAGCGGCGGCGATGACGGCGTCGTTATCGGCCATGCGTCATACCGGCGGCAGGCCCGCGAGCAGCTTGTCGAGCGTCACCGGGAAGTCGCGCACGCGCACCCCGCATGCGTTATAGATAGCGTTCGCCACCGCTGCGCCAGCACCCGAAATGCCGAGCTCGCCGACCGCCTTCGCGCCGACCGGGTTGGCGCTGTCGTCGATCTCCTCGATGAAATGGCATTCGACCCCTGGTGCATCGGCATTCACCGCGACGTGATATTCGCCGAAATCGGGGTTCACGAACTGGCCGGTGCGCGTGTCGATCACCGCATCCTCGCTCAGCGCGTAGCCGATTCCCCAGATCATTCCGCCGACCATCTGGTTGCGCGCGGTCTTCTCGTTCATCACGCGGCCGACGTCGAACACGCCGATCAGGCGGCGCACGCGGACTTCGCCCGTGACGGCGTTGACCGCGACTTCGGCGAATTGCGCGCCGTGGCTCGCCTGGCTGGTGCGGCGGCTGACTTGGCCGGGACCCATCTTACCGGTCGCCACGACGGGCTTGTCGACCAAGTCGGCGATCGGTGAGGAGCGCTTGCCCGCGCTGACCATACCGTCCTTGAGCCTCAGTTCCTCAGGCGCCGCGTTCATCCGTAGCGCGAGTTCGGTCAGGATATCCTCGCACGCCAACGCCACCGCCGACCCCGAACTGCCCGCGCCGAACGATCCGCCCGACCCGGCGCTGGCCGGGTAATCGGTATCGCCCAGCCGCACGTCGATCCGGTCCATCGGCAACCCCAGCATCTCGCCCGCGACTTGCGCCAGGATCGTGTAGGTGCCGGTGCCGATGTCGGTCATGTCGGTCTCGATCACGGCGCGGCCCTCGGGCGTCAGCGTGACGCGGGCCTCCGAATTGACCGTGAAGTTGCCGCGCAAAGCCGCCGCCATGCCCATCCCGACCAGCCACTCGCCGTCGCGCACCGATCCCGGCGTCGGGTCGCGCTTGTCCCAGCCGAACCGCCGAGCGCCCTCGCCATAGCATCGAGTCATCAGCCGCGTGGTGAACGGCTTGCCAGTGGTCGGGTCGCTCTCGGGTTCGTTGCGCCTGCGCAACTCGACGGGGTCGATCCCGAGTTGCTCCGCCAGTTCGTCCATCGCGCATTCGACCGCGAACGTGCCGACCGCCTCGCCCGGCGCGCGCACCGCGCCGGACGACGGCAAATCGACGCGAGTCAGCGCCGTGGTGAACTTGCGGTGCTCCGCGGCGTAGAGCGGCAGGGTGCCGAACGGCACGGGCTCGAGGAAACCCTTGTTATCCTTTTGCGAACTCACGCTCTCGTGCGCGAACGCGTTGATCCGCCCATTGGCGTCGCAGCCGATGCGGATGCGCTGGACGGTGTCGCCGCGGTGATGGACCAACGCCGCGGTCTGGCGGCGGGGGAGCGATATCTTGACCGGCCGGCCCAGGTCGCGCGCGACCGCGGCAGCCATCACGGTCTCCGGCCCGACCCCGGTTTTCCCGCCGAACCCGCCGCCGACATAGGGCGCGAGGATGCGGACCTTGGCGGGCTCGATCCCGAGCGCCTTGGCCACCGTCGTCTTGGCCGCGCCGAGCACCTGGAGCGAGGCGCGCAATACCAGCGTGTCACCCTCCCACCACGCGGTCGCGGCGTGCGGTTCGAGTGCGGCGGGAAAGTGCGGCGGCGTGGTATAGGTCTGGTCGAACGCGACCTCGGCCGCGTCGATCGCGGCATCGACGTCGCCCTTCACGATCGGCGGCAGGAAGCCGATCTTGTGATCGTTGATCACCGGCTGCTCGCGCGGATCGTAGCGGCCCTGGCGCTCGTCATAGGTCACCGCGACCGCCAACGCGGCGGCCCGCGCCGCCTCCAGCGTATCTGCCACGACCAATCCGACCGGCTGGCCGAAATGATCGATCTCCTTGGTCCAACCGAGCATAGGCTCCTGGGAACTGCCGCCGCTCGACACGAAATGCTCGTGGTCGGTGATGATCGCGACCACGCCGGGCATTGCCTCCGCCGCGCTCGTATCGATCCCGGTTACCGTCCCGCAGCCGATCGTTGCGCCGATCACCTGAGCATGAAGCGTGCCCTCGGGCGCACCCTCGATCGCATATAGCGCAGTGCCGGTGACCTTGAGCGGCCCTTCATAGCGATCGACCGGCTTGCCGATCAGCCCCTGCTGCCCCTTGTCGAGGCCGGCGGGCCGATAGGGCGCGTCCATAACGATGTCGTTCATGGGTCGCCTCCCGGTCACAAAGCTAGGATAGTGGAACTGCTCTAGCCGGGAATCGGTCCGCATATGAAACTTTTCAAGAGCCTTCTCTCGTTCGTCGTTGTCGCCGCGCTGGCTTCGCCGCTCGCGGCGGGGCAGAATGGCCGCATGGCATCGCTTTCCCCGCCCATCGTCATCGGCCATCGCGGCGCGTCGGGCGAGCGCCCCGAGCATACGCTGGCGAGTTACGAACTGGCGATCGACGAAGGCGCCGACTTCATCGAGCCCGATCTGGTGCTGACCAAGGACAATGTCTTCGTCTCGCGGCACGAGAACGACATCACCGGCACCACCGACGTCGCCGCCCGCCCCGAATTCGCGCGCCGCAAGACGACCAAGGTGATCGACGGGCAAAGCCATACCGGCTGGTTCACCGAGGATTTCATGCTCGCCGAGCTGAAGACGCTCCGCGCCAAGGAACGCTCGCCGCAGTTGCGCCCGGCCAACGCGAAGTTCGACGGCCTCTACACCATTCCCACGCTGGCCGAGGTGATCGCGTTGGCCAAGAAACGCTCGAAGGAATTGGGCCGAACGATCGGCATCTACCCAGAGACCAAGCACCCCAGCTATTTTGCGTCGATCGGCTTGCCGATGGAGCGGCACCTGGTGGCAGAGCTAAAGGCGGCGGGCTGGGATTCGGCCGCCGCGCCCGTGTTCATCCAGAGCTTTGAGGTGAACAATCTCAAGTTGCTCCACACGCTGACCAAAATCCGGCTGATCCAGCTGATGGACGGCTCCGGCGGCCCCGCCGACAATGCGACGCCAAGCTACGCCGCGATGATCACGCCGGAAGGACTCAAGGCGGTCGCTGCCTATGCCTGGGGGATCGGGCCCAACAAGGATATGGTCGACAAGGGCGAGGGCGCGCCAACGACGCTCGTCGCCGACGCGCACAAGGCGGGCTTGCGTGTCCATGTCTGGACGTTCCGCGCGGAGAATTTCTTCCTCCCCGCCAGCCTCAAGATCGGCATCGACCCGATCGCGCACGGCGATGTTGACGAGGCGATCCGACGCCAGCTTGCGACGGGCATTGATGGATTTTTCACCGATTTTCCGCTAATTGGCGCAACCGCGCGCAATGCCTATCGGGCATCCGCCGCCAGATAGATCGGATGTATATGCGTAAATTGCTCATCGTCGCGACCCTGCTGCCGCTCCTGACCGGCGGCTGCCTCAGCACCGTCGGCAGCATCGTCACCGCGCCGGTCAAGGTCGCGGGGAAGGCGGTCGACTGGACCACGACCAGCCAGTCCGAGGCCGATCGCAATTACGGCAAGAAGATGCGAAAGGCTGAGGAGCGCGAGGGCCGCGAACGCCGCGCCTACGAGAAGGCGTGCAAGAACGACCCCGCCAATTGCGGTCCGTACGAGGGCTATCGCGCGGGCCAGTCCGAGGACGCGTCCAGGAACTAGTTCCCGCCCAGCACCTCGGCGATCGCGCGAAGCGTCGCGGGGTGCATCTGCACTCCCATGTGGCTGCTGACGATCTCGATCGAGCGGGCATGGTCATCGTGACATATCGCCCCGTTGACCAGCCCGTCGCTCGCACTCCAGATCGCGACGGCCGGGACGGGTAAGGGTGCGGCGATCTCTTCGCGGCGCGCCATCACCGCCGGGCTGTCAATCTTCTCGCCCGAGAGCCATTCGAACGCGCGCCAGACGTTGGTCGCGCGCGGATCGCCGGCGAAGGGCGAGCTGACCGTGATGACCTCGCGCACCAGCGTGGGCTCGCGATGCGCCGCGAACCGCGCGATGATCCCGCCCAGGCTGACCCCGATCAGCGTCACCGGCTGTCCCGCGTCGTCGTGATAGTGCCGCAGCCGCGCGAGCAGTTTCTCGCCCTCGCCGCCGATCGCCCGCGCGCCGGTGTTGCGGCCCAGCTTCCACCCCTCGACGCGATAGCCGAGCGCGGTCAGGTAACGCTTCATGACGATGTTCGACCGGTCCGAATTGACCAGGCCGGGGAGCAGCATGATCGGGCGTCCGTCGCCCGGCGGCGCCTTCATCAATTCGGACCACGCCTTGGGAATGCTGGCGATCGTGCCGATCATGCGCGGCAGTTCGGCGGCCCATTGCGCCTTGGAGGGAGGGTTTAGCGTCATTGGCTCATTCTCACCCCGCCGCGCGCAAATGAAAAGGGCGCCGCTCTTTCGAGCCGCGCCCTTGTTCGTAAGTTCAGCCCTAATCAGGCGTAGCGGAGCGTCGCCTTGCGGCGGCTGCGCAGCGCGCCGCCGATCGCGCCGAAGCCGACCAGCATCATCGCCCAGGTCGCCGGCTCGGGAACGCCGCCCGTCGCGTTGATCGCCGTCACCCGAAAATTATCGAGGCCCCAGGCCTCGTCATCGCCGCCCTGCCAGCCGGCGCCGGCCGCGCGGAAGCCGATCGTCAGGGTGGATCCGGTATGGGCAAAGGTCGCCCATGACGACCCGGTAAAATCGACCAGCGTGTCGCTGTAGAACATGTGACTGTCGGCCTGCACATTCAGTCCGATGACGGTGCCACCTTGGGGATCGGTGATCGAGCCGCTGGCATTCGCCGCCGTCAAGTTAGCGACGACGTTGCCGTCGATCAGAACCTGAAGAAGGTCGGGTGCCGGGCTGCCGTTGGTCGAATCCCAGCTGTCGAGCATGCCGAGCA
>JBDSWC010000097.1:0-22872 GCA_039926845.1 Sphingomonas sp. | reverse complement strand
AACGAAGTGCCCGCATCCGGCGGCGCACAGCGTTATTGCAAGCAGCAGGACAACAGAACTGGGTCTCATTGAATGGGGCGACGTCGAAAGCGAGACCCGCTTTCTCGGCATAGGCGATCGCCGCCTCGACGGTCGCGAAGCCCAGCCGTACTTGCTCACGCGTATCGCCCGATCCAGCCCAGCCGGTCAGTGGGTCGGCGCGCTGGGCCTCGGCGGGTTCGAACTCGAGCGTCCAGCTATCGGTGCGCGCGCGCCCCGACTGCATTGCATTCTTGGGACGTTGGAAGATTCGCGCTTTGGCCATGACGCGATCCTCTAGCTTTTCTCGGCCCCCCTTGCATCAGCGTTTTTCGTCCTGAGCGTCGGGTGGGCAGCCGCCGGATCGTCTGGCCATGGATGGCGCGGATAGCGGCCGCGCATTTCCTTCGCGACCGCCGCCCAGCTCCCCGCCCAGAAGCCCGGCAAGTCGCGCGTCGTCTGGATCGGGCGGCCGGCGGGTGAGGTCAGGCTGAGCACCAGCGGCACCGCGCCGTTCGCGACGGTCGGGTGGGTAGCGAGGCCGAACAACGCTTGCGGACGGAGCTCGACGGTCGGCCCGGCTTCGGCGGCATAGTCGATCGCGGCGCTCGACCCGGCAGGCGTGTCGAGCCGCGCCGGGGCGATCCGGTCGAGCGCGCGCATCGCATCCCAGCCGATAAGGTTGCGCAGTGCCTCGGCCAGATCGGCGTCGGTCAGCGCCGACAGCCGCCGCTTGCCGGCAAGGAGCGGGGGGAGCCATTCGTCGAGGCGGTCGGTGAGCGTTTCGTCGTCGAGCAACTCCGCCCAGCCATGCCTGATCGCGAAGGCGGCGCGGTCGCGCAGCGCGGTCGCGGCCTCGCCCCACGGGAGCAGTGACACACCGTGTTCGCGCACGCCTTCGACCAAAGCATCTGCAATCGTGGCGGGATCGGCATTGCTATCGGGTCCGCGTGACAAGGCGATCGCGCCGAGCCGTCGCTCGCGCACCGCTTCGACCGCGCCGGTCGCGGGGTCGAACGCGAAGGTGCGCTTGGTCTCGATTCGGTCGGCGAACAGCGCCTCGACAGCCGCCTGATCGATCGCTGCCGCCGACAGGATGCGCGCGCCGGCGGCGACCCCTTGCGTCTCGGCGACCGCGAGCCATTCGGCGGTGGCGAGCGGGTCGGCGGGGTCGAGCCGGAACCCGCGCCCGCCGATTGATGCCCACCGATCGCCGGATGCGTCGCGGCGGCGCGCCACGCGGTCGGGGAAGGCGAGGGCGATGCAAATACCCTCTCCCCCTTGGGGAGAGGGTGGCCGAGCCGAAGGCGAGGTTGGGAGAGGGGCAGGGCGCTTCGCTTCGCCACTGCCCCTCTCCCCGACCCTCTCCCCGGAGGGGAGAGCGAGATTGGCCGCCCACCGCTCCGCCAGCCGCCGCGCACCCTCGGCCCGCGGCCCCCGCTCGCCACGAAACCGGCGCACGCGTGCTTCCAAGTCGGTTCCCGGCCCACCCAGCCCGCGCTCCCCGAGCAGCACCGCAACTTCGGCCGCTTCCTTCGCCAGCCCCATCTCCCCCGCACGTACCAGCATGTGCCCGAGCCGCGGCGCCATCGGCAGCCTGGCGATCGCGCGGCCGTGCGCGGTCGGGCGGCCATCGGCGTCGATCGCCTCCAGCGCCGCCAGCCGCGCGCGCGCCTCCGTCACCGCGGCCTCGGGCGGCGGGTCGAGCCACGCGAGCGACCGCGGATCAGCTACGCCCCAGATCGCGCAGTCGAGCACCAGCGCCGACAGATCGGCTTCGAGGATTTCGGGCGGGTCGAAGCGTGGCAAACCGGCCGTCGCGGCTTCCTCCCACAGGCGATACGCGACCCCCGGCCCCTGCCGCGCTGCACGCCCCGCGCGTTGCGTCGCCGCGGCTTGGCTAGCGCGTTCGGTGACCAGCCGCGTCATCCCCGCCGCGCGGTCGTAGCGCGGGCGGCGCGCGAGACCCGAATCGACCACCACCGAAATGCCGGCGAGCGTCAGGCTGGTCTCGGCGATGCTGGTCGCGAGCACGAGCTTGCGCACGGCCTCGGGCGCGATCGCGGCGCGTTGCGCGGGCGGCGGGATCTGGCCGTGGAGCTTATGCAGCGAAATGCCGGGCAGATCGCCGAGCCGTTCGGCGACGCGCTCGATCTCGGCGACGCCCGGCAGGAAGGCGAGGACGCCGCCCGCTTGCTCGCGCAACGCGAGCCGGATTGCGCTCGCCATCTCGTCCTCGATCCGCGCCTCGCTGCGGCGGCCGAGATAGCGCAGGTCGAGCGGGTAGTCGCGCCCTTCGCTCTCGATCACCGGCGCGTCGCTGAGCAGCTCGGCGAACCGCGCGCCGTCGAGCGTCGCCGACATCGCGACGATGCGGAGATCGGGGCGCAGCGCGGCTTGCGCGTCCAACGCCAACGCCAGCCCGAAATCCGAGTCGAGGCTGCGTTCGTGGACCTCGTCGAACAGCACCGCCGACACGCCGGCCAGCTCAGGATCCGCCTGAATCTGCGCGACGAAGATGCCCTCGGTCACCACCATCACGCGCGTCGTCGCCGAGCGTTTCGAATCCATCCGCGTCGCGTAGCCGAAGGTCTTGCCGACCGGTTCGCCCGCCAGCGCCGCCATCCGCTCGGCGGCGGCGCGCGCGGCGATGCGGCGCGGGGAGAGCAAAAGGATTTCGCCGGTGCACCATGCTTCTCCGAGCAACGCCGGGGCGACCGCGGTGGTCTTGCCCGCACCCGGCGGCGCGACGAGCACCGCGTTCGACCGCTCGTCGAGCGATGCGAGCAGGTCGGGCAGGACGGCAAGGACGGGAAGATCGGTCATTTATCCGCGTCCTAGTATCACACTGCCCGGCAATGCTAGGCAGGCGACGATGCACGCCCCGCACGACCACAAAGGCCACGACCATGCGCATGATCATGGCAAGGGGCACAAGCACTCCCACGGCCACGGTCACGGCGGCCACAGCCACGGCCCGCTGACCTTCGACCGCGCGTTTGCGATCGGGATCACGCTCAACATCCTGTTCGTCGTCGTCGAGTTCGGGACCGGGTTCGTCGCGCAATCGGTCGCGCTGATGGCGGATGCGGGGCATAACTTAAGCGACGTGCTCGGGCTGTGCGTCGCCTGGGCGGGCGCGACCTTGGCGCGGCGCGGGCCGTCGAAGCGCTTCACCTACGGCCTCAAGGGCTCGACGATCCTCGCGGCGCTGCTCAACGCGCTGCTGCTGCTGATGGCGATGGGCGCGATCGTGTTCGAGGCCGTGCAGCGGATCGGCCAGCCCGCCAGCGTCAAGGGCATGGTGGTCGTGGTGGTCGCCGCGATCGGCATCCTGGTCAACGCCGCGACCGCCTGGCTGTTCGCGCGCGGGCAGAAGAGCGACATCAATTTGCGTGGCGCCTATCTCCACATGGCGGCCGACGCGACGGTGTCGGCGGGGGTGATGCTGGCGGGGCTCGCGATCTGGTGGACGGGGGCGGCGTGGATCGACCCGGTGACCAGCATCGTCGTCGCCGCGCTGATCTTCTGGCAGACGTGGGGACTGCTGCGCGAGACGGTCGAGATGTCGTTGAACGCTGTGCCCCGCGCGATCGATTTCGATCAGGTCGAGGCGGCGTTGAAGGCGCTCCCCGGCGTGAGCGCTACGCACGACCTCCACATCTGGCCGATGTCGACCACCGAAACCGTGCTGACCGCGCACCTGGTGATGGCGGTGACGCCGGGCGACGGCTTCCTGACCGATGCGCAGGCGATGCTGCACGAGCGTTTCGCGATCGGTCACGCGACGATCCAGATCGAGCGCGACGGCAATTGCGGGACGGATTGTTAGGCGAGGTCAAGCGGCCGAGTCAGACTGCCGCTCGCGACCACGAGTCCTCCGGACCTGATCCGCGCGTCACCATCCGCCGTTAGGCGAGCCGGGTCGGGTCACCGAGATCGGCATTCAGCGCAGCGGCGGCGCGAGCGAGCGCGGTGATTTGGTTGGTGTCGACGGACTCCCCGGCCCGAAACGTCCAGTTGGCGAGTTCGTATTTCCCGCTCGGCTTCAACGCCGGCTCGCGATCGCACAAGCGCTTGCCGCGCCAAAAACCGAGCAGCACGCGATCGTCCTCGGCGTGGATCAGGATAGCCGGGCCGTTGCAGAGGAACACCAGGTTCCGCCACTTGACCGTCTCGGCGAAGGGAGCCGCGGCGACGATCGCGGAACGGATCGCATCGACCAACGGCCGTTGCCATGGACCGAGTGCGGCGATCCATGCCTCAGGGTCGGCCGGGACGGGATCTTCCGCCTTCATCGAGCGAGCGGGCGCGTGTCGGGGGATATACGGTCAGAACCCCTCGGGCGCCGACGCCGCATCAGCGCCGTCAATAGGCCCTGGCGACGGCGAACTCGACAGCTTCGCCCATCGCGTCGCGTGCCTTGCCGGGTGCGAAGCCGGCGATCGCGTCGATCGCGCGCTGGCCGTAGTGGCGGGCGCGGGCGAGCGTGTCGTCGATCGCGCGGCTGGCGCGGACCAGCTCGACCGCGTGCGCGAAGTCGTCGTCCGACGCGCGGTGGCCGAGGATCGCGTCTTTCCAGAATTTGCGGTCTTCCTCGCCGCCGCGGGCATAGGCCAGGATCACTGGCAGCGTGACCTTGCCTTCGCGGAAATCGTCGCCGGTGTCCTTGCCCATCGTGCCCGCGTCGGAGACGTAGTCGATCGCATCGTCGACCAGCTGGAACGCGATGCCGAGATTACGGCCGAACGCGTCGAGCGCGGCTTCCTCGCTTTCGGGGCGTTCGGCGACCACCGCGGCGATCTTGCACGCGGCGGCGAACAAGGCCGCGGTCTTCGCGCCGATGATGTCGAGATAGCGTTCCTCGCCCAGATCGACGCGGCGCGCGGCGGTCAGCTGGTTGACCTCGCCTTCCGC
Organism: Sphingomonas sp.; assembly: GCA_039926845.1. Classification (GTDB taxonomy): domain Bacteria; phylum Pseudomonadota; class Alphaproteobacteria; order Sphingomonadales; family Sphingomonadaceae; genus Sphingomonas. Next base: position 17,937 of record JBDSWC010000097.1, on the reverse strand, counting down.
GATCACGGCCGATGCGTTCGACAGGATCTTGAGCACCTTCAGGCTGCCGTCTTCGACCATCAGTTCGAAGCTGCGGCTGAACAGGAAGTCGCCGACCAGGATCGACGCCGGATTGCCCCAGATCAGGTTCGCGGTGCGCTTGCCGCGGCGCAAGTCGCTGCCGTCGACGACGTCGTCGTGAAGCAGGGTCGCGGTGTGGATGAACTCCACCGCGGCGGCGAGCCGGTGGTGACGGTTGCCGGTATAGCCGAGCAGCTTCGCGCTCGCGAGCGTCAGCATCGGCCGCATCCGCTTGCCGCCGCCCGCGATCAAATGCCCCGCGAGTTCGGGGATCAGCGGGATTTCGGACTGCATGCGGTCGAGGATCACCGCGTTCACCGCGTTCATATCGGCGGCGACCAGGCTCATCATCGGCTCGAGGCTCGGCGCCGGGCGGCTGGGATCGAGGCGATGGATCGTGGCGCTCATCTTGGGTCGCGTTTGGCCGAGCACGCCTGTGAAGGCAAGCGCGGCTTGCGCATCCCGGCGTGCATGCGCAGAACGCGGAAGACTCGGGAGGACACATGAGCGACGACGTGCTGGACGGCTATCGCAGCAGCATCGACAACATCGATGCGGCGCTGGTCCATATCCTCGCCGAACGCTTCAAGGTGACGCAGGCGGTCGGCCGCTACAAGGCGCAGGCCGGCTTGCCGCCGGCCGATCCGGGCCGCGAGGAGCGCCAGATCGCGCGGTTGCGCAAGCTGGCCGAGGACGCGCGGCTCGACCCCGAATTCAGCGAGAAATTCCTTCGCTTCATCATCGACGAAGTGATCCGCCACCACGAACAATTCCGGGACGAGGGCTAACCGCCCCACCGCTTGCGACTCGCCGCCGAGAAGCGTAGATTTCGCAACCAGACGCGGCCCTCAGGCCGACAGAGCCGATGGCGCGTCCGGAGAGGATGATGCACGGCTTTCACGCGTCGAACAGCCAATGCAGCTACGGATTGGCGATGCACCTCGTCAGCTTTGCCCTGGCCGGGATCATTCTCGGCGTGGTGATGCTGATCTGGTAGGCTAGGCGGCAAGCTCCTCGTCGGGGAGCAATTCGGTATCGACGATTGCCTGTGCGAAGGCAGCATAACGCGCGCCGCGGATCGTGCCGGCGAAGATATTGGCGGCCTCCTCAAGCACGTCCGGCGCGACCGTGATCGTCGCCGCTGCGACATCCTCTTCCAAATGCGCGATGCTGCGCGTGCCCGGGATGGGGACGATATCGTCGCCCTGCGCGAACACCCAGGCGAGCGCGAGTTGCGCCGGGGTGCAGCCCGCTTCGAGCGCCAGCGCCTCGAACTTCGCGACCACCGCCAGATTGTGCGCGAGGTTATCGCCGGTGAAGCGCGGCATGGTGTGGCGGATGTCGTATTTCTCGAACTGGTCGTTTCGCACCGCGGTCGCGAGCATCCCACGCGCGACCGGCGAGAAGGCGACGAACGCGATGCCGAGCGCGCGGCACGTATCGAGCACGGCGACTTCGGGGTTGCGGACCATCGGCGAATATTCGCTTTGCACCGCGGCGATCGGGTGGACGGCGTGCGCGCGGCGGATCAGCCCGGCGCCCATTTCGCTGAGTCCGATGGCGCCGATCTTGCCCGCCTGCACCGCCTCCTTGAGCGCACCGACCGACTCCTCGATCGGCACGTTGCGGTCCGGGCGATGGAGATAATAAAGGTCGATATGGTCGGTCTTGAGCCGTTCGAGCGCGCGGTCGAGCGTCGCGGTGATCGCTGCGGGTGAGCCGTCCAGCACGCGAGTCTTGCCGTCGGGCGAATCCATCACGCATTTCGACGCGAGCGTGAACTCGCTCTTGCGGTGCATGACGTGGCGCTGGATCAGCCGCTCGCTCTGGCCGAGGCCGTAGATCGCGGCGGTATCAAGAAAGCTCACCCCAAGATCGAGCGCGCGATTGAGCAGCCGCCCGGCCTCCTCCTCCGACGGCGGCGTGCCGTAAGCGTGGCAGATGTTCATGCAGCCGAGGCCGATTGCGGAAACGGTGAACGGGCCGATCGTGCGGGTGGGGTGCGTCATGTCATGCTTTCGGGATTGGGAAGATCGCCTTCCAATACCGGCTCCGCGTGGCGTTGTCGCGGCTCGCGCACGCGGAAAATGAGCAGCAGCACCGCAAGGCTCAGGAAGCCGAACGATATCCACAGCACCGGCGGGTAGCCGAAGCGATACGCGACCAGCCCGCCGATCAGCGGGCCGATCGCGGAGATCGTCCCCTCGATCGTCGTCGACAGAGCGAGCCGCATCGCGACATCTGCGCGCTCGCCGAATTCGAGCACCATCGTCTGCTGGCTCATCTGATACCCCGACGCGCCGGCGCCGAGCAGACAGAAGGCCGCGAACACGGCCCAGGGGTGATGGACGCTCAGCAGCAAAATGATTCCGCCCGCCCACAGGCACGCCGCGAGCACGAAGGTCGAGCGATAGCCGGTGCGGTCGCCGAGATTGCCCCACAGCAGGTTGGAGGCGGTGTCGGCGCCGAGATAGGCGAGTGACAATTCACCGATCACCGTCCCCGACAAGCCGAGCTGCTGCCCGGCATAGAGAATATAGAACGGCGTCCCGATCCGCGCGGCGACGCAACACGCCTCCGCCACGATGAACCAGCGATAGCCGCGATCCTCGAGCAATTGCGGGAAGGTCTTGACGCGGTCGACGAACTTCATCGGCGCGCGGACGGTGACGGGGACCGGCTCGACCATCCACAGCCGGAGCACGGTCAGCCCCATGCTCGTCAGCACGAATGCGACGAAGAAGGTCGTGGCGTAGCCGTTGCCGAGCACGTTGCCGCCGATCAGCCAGCGCCCCGCGGCATAGGACAGCGCCGCCGCGATGATCCCGCCGGTGACGTTGCGGTATGCCTGCAAGCGCCCGCGCCGCTGCAAGGGAATGACCTTGGCCATCAGCATCTGGAAGGCGACGCGCTGCGTCCCGTTGAACGCGCCGAGCAGGAAGAACAGCGCGAGCGTGACGATCAGCAGCATGTCGCCCGTCAGGAACCAGCCGGCCAGCGCCATGCCGAGGATCATCACGCGCATCATCGTCCCGGTGCGGATCGCGTAGGGCAGGATGCGCTCCTTGGTCTCGAACCGCGAGGCGCTGAAGATCGGGGAGATCGTCGCGCCGAGCTGGAGCAACGCGCTGCCCAGCCCGACCAGCGCGTCCGAGCCGGTCAGGCGGTGGATATAGGTCGGCATGAAGGTCGGGGCGTAGATCAGCCGGAAGCCGGTCATCCCCAGCATACCGTGGAAGAAATGCGCGATGAAGTTGCGGCGGAGGTTCGCGGCGACGAACGCGTCGTAATCGGCCTCGCGCTCGGCAAGGGTGCGAGTGTCGCCGGGTGTCTGGATCATCCCCTCTTATCGCTTCCCCGGCGGAAGCCGGGGCCCAGTTGCGACCGGTCGATTGTCGATCGTCGTCCTTCGCCATTTCCGTTTGCGCGACTGGACCCCGGCTTTCGCCGGGGAGGCGCGTGGAGGAAGGTAGGCGAACCCACTTTGGTCACTCCGGCGCGAACATCGGCACCGGCGGGTCGCCGTCGGTGGGCGTGAACTTCACGGCGACGCGCTGGCCGATGTGCAAGCTGTCATGGTCGTCGGTCGCGATGTTGGTCAGCACCGCAGGGCCCTCGTCGAGCGTGACATAAGCAAGCGTGTAGGGCGCACCGGCACCCCGACGCATTGGCGACAGCGAGTAGATTTCGCCTTTGCCGCCGCTTTCGACCCAAGTGGTTTCACCGAAGCAGAACGGGCAAAGCGCACGCGGATAGTAATGCGGCTGGGCGCAGGCATCGCATTGGCCGATCAGAAGCTTGCCGTCGGCGGCGGCGTCGAAGAAGCGCTGGTTCTCGACATTGGGTTGGGGCGCGGGGATCTTGCGGGGTTCCATCATTGACGCTCCAGAATGACGGTCGCAGCACCATGCCGCACGCCGAGCGAGCCGCCGATCCCGGTCGCGACCGACAAATCACAGTTCGGGACCTGTACCGCAGGGTGCGCTTCGCCGCGCAGCTGGCGGACCGCCTCGATCACCTTGGTGATGCCGCCGCGGTTGGTCGGGTGGTTGTTGCACAAGCCCCCGCCATCGGTGTTGAAGGGAAGCTTGCCCGTGCCCGAGATGAGGTTGCCGTCGGCGACGAACCGTCCACCTTCGCCCTTCCTGCAGAAGCCGAGGTCCTCGAGCTGGATCAGCACGGTGATCGTGAAGCTGTCGTAGATCGACGCGTATTTCATGTCTGCCGGCGCACATCCGGCCTCGGCGAACGCCGCCGGGCCGGAGACCGCCGCTGCAGAAGTCGTGAGGTCGAGGTTCATGCCGCCGGCCGGCCCCTTCACCGCCTCGCCCGCGCCGCGCACCGCGACGAGCGGTCGTTTGAGGGAGCGGGCGATCTCGGGCGCGACGACCAGCAATGCGCCGCCACCGTCGGACACGACGCAGCAATCGAGCCGGTGGAGCGGGTCGGAGATCATCGGCGAGTTCAGCACATCCTCGACCGTGACGACATCGCGCAGCATCGCGTGCGGATTGTATTGCGCATGGGTGGACGCCGCGACCTTGATCCAAGCGAGTTGCTCGGACGTCGTGCCAAAGTCGTGCATGTGCCGCGCGGCGCACATGCCGTAGCTGTTGTGCGTCGAGCTGCCGACCCAGCCCTCGAACGGGGCCTCGGGCGCGCCGCCGGGGAAGCGCCCGAATGGCTCCGACCGCGGCCGCCCGGCGAGCGTGATCAGCGCGACCGAGCAATGCCCCGCCGCGATCGCCTGCGCGGCGTGGTTGACGTGGAGGATATACGACGACCCGCCGGTCTCGGTGCTGTCGGTGTGGCGGACCTTGAGCCCCATATAGTCGATCATCGACATGCCGCCGAACCCCGGCGCGTCGCCCGCGCAGAAGTATCCGTCGACGTCCTTCAAGCTTAGCCCCGCATCGGCGAGCGCCCCCGCTGCACATTCGGCATGAAGCTGCGGGGTCGATTTGTCGGGCGCGAGCCGGGTGGGATGCTCGAACGCGCCGGCGATGAAGGCCTTGTTGCGGATCGTCATGCCGCCTTCTCCCCGAACGCGGCGAGGGCGCGATCCTTGATAGCCTTATAGTCGAGCTTGCCGTTGGGCGCGCGCGCGACGCTGTCGACGACCAGCACGTGGCGCGGCGCTTTGTAGGTCGCGAGTTGCGATTTGACGTGCTCGCGCAACTCCGCCTCGTCGGGCGCCGCACCCGGGTGCGGCTCGACCAGGGCGACGATGCGTTCGCCGAACCGCGCGTCGGGCACGCCGGTCACCGCCGCGTCGCGCACCGCGGGGTGTCGCTTCAAGGCTTCCTCGACTTCCTCCGGGAAAACCTTCTCGCCCCCGGTGTTGATGCATTGCGACCCACGGCCGAGGATGCGGACGGTGCCGTCGGCATCGACGCTCGCCCAGTCGCCGGGCATCGACCAGCGCTTGCCTTCGTAGGTCGGGAAGGTCTGCGCCGACTTCACCGGATCCTTGTAGTAACCGAGCGGAATCGGCCCGCCGACCGCCAGCCGCCCGCTTTCGCCCGATCCCGGTTCGACCCGCCGCCCGTCCTCGGTGAAGATCGCGCAATCGGCGCCGAGCTCGAACGTGGCGGTCGCTTGTTCGCCCGCCGCGTTGGTGGTCGACAGGCCCATCCCGAAAGCCTCCGACGACGAATAGCTGTCCATCAGATGGACCTGCGGAATATGGCGGATCAGCCCGAGTTTGTTCTCGCGGTTCCACATCGCGCCCGACGACCCGATGATGAACAGGCTCGTCAAATCCCAGCGCCCGGGGTTTGCCTCGAGCGCTTCGAGCAGGGGCTGCGCGAAGGGCTGGCCGACGATCGTCATGCGGGTCACGCGCCAGCGCTCGACCGCGGTCCACACTTCCTCGGGCTCGAACTTGCCGTGGGGCAACAGCACCACCGCGCCGCCGGCGCCGATCGCAGTGAAGGCGCCGATCAGCCCGGTGGCGTGCATCAGCGGCGGCGCGATCAGCGAGCGCGGCTTGATCGGCGAGGAGGCGGCCCGCGGCCCGGCCTCTTCGGGCGCGCCCATCGGGCCGACGCCGAGCAGCGGGTTGGAGCCGTAGCCGCCCTTCGCCATCAGATCGCCCTGCTGCCACATCACCGCCTTGGGCATGCCGGTGGTGCCGCCGGTGAAGATCAGCAGCAGGTCCTCGTCGTGGCGCCCCCAGGGTGCGACGACCGGGCGGACGGCGGGCACGTGGGCGGCAAGTGCGGCGAAATTATCGGCCCATTCGGGCGGATCGGCACCAATCGCGATCCAGCTCTTCACGCCCGGCATCGCGGCGCGGATCGGGTTCAGGATCGGCGCGAAGTCGGCCTCGAACACCACCGCCTCGGCATCGCCATTGTCGAGCAGGTAGCGGACTTCTTCCGGGCCATAGCGATAATTGACGTTGAACGGCGCAAGCCCCGCCTTGAACGCGGCGTAATAGGCGATCAGGAATTCGGGGCAGTTGCTGGCGTAGACCGCGACCTTCGCCTGTTGCTGGAGGCCCGCCGCGAGCAAGTGCGTGGCCAGCGCATCGGCCTGCGCTTCGAACTCCGCGAAGCTGACGACACGCTCTCCCTGGACGATCGCGGGCTGGTCGGGAACCGCGGCGGCGACCGATTCCCAGATGTTGGCGTAGGTCCATGCGGTCATGCGACTCTCCTGCCGCGCGGTCGTTACTGACGCTACGGCTTCCTCCCGAATTGGAATATCGGGTATGGTGCCGTCAAGCCTTTACGGGTCGGCGTAGCCGAGCCGGCCAAATAAAGATCACAGCTCGGTGCGGACGTGCCACAGTTCGGGGAACAGCTCGACCTCGAGCATCCGGCGCAGATACGCGACCCCTTGCGTCCCCCCGGTGCCGCGCTTGAGACCGATCACGCGCTCGACCGTGGTGACGTGGTTGAAGCGCCAGCGGCGGAAATAATCCTCGAGATCGACCAGCTTTTCGGCGAGTTCGTAGAGTGACCAATGCTCTTCGGGCGCCTGGTAGATCGCGCGCCACGCCGCTTGCATCTTGGGGTTCTCGGCGCGCTGATCGGCCAGATCGGCGCGCTCCTCGCCGATGTCGAACCCTGATCGGCCGAGTAGTCGCACCGCCTCGTCATACAGGCTCGGGCGCGCCAGGATGGCCTGCAACTCGCCAACGATTTCGGGCCGATGCGCGTGCGGCTTGAGCATCGCGGCGTTGCGGTTGCCGCACAGGAATTCGATCGCGCGGTATTGGTGGCTCTGGAACCCCGACGACGCGCCCAGATCCTCGCGGAACTCGGTATATTCGCTCGGCGTCAGCGTGCGCAGCACGTCCCAGGCGCCGTTGAGTTGTTCGAGAATCCGCGCCACCCGCGCGAGCATCTTGAACGCGTGCGGCAAGCGGTCTTCGGCGATCGCATCGCGCGCGGATTCGAGTTCATGGACCGCGAGCTTCATCCAGAGTTCGGAAGTCTGGTGCTGAATAATGAACAGCAATTCGTCATGCGCAGTCGACCGCGGCAACTGCGCGCCGAGGATCAAGTCGAGCCTCAGATAGTCGCCATAGGCCATCTTGCCGGCGAAATCGGTTTCGGGCGTATCGGTCATGTTACGGTCGATCGCGTCGCATAGGCGGGGTCGTCCCACAAGCGTTGGGTCATCACGCGTTCGAGGATTTTCGCCGCTTCCACCACCTCGTCCTTGCTCAGATACAGCGGCGTGAAGCCGAACCGGATCAGATCGGGCGCGCGGAAGTCGCCGATCACGTTGTTCGCGATCAGGGCCTGCATGATGGCATAGCCCTGCGGGTGGCGGAACGAGACCTGGCTGCCGCGTGCGTGCGGATCGCGCGGACTGGCGAGCGTCAGGTCGGGGCATCGCGCCTCGACCTCGGCGATGAAACGCTCGCTCAGCCGAATCGACGCGGCGCGGAGGTCGGCCATATCGACGCCTTCCCAAGCGTCGAGCGCTGCATCGAGTACCGCCAGCGCGAGGACCGGCGGCGTGCCGACGCGCATCCGTTCGACGCTGGCGTGCGGGCGATAGTCGAGGTCGAACGCGAACGGCGCTTCGTGCCCCATCCAGCCCGACAGGATCGGCTGCGCGCACTCGGCGAAGCGTGGCGCGACGTAGATGAAGGCGGGGGCACCGGGCCCGCCGTTGAGATATTTGTAGGTGCATCCGACCGCGAAATCGGCGTCGGCCGCGGTCAGGTCGACCGGGATCGCCCCCGCCGAATGCGCGAGGTCCCATATCGTAATCGCGCCGGCCGCGTGCGCTCTTGCGGTTAACGCCTTCATGTCGTGGAGCCGCCCGGTGCGATAATCGACCTCGGTGATCAGCGTCGCCGCGATATCCTCGTCGATCGCATCCGCCACGTCCTCGGGCGCGACCAGCCGCAGTTCGAGCCCGCGCCCGAGCGCCCTGAGCAGCCCGTCGGCGATGTAGAGGTCGGAGGGAAAATTGCCGGTGTCGGACAGCACGACGCTGCGACCGGGCCGCATCGCGAGCGCCGCCGACAGTGCCTGGAACACCTTGATCGACAGCGTGTCGCCCGTCGCGACACTTCCCGCCGGCGCGCCGATCAGCGTGCCGATGCGGTCGCCGACGTGGGCGGGCAGGGTGATCCAGTCGGCGGTGTTCCACGCCTTGATCAGCTCATTGCCCCATTCGTTGCGCATCACCTCGGCCACGCGCGTTTCCGCCGCAACCGGCAACGGCCCCAGCGAATTGCCGTCGAGATAGATACCCGGCGGCAAGTGGAACAGCGCACGCGTTTTCGCGAAGTCGGTCATAATCGCGACAGGCCCCGAAATCGTGATCTTGTAAAGAGGCCGTGCTATCGGCGCGCCATGACCGCCATCCGCAACATTGTCGTGCTGACCGGTGCCGGCATTTCGGCGGAGAGCGGTATCGCGACGTTTCGCGGGCCCGGCGGATTGTGGGAGGGACATCGCGTCGAGGACGTCTGCACGCCGCAAGCGCTCGCGCGCGATCCCGAGCTGGTGCACCGCTTCTACGATCTGCGGCGCGCCGCGCTGGCAGGGGTCGAGCCCAATGCGGCGCATCGGGCGCTGGCCCGGCTCGATGCCGAATGGCCGGGCGAATTGCTGATCGTCACGCAGAATGTCGACGATTTGCACGAGCGCGCGGGCGCGAAGCGGATGCTCCACATGCACGGCGAGTTGCTGTCGGCGCTGTGCGCGGAGTGCGGGGAGCGCGTCTCGTGGCCGGGCGAGATGCCGCCGGGTGAGACCTGTACGAGGTGCGTCGTGGCGGCGCTGCGCCCCGACATCGTGTTCTTCGGGGAGATGCCGTATCACATGGACGTTATCGAGCGGGCGTTGGCGAGCGCAGACCTGTTCGTGTCGATCGGCACGTCGGGCGCGGTCTATCCCGCCGCCGGGTTCGTCCAGACCGCGAAATATCACGGCGCGCAGACGCTGGAGATGAACCTCGATCGGTCGGAAGGCAGCGGCTGGTTCGCGCAGAGCCAGCGCGGGCCGGCAGGAGAGTTGGTGCCGGCGTGGGTCGAAAGCTTGCTGGCCTAGTCCACCCAATCAAGGCCGATATCGCGATACACCTCGCGGTCTTCGTCCCAGCCGGGCTTGACCTTCACGTGCAGGTAAAGATGGACGGGCCGGTCGAGCAAATGCGCCAGTTGCACGCGCGACCGCGCGCCGATTTCCTTGATCCGCGTACCACCTTTGCCCAGCACGATCGCGCGCTGGGTTGGGCGCTCGACCAGGATTTGCTGGCGGATCTCGACCGACCCGTCCGCACGCTCGTCGAACTTCTCGGTCTCGACGGTCGAGGCGTAGGGCAGTTCGGCGTGGAGCTGGAGGTAGATCTGCTCGCGCGTCACCTCGGCGGCCATCGCGCGCTCGGTCGCGTCGGACACCTGGTCCTCGGGAAAATGCCACGGCCCTTCGGGCATTTGTGCCGCAAACGCGCGTTTCAGCTCGGGCACTCCATCGCCGGTTTCCGCCGACACGAAGAACGTCTCGTCGAACGCGACCGCCGCGTTGAGCCGCTCGGCATGGACGAGCAGCTTGGCCTTGTCGGCGAGGTCGACCTTGTTGAGGATCAGGAACTTGCGCTCGGGACGCCCCGCGATGCTTTCGGCGATCGGCATCACCTTGGGGCCGAGCCCGCCCTTGGCGTCGACCACCAGCGCGATCAGGTCCGCGCCTTCGGCCCCGCCCCAGGCCGCCGCCACCATCGCGCGGTCGAGGCGTCGTTGTGGCGCGAAGATGCCCGGCGTGTCGACCAGCAACAACTGCGTCTCGCCCTCGATCGCGACCCCGAGCAGCCGCGTCCGCGTCGTCTGCGCCTTCGGGCTGACGATCGCGACCTTCTGACCGACCAGCGCGTTGACCAGCGTCGACTTGCCCGCATTGGGCGCGCCGAGCACGGCGACGAGACCGCAATGCTGGGTCATGCTTCCACCTGCGCCAACAACGCCGCCGCCGCGGCGGTCTCCGCTTCCTGCTTGCTCGTGCCCGTCGCCTCGGCCTCGGCAAAGCCGCCCAAACTGACGCGGACGGTGAAGCGTGGGGCGTGTTGTGGGCCCGAGCGGTCGGTGACTTCGTAGTGCGGGGTCTTGCGGTTGTGCGCGGCGGCCCATTCCTGCAGCGCGGACTTGGGGTGCTGGGGCGCGCGCCCGCCGGCGTGGACGCGGGGCGCCCAGGCGGACCGCACGAAATCGCGCGCCGGGGCATAGCCGCCGTCGAGGTAGAGCGCGCCGATCAGTGCCTCCATCACGTCGCCCAGCACGTTGTCGCTGTCGCTCGCGCCGTCGTCGCGCGCTTGCTTGCCGAGACGAAGGTGCGCTTGCACCCCGATATGCCGCGCGACATCCGCGCACACTTGGCCCGTCACCAGCGCGTTGAGCCGCTTCGACAGCCCGCCTTCGGGCTCGTCGGGGAACAATTCATACAGCCACTCGGCCATCGCCAGCCCGAGGACGCGGTCGCCGAGAAACTCCAGCCGCTCGTAATTCTCGGCCGCTTGGCTGCCATGCGTCAGAGCGCGCGCGAACCCGGCGAGGTTGGCGGGCTCGTGATGGAAAGTCTCGCCGATCCACCCAGCGAGGTTTTGCTCCATCAGAACGCCTGCCCCATCCGGCTCCAGCGCGCCGCGGTGAACCACGTCCAGGGCAGCAGCCATTGCGCATTGCCGTCGGTCGACCAGAAGGTGATGACCGCTTTGCCTTCGAGGTTCTCCATCGGAATCATGCCGAGGCCGCCCTCGGCGACCGGGAAACGGCTGTCGCCCGAATCGTCGCGATTGTCGCCCATCATGAACACGTGGCCCGGCGGCACGGTGAACAAGTCGGTGTCGTCCGCGCCGGCGCGCAAGCCACGGTCGAGCACGAGGTAGCTGGGCCCCCCCGGCAGCGTTTCCCTATATTGCTCGTATCTGCACGTCGGCTGGCCGTTCGCCTGGGCGATGTAGGATGCGGGACAGTCCGCCTCTTCGAGCGGGTTGGGCTTCGGCTTCTCGTTGTAATTGGGGGTCAGCGGGATGACGAAGTCGGCGACGCGGACCTTGGGCACGGCGACGCCGTTCAGGATCAACTGGCCGCTGCGCATCTGGATCGTATCGCCGGGCAAGCCGATGACGCGCTTGATGATGTCCTCGCCGTTCCCCGCCGGAGTCTTGAACACCGCGACGTCGCCGCGCGTCGGGTTTTTCGCTAGGATGCGGCCGGGGATCAGCGGCAAGCTCCACGGCAGCGAGTGCTTCGAATAGCCGTAATTCCATTTCGAAATGAACAGATAGTCGCCGATATAAAGCCGCGGCAGCATCGATTGCGACGGGATCGAGAAGGGCGAGAACAGGAAGCTGCGGAAGATGAAGACGACGACAGCAAGCTTCAGCAGGAAGCTCAGCGTGTCGCGCCAATCCTCTTTCTTCTTTTCCTTGACGACCTTGGGCGCCGGGTCGGTTGCGGCCGGAGTCGGGGTCGGTTCCGGTGCCGCGATGGGCGCCTCTGGCGTGTCGGTCATGGCGCGCGGTTTGCGCATGGTGCGTGGCAAGGTCAAGACGGAGGTAACCGGACCCGCTTCCTTGAACGGGACGTTATGAAGCCCCATTGCAGCCCCACGAGTCGAAAAGGAGCGTTCGGATGGCCGACTGGAGCGAGATCGAGGCACTCAAGCGGACCCCATTGACCGACCTGTTTGCCGATGATCCTGACCGGCTGGCCAAATACAGCGCCGACATCGCCGGCATCCATTTCGACTGGTCGAAGACGCACCTGACCGACGACGGCATCAAGGCGTTCGAGCGGCTGGCCAAGGCGTGCGACCTGGCGGGCAAGCGCGAAGCGCTGTTCGCGGGCGACGTGATCAACACGACGGAGGACCGCGCGGTCACGCATACGATGGAGCGCGGTGAGGGGAACAAGAACGACGTCTCCACCGCGCAAGCGTTCCACGCCCGGATGCGCGCGCTGATCGACGCGATCGAGCAGGGCGCGCTGGGGCCGATCCGTAACGTACTCCACGTCGGGATCGGCGGATCGGCGCTGGGCCCGGACTTGCTGGTCGACGCGCTCGGCCGCGACGAGACGCGCTACGAAGTGGCGATCGTCAGCAACGTCGACGGCGTCGCACTGGAGGATGCGTTCAAGCGGTTCGATCCGACCGCGACGTTGCTCGCCGTCGCGTCGAAGACGTTCACCACCACCGAGACGATGCTCAACGCCGAAAGCGTGATCGAGTGGATGCAGGCGGGCGGGGTCGACGACCCGTACGGTCGCGTGATCGCGCTGACCGCGTCGCCCGACAAGGCGATCGAATGGGGCGTCGACGAGACGCGCGTGCTGCCGTTCGTGGACACGGTCGGCGGGCGCTATTCGTTATGGTCGTCGATCGGCTTTCCCGCGGCGATCGCGTTGGGATGGGACGCCTTCAGCGACCTGCTCGAGGGCGCGGCGGAGATGGACCGGCACTTCCGGCTGACCGCGCTGCACGAGAACGTCCCCGCGATTGGGGCGTTCACCGACTTGCTCTACACCCAGGTGCTCGGCTGCGAGACGCGCGGGGTGTTCTGTTACGACGAACGGCTGCGGCTGTTGCCGTCCTACCCCCAGCAACTCGAGATGGAATCGAACGGAAAGGGTGTGACGATCGACGGCAAGCCAGTCGGCCGCCCGACCGCCGCGATCACTTGGGGTGGGGTGGGCACCGACGCGCAGCACGCGGTGTTCCAGTTGCTCCATCAAGGCACGCACCTGGTCCCGCTCGAACTGATCGGCGTGATCGAGCCGGGCGACACGCTCAACGAGGATCACCACAAGAATCTGCTCAACAACATGTTCGCGCAAGGTGCCGCGCTGATGAAGGGCAAGGCCAATCCCGACGATCTCGCGCGCGCCTATCCGGGCGACCGCCCATCGACGACGCTATTGCTCGACGACCTCGACGCACGGACACTGGGTGCGCTGATCGCGTATCACGAGCATCGCGTGTTCGTGAACGGCGTGCTGCTCGGGATCAATTCGTTCGACCAGTTCGGGGTCGAGCTCGGCAAGGAAATGGCCAAGGCGGCGGGCAAGGGCGGCATGGATTTCGACGTATCGACCAACGATTTGCTCAAGCGCGCTTTCGGCTGAAGGATCAAGCATGACCGACTACGACTACGACCTGTTCGTCATCGGCGCGGGATCGGGAGGCACGCGCGCGTCGCGAGTCGCGGCGGCGCACGGCGCGAAGGTGGCGGTGGCGGAGGAATATCGCGTCGGCGGGACCTGCGTGATCCGCGGCTGCGTGCCCAAGAAGCTGCTCGTCTACGGCGCGCACTTTGCCGAGGATTTGATGGACGCGCGGCGGTTCGGCTGGGAAGTGCCCGACTGCACCTTCAACTGGAAGACGCTGACCGCGAACGTGTTCGAGGAAGTCGACCGGATCAACAAGGCCTATACCTCGACGCTGGAAAGCCACGATGTCGAGATCATCAACGAACATGCCGAGATCACCGGACCGAACAGCCTGAAGCTGGCTGGGGGGCGTGAGGTGACGGCCAAATATATCCTGATCGCGACCGGCGCGCGGCCGCATATCCCCACCTGTCCGGGGCATGAGTATGGCATCACGTCGAACGAGGCGTTCCACCTCGACGACGTGCCGAAGCGCATCCTGATCGCGGGTGCTGGCTATATCGCCAACGAGTTCGCCGGCATCTTCCACGAATTCGGCGCCAAGGTGACCTTGATCAACCGCACCGACGTAATCCTGCGCGGGTACGATGAATCGTGCCGCGACCGGCTGTTGCAGATCTCGATGATGAAGGGCATCGATTTCCGCTTCAACGCGAAGTTCCAGGGGATCGAGAAGCAGGACGACGGCAGCCTGAAGGTGTCGATGTCGAACCACGAGCCGATCGAGGTCGATTGCGTGATGTTCGCGACCGGCCGCGTGCCCAACACCGAAAATCTCGGGCTAGAGGCCGCCGGCGTCGAACTGACCGAAATGGGCGCGGTGAAGGTCGACGACGACAGCCGCAGCAATGTGCCGAGCATCTACGCTGTCGGCGACGTGACCAACCGCGTCCAGCTGACGCCGGTCGCGATCCGCGAAGGTCAGGCGTTCGCCGACACCGTGTTCGGCAACAAGCCGACCCGCGTCGATTATCACTGCATCCCGGCGGCGGTGTTCAGCCATCCGCAAATGGCCGGGGTCGGGATGACCGAGAGCCAGGCCAAGATGAAGCACGGCTCGGTCAAGGTCTATATGAGCGACTTCCGCCCGATGAAGAACGTGCTCGCCAACCGCAACGAGCGTGCGCTCTACAAGATGATCTGCGACGGCGAGACGGGGAAGATCCTCGGCATCCACATGATCGGCCCGGAGGTTGCGGAGATCATTCAGGCCGCGGCCGTCGCGGTGAAGGCCGGGCTGACCAAGGACGATTTCGACGCGACGGTCGCGCTGCATCCGACGATGGCGGAGGAACTCGTTCTAATGAAGTAACGGCTATCCGGCGCGCAACAGCCGCCCGGCCTTGCCTGTTCGCTTGCCGTCTTCAAATGCGGTCCGGCCGTTGACCATCACCAGGTCGAACCCCGCCGCCATCGCGAACGGATCGACATAGGTCGACCGCGCCTTGACCTTCGCCGGGTCGAACAGCACGAGGTCGGCCTTCGCGCCTTTCCTTACCACACCGCGGTCGGGCAGGCGGAGGATCGTCGCCGGAAAGCCGGTCGCCTTGCGCACCATTTCCTCGATCGTCAGCACTTTATCGCGCACGACATATTCCTCGACCAGTTTGGCATAGGTGCCGGTCGCGCGCGGATGCCGCATGCCCGGACCGCCGTCGGTCGAGAAGGCGACCTGGCTGTAGCGCAACAACGTGTCCTGCAGCACCTTGTCCATCGTGAAATGCGCGCCCGACCCGCCCTCGGGACCCAGCTTGATCAGCAGGTCGGCATAATGCAGCCCCGCTTCCTGCGCAGCCTGCGCCAGCGTCTTGCCGGCATAGGGCGGGGTGCCGATCAGCAGCGCGCCGGGCCCGCCCCGCCGCGTCATCCGCGCGATCAGATAGTCGCGCAGCTCCTGCCGTCGCGTGGCCACGATGGCGGCGAAATCGGTGGGCGGCAGCGCCCATTGCGGAAAAAGGATCGCGATCCCGGTATAGCCGGCCTCATAGGGATATTCGTCGGCAGTGAGGTCGATGCCCTGGCGCCGCTTGGCTTCGAGGGAATCGATCAACTGCCGCGCCCGCGCGGTACCCTTGCCGAACACGACCTTGAGGTGCGAGATGTGTGGCCGTGCGGGGAGGGAAGTGGTGACGAGTTCGTCGATCGACGCTTCGATCTCGTCGTCATTTTCCGATCGCATATGGCTCATCACGACGCCGTTATGGCGCGCCACGACGCGGCCGAGATTGGCGAGCTCCGGGGTCTCCGAATAGATGCCCGGCACATATTCGAGGCCATAGGACAGGCCGCACGCCCCGGCGCGCAGTTCTGATTCGAGTTGCGCGGCCATCCGCGCCAGCCCCGCCGCATCGGGCCGATGCACAGAATCCGACACGCCCGCGGCGCGGCGCAGCGTGCCGTGGCTCGCCAGCAGCGCGACGTTGAGGTCGATCGCCGCACGGTCGACCGCCGTCATCCAGCTCCTGGGGTCGAGGTCCTTGCCGATCCGCGGCCCGTCGCCGTCCTGACCGAGCGTGATCGTGGTGACGCCCATCGCGAGGAAGGCTTCGTACGAATCCTCCAGCGGGTCGCCATGGCTGTGCATGTCGATAAAGCCGGGGGCGAGCACGCGTCCTTCGCCGGCGATGATGCGCGCGCTCGACGCCGCCCGTCGTCCGGTCGGCGGCATGATGGCGGCGATGCGGTCGCCGGAGACCAGGACGTTGGCAAGGCGCCCCGACGTGCCGGTGCCGTCGACCAGCATCACTTCCTTGAACAAGGTCATCGGCGCGGCCTGCTTCGCGGCGCCGGGGGACCAGCCCGCCAGCGCGCTCGCCGCCACGGTTGCACCGACCATCTGCCGCCGCGTCAAATGCCGGACCATCGCCGCTCCCTTTGCTAGTCTTGCGATGGGTAACAGGTGGGCTCGGCCGAATCAAAACGGCGCGCAGCGTTCAGGACAATATCGGTGCTCGCGCCACGCGCCCTGCGGCAGCGCTGCGGATGAGCCGCACGAGCCCCTTGGCGTCGCTCAGGATACGCCGCTTGTCGAAAAATCCGGCGGCGCCACGACCAAGCGATTCGACCGCCGCCTCGGTATGGCTCGACAGCATGACGACGTGCGTATGGCCTTCGGCAACCAAGCGGTCGAGCAACGCCAAGCCGTCCATGCCGGGCATCGCGATGTCCACGGTGACGACCGAGGGACGGAACGCATCGACCATCCGTTCGGCTTCCTGCGCGCTCGACGCGATGCCCACCACCTTGATCCCGGCTTCGCGCGCGAACACCGTTTCGAGCATCGCGCGGATCGTCAGCGAATCGTCGACGACGAGAATACGAATCGGCGCAGGCATCTTGTCTCCCGGCGCAAATACACGCGCCACGGCACACCTTTTCGATGCAATTGGTTGAGAAGATATGACTTTTGGGAACGCCGTGTCGTTTTTATCCAACCATTCTAGGCCAGCGGCACCCCAGAAATCGTGACCCGGTGCATCAGCCGGCGGTGGCCGTGATAGTCGTTCATCGCGCAATGCCACGTCGAGCGGTTGTCCCATACCGCGAGACTCCCCGGCGCCCATTGCAGACGGCACTGGAATTCGGGGCGCATCGCCACCGAATAGAGATAGGCGAGCAACGGCATGCTCTCTTCGCGCGTCCAACCTTCGAAATGGAGCGTGAAGGCGGGGTTGACGTAGAGGATCTTGCGGCCGGTCACCGGGTGGCGGATCACCGCCGGGTGGATCGCGTTCGCGCTGATGTCGTGCCCCTTGAGGTCGCCACCCTGGTCGGTCTTCGAATAGACGCCGTCCTCGCCATAGATGTGGTCGGCCGAATGCACCGCGCGCAGGCCCTCGAGCGTCACCTTCAGCCCGTCGGATAGCGAATCATAGGCCGCGCCGAGGCTCGAAAACAGCGTGTCGCCGCCGCTCGGCGGGGTCTCGCGCGCGAGCAGGATCGATCCCATCGCGGGCACTTGGTCATAGCTGTGATCGGTATGCCAGCCGCCGCCGATATTGGTGGTCTGCGCTTCGGCCTTGCGCACCTCCGCGATCTCGGGATGGCCGCCGTTCGCCGGAAAATAATTGTTGATGTCGATCTCGCCCCAGCGCCGCGCGAAGGCGATGTGATCTTCCGGGGTCAAGTCCTGGTCGCGCACGAACAGCACGCCGCGTTCGAACAGCGCGGCCTTCAGCGCGTCCATGCCCGCATCGTCGAGCGTCTTGAGATCGATCCCGCTGGCTTCGGCACCGCAATGA
>JBDSWC010000096.1:0-38894 GCA_039926845.1 Sphingomonas sp. | reverse complement strand
GCAGCGCCGCGATGCATATCGCCCGCACCGGGCTCGACGCCCAGGACATGCGGATGCGAGTGATCTCGAATAACCTGGCCAACGTCAACACGACGGGGTTCAAGAAGGACCGCGCGTCGTTCGCGACGCTGTCGTACCAGACGGTGACCGCCGCCGGCGCGAATTCGTCGAGCGAGACCAAATACGCAAC
Organism: Sphingomonas sp.; assembly: GCA_039926845.1. GTDB lineage: Bacteria > Pseudomonadota > Alphaproteobacteria > Sphingomonadales > Sphingomonadaceae > Sphingomonas. The sequence continues at coordinate 38,704 of JBDSWC010000096.1, read as the reverse complement.
CGGCCTCAACCTCGGCACCGGTGTGCGCATCCAGGGCACCGCCCGGATGGACACGCAGGGGTCGATGCAGACCACCGGCAACAGCCTCGACATGGCGCTCGACGGCGACGGTTATTTCCAGGTCCAGATGCCGGGCGGCCAGCTCGGCTATACCCGCGCGGGCAATTTCGCGCGCAGTCCCGAAGGGCTGCTGGTGACCAGCGAGGGCTATCAGGTCCAGCCGGGCATCACCGTGCCCGAAGGCACCACCGCGATCACCGTCGGCACCGACGGCACCGTCTCGGCGACCGTCGCCGGCCAGACCGAGCCATCGACGCTCGGCCAGCTCCAGGTCGCGACCTTCGCCAACGCGGGCGGGTTGCAGTCGAAGGGCGACAACTACCTGACCGAAACCGCCGCATCGGGTACCGCCAATCTCGGCGTGCCCGGCGAAGACGGCCGCGGCACGATCCGCCAGGGCATGCTCGAGGCGTCGAATGTCAACGTCGTCGAGGAGCTGGTCGACATGATCGAATGCCAGCGCGCGTATGAGGTCAATTCGAAGATGATCTCGTCCACCGACGACATGCTCAAATATGTGAACCAGAACCTGTGATGCGCAACGCGATCAAACTCATCGCCGCGACCGCCGTCGCCGCGCTCGTCATCGGCACGGGCGCGCCGGCCGACGCCGGCATCTTCGGCAAGAAGAAGGCGAAGGAGGATTTCTCTGCCCCGCCGCCGCCCGCGCCGCGCGCACCCGCGCCCGCGAACGGCAGCATCTTCCAGCCGCAGGAGGGCTATGCCGCGCTCTACGAAGGCACGCGCGCACGCCGCGTCGGCGACCCGCTGACGATCGTGCTCGTCGAGAATATGTCGGCGTCGAAATCCTCGTCGTCGAAGCTCGATTCGGGTGGGGGTTTCGGCATCACGCCCCCATCGACCGGCCCGCTCAACCTGTTCAAGCCGACCGATATCGGCGCCAGCGGCACGCGCAATTTCAACGGCAAGGGCACGGCCGACCAGTCGAACACGCTGTCGGGCGAAGTCTCGGTCACCGTGGTCGAAGTCTATCCCAACGGCACGATGCTGGTGCAGGGGCAGAAGCGCGTGACGCTCAATCGCGGCGACGAATTCGTCCAGATCAAGGGCGTCGTCCGCGTGTCGGACATCACCGCGGACAACCGCGTGCTGTCGACCCGCGTCGCCGACGCCAAGATTTCCTACACCGGCAAGGGCGACGTCGCTCGCGCCGGCCGCCAGGGCTGGCTCGGCCGGTTCTTCTCGGTGATCAGCCCGTTTTGATGGTTAGCACGGCCTTAACTTCCTTTGTCGCACAAGGGCGGCGCTAACCTGCCGTTGAAAGGCATATCATGTTGTTCCGTTCGCTGATCCTTCTGCTCGTCGCTTGCCTGGTGACGGCCCCGGCTTCGGCCGACCGCATCAAGGACCTGGGCGGCTTCCAGGGCATCCGCAGCAACCAGCTGACCGGCTACGGCATCGTCGTCGGGCTGGCGGGGACGGGCGACGACAATCTCGAATACACCATCCAGTCGATGAAGGCCGTCGCCTCGCGGTTCGGCCTCAATCTGCCGGCCAACATCAATCCCGGTCTCAAGAACGCCGCGGTGGTATTGATCACCGCGGAATTGCCCGCTTTCGCCAAGCCGGGGCAGAAGATCGACATCACCGTCGCCTCGATGGGCAAGGCCAAGTCGCTCCGCGGCGGCGCGCTGATCATGACGCCATTGATGGGCGCCGACGGCCAGATCTACGCGATGGCGCAGGGCAACCTCGCGGTCGGCGGGCTCGGCATCGAGGGCAAGGACGGATCGTCGGTCGTGGTCAATGTGCCCTCGACCGGCCGCATCCCCGAAGGAGCGACCGTCGAACGCGCTGTCGCCACCGGTTTCGAAACCTCGCCCACCCTCACCTTCAACCTCGCGCGGTCGGACTTCACCACTGCGCAGAATGTCGCCGCGGCGATCAACAGCCGTTTCGGCGCCGGCGTGGCGGAGGCGATCGACGGCGTGTCGATCCGCGTCAACGCGCCGGCCGGCGCCGACACCCGCGCGACGATCATGAGCGGGATCGAGAATCTCGACGTCGTCTCTGCCGAACCGCCCGCCAAGGTGATCGTCAACGCGCGCACCGGCACTGTCGTGATCAATTCGGCGGTTCGCGTCGGGCCTGCCGCGGTTACCCATGGCAAGCTGACCGTGCGGATCGACGAGAAGCAGACGATCGTCCAGCCGGCGCCGTTCAGCAACGGGCAGACCGCGTCCGAACAGAAATCGGGCGTGCAGATCGAAGAAGAGAAGAAGCCGATGTTCCTGTTGGCCCCGGGCCCGAAGCTCGCCGACATCGTGAAAGCGGTGAACGCGATTGGCGCGACGCCGTCGGACCTCGTCGCGATCCTGGAGGCGCTGAAGGAAGCCGGCGCGCTCAAGGCGGAGTTGATCATCCTATGACCGACATTCTCAACACGCCCGCCGCGGTGCCGACCGCCGGCATTTCGCTCGACACGAGCCGCCTCGCCTCGTCCGCCAACCTTAAGAAGGCGGGCGAGAAGTTCGAGGCGGTGTTTATCGGCATGATGATGAAGTCGATGCGCCAGACCAAGCTAGGCGGCAAGGACGGCGGCCTGTTCGACACCAAGAACATGGAAACGTTCCGCGACATGCAGGACAAGAAGGTTGCCGACAGCATGGCCGCGAACCAGCCGATCGGCATCGGCAAGGCCATGACCGATTTCCTCGCGAAATCGCAAACGACGCTGCAGCCGGGCGCGGCCGTCACGGATACTAGCGGGAGCATCGCGCCATGAGCGATATGCTGGCGATCGGCGCGAGCGGGTTGCGCGCCTATCAGGTCGCGCTCAACACCGTGTCGGAGAATATCGCGAACGCGGGCACCGCCGGCTACACGCGGCGGACGACCAACATCAAGGAAGTCGCCTCGATCGGCGGCATCAGCGCGCAGGCGATCGGCAGCGGCGAAGGCGCCGCGGTCATCGGCGTGCAGCGCGCGGGCGACATGTTCAAGATGGCCGAAGTGCTGTCCTCGGGCGCCGATCTCGGCAAGACCGCGACCAGCGTGAGCTGGCTCGACCGCATCGAAACCTCGCTCAGCGGCAGCGTGCTCGGCACGCGGCTGTCGAGCTTCTTCACCTCGGCGACGACGCTAGCCGGCGATCCGACCTCGACCGCCGCACGCTCCGCGATGCTCGAAGCCGCGGGCGGCGTCGCCAGCGCATTCAGCGAAACCGGCGCATCGCTCGACCGAGTCTCTGCCGATCTCGACACTACGACGCGTGATACCGTGTCGTCGCTCAACTCGCTGGCGACGACGCTCGCGCGGATCAACCAGGGGCTCGGCCGCGCCGCGCCGGGCACCGCCGGTAATGCCGCCTTGCTCGACCAGCGCGACCAGACGCTCGAGGCGATGAGCGCGTTGACCGACGTCGCCGTCAGCTACGATCAGGCCGGCCGCGCGTCGGTCAATGTCGGCGGCAGCGGCGGACCGTTGCTGGTCGACGGCAATTACGCATCGACCGTCGGTTATGCGCGCAACGCCGGCGGCGCGATTTCCTTCCGTGTGCTGACCGGCGTCACCGAGCACAGCATGTCCCCGACCGGCGGCGCGCTGGCCGGGATCGTCGACGGCGCGCAGCGCATCGCCGACGCGCGGCAACAGCTACAGGGCATCGCCCAGAACTTCGTCACCGACGTCAACGCCGTCCAGGCACAGGGCCGCGACCTCGACAACAATCCGGGCGCCAACATATTCGCGATCGACCTGACCGCGGGGACCGCCCAGGTTTCGGTCACGCTCGCCGATCCGCGCGGCATCGCCGCCGCGGCGGTCGGCGGCGGCCAGCGCGACAACAGCAACCTCACCGCCTTCGCCGCGATCCGCACCTCGGGTGCCTACGAAAGCAACGTGGTCGACATGACCACGACCAACGCCTCGGCGCTGGCGCAGCGTAAGTCGGTGGCCGACGCGCAGCAGACGATCCGCGACAATGCCGTGTCCTCGCGCGACGCGCTGTCGGGGGTCGATCTCGACACCGAAGCGGTCGACCTGATGCGCTTCCAGCAAGCCTATGCGGCAACCAGCCGCGTGATCCAGGTCGCGCGCGACACCATCCAGTCGATCATCGACATCAGGTAACCGCCATGCAGATCAGCACCAGCCAATTCTACACCTCGAATCAGCGCAATCTCCATGCGCTGACCGCGGCCGCCGATATTCTGCAGGCGCAGATATCGACCGGCAAGAAACTCAGCGCGCCGTCGGACGACGCGGTCGGCTATCGCCGGCTGCAGGGGCTGGTCCGCGACGGCAGCAACGATCAGGCCTATGCCGGCAACATCACGATCGTGCAGTCGGCGCTAAGCCAGGCCGACACGACGCTCAAGTCGATGACCGACGACATCCAGCGCGCGCAGGAACTGGCGATCAAGGCGAACAGCGGCACGCTGTCGCCCAGCGACCGCAGCATCATCGCCAACGAGCTCGATTCGATCGTCAAGGGCCTCGTCGATCTCGCCAATGCCAAGGATTCGCGCGGCGCATCGATCTTTGCGGGGGGCGACAATCCGGCGGTTGTCGACAACGGCAACGGCACTTTCACCATTGCCACGACGGGTCCGACGACGATCCCGATCGGCGATTCGTCGAGCGCCGCACCCGGCGAGGCCGCGTCGCGGCTGTTCGTCGATTCGGGCGGCGGCAACATTCTGGCCGACATTTCGGCGCTGTCCGCCGCGCTGCGCGGCACCGGCAGCGTGAGTGCGATCGCCGGCGCGACCAGCGACAAACTGACCGCGTCGAACAACCAGGTCGCGGGCGTCCAGGGGTCGCTCGGCGCACGGTCGCAGCGCGTCGATATCGAATCGACGCGGATGACCGCCAACGCCACCGACCGCGAGATCACGCGGCAGTCGATCGAGGACGTCGATGTCACACAGGCGATCACCGATCTGCAAAAGACGATGACGATCCTGTCGGCGGCGCAATCGAGCTTCAGCAAGCTCTCGAGCCTGTCGCTGTTCAACTATTTGAAGTGATCCCCAAATTTTCGGACGGTTTTCACGGTCAGGTTAACCGATTGAACACCAAAGCCGACTAACCCTGCCTTAGCCGGGTCGCGCCCGGTACAGACCGCGGAACAAGGGGGATTTTCAGCACTAATGTTTCCGCTAATCGGCCTTGTCGTTCTATTGGCGATGGTGTTCGGCGGGTTCGTCTTCACGGGCGGCGCGCTGGGGCCTGTCATGGAGGCCATTCCCCACGAAATGCTGATCATCGGCGGCGCCGCGATGGGCGCGCTGATCATCGGCAATTCGATGAAGGAGCTGAAGGCTCTCGGCGGCGGCATCATGAAGGTGATGAAGGGCCCCAAATACAAGAAACAGGACTACCTCGACGTCATCTTCCTCGTCTCGAAGTTGATGAAGATGCTGCGGATGGACGGGCCGATCGCGCTCGAACCGCACGTCGAAGACCCCAAATCCTCCGCCGTCTTCGCCGAATATCCACGGTTGCTCGCCGACCATACGCTGATCAATCTGATCGCGGACACGCTCCGCCTCGTCGTCGTCTCGTCGGGCACGCTCGACGTGCACGCGGTCGAGGAAGTGATGGATAATGCAATCAAGACGCATCACCACGAAGTCGAAAGTCCGCACACGACGCTCTCGTCGCTGTCCGACGCGCTCCCCGCGCTCGGCATCGTCGCCGCGGTGCTCGGCGTGGTGAAGACGATGGGTTCGATCGACAAGCCGCCCGCGATCCTGGGTGCGATGATCGGATCGGCACTGGTCGGCACGTTCCTCGGCGTGTTGCTCGCCTACGGCATCGTCGGCCCGCTCGCCAACCGGCTGAAGCAAGTCATCGACGCCGACGCGGCGATCTATCACGTCGTCAAGCAGATCATCATCGCCTCGCTCCACGGCCATCCGCAGCCGCTGGTGATCGAGGCGGCCCGCTCGGGCATCGCCCATTCGAACCAGCCGGGCTTCGCTGAAGTCTTCGACGGCTTGCGCGGGCGATAAGCCATGGCCGCGCGCGCTCCGCATGGCTCGAACCAGCCGCCGCGGATCATCTACAAGAAGATTTATATCGAGGGTCACGGCGCGCACCATGGCGGCGCGTGGAAGGTCGCCTATGCCGACTTCGTGACCGCGATGATGGCGTTCTTCCTGCTGCTGTGGATCCTGGGCGCGACGACCGAGAAGCAGCGCAAGTCGATCGCCGATTATTTCGCGCCGACCTTGGTCGAGCTCAAGCAGAATAGCGCCGGCTCGAACGGCATCTTCGGCGGGTCGTCGATTACCGACAAGGACAATTACCCCAACCGCGCCGCGCAGACCGGCACGCGGTCGATGACGATTCCGATCGGCGCCGTTGGCGGCAACCAGGAGGGGTCGGGCGACAAGGGCTCGCTCAAGAACCAGCAAACCGCCGCCGAGGACGCGAAGAATTTCGCGGAAATGAAGCGCCGGCTGACGCTGGCGATGCAGGCCGCGCCCATGAAGCGCCTCGCCAGCCATGTTCGCTTCATCCAGACCCGCGACGGGCTGCGCATCGACTTGGTCGACGACGCCGATTATTCGATGTTCGCGCTGGGCACGACGCAATTGGTGTCCGAGGCCGACAAGCTGATCGGACTGATCGCGCAGACCATCCAGGGCACCGAAAACCCGATCATGATCCGCGGCCACACCGACAGCCTGGGCTATGGCAACCCGCTCAACATGAACAACTGGATGCTGTCGTCGGGCCGCGCCGAGGCGACGCGCCGCCGGCTGGCGGCGGGCGGCACGCCCGAGACGCGATTCTACCGCATCGAAGGCGTCGCCGACCGCGAGCCGATGATCGAGAACGACCCCACCGACCCGCGCAACCGCCGCGTGTCCATCACGCTGCTGTGGCGCGCGGGGTCGTTCAAGCAATAGCTTGCCGGAGTGCCACGCGCGGGATTAGCCTCGCGCCATGGGACCGCTGCTCTTCCTTCTCGCCGCCGCCGCCACGCAGCCCGCCGCAAGCGTGCGCGTCACCTTTGACAAGGACGGCGTCACCTCGGTCCAAAGCGAAGGCCTCGCCGATGCCAGCACCAACCGCGCGGTGCGGCCCGACGATACCGCGCGGATTGCCTCGATTTCCAAGCTCGTCACGACGATCGGCGTTATGCGTTTGGTCGAGGCGAAAAAGCTCGACCTCGATACCGACGTCTCGACCTATCTCGGCTATCCGTTGCGCAACCCCGCTTTCCCGGACACGCCGATCACGCTGCGGCTGCTGCTGTCGCACCGATCCAGCCTGACCGATCGTCTCAGCTACGCGGTGCCGTTGGATGCCGAGCTGCGCACGACGCTCGCCGATCCCAAGGCGTGGGATGGCGAGCACCCGCCGGGCACCTTCTTCCGCTACACCAATTTCAACTTCCCCGTCATCGCCGCGGTGATGGAGCGCGCGACCGGCGAGCGATTCGACCGGTTGATGGATCGGCTCGTCCTCAAGCCGCTCAAGCTCCACGCCTGCTTCCAATGGACGACCTGCGACGACGCGACGATCGCGCGCGGCGTGCTGCTCTATCGCGACGGCAAGGTGACGCGCGACGACAACAACGGCAAGCGCCCGGCCTGCCCGGTGATCCCCGCGAGCGATGGCACCTGCGACCTGTCGCGCTGGCGACCGGGGGCGAACGGGTCGTTGTTCTCGCCGCAAGCCGGGCTGCATATCTCGATGCCCGATCTGGCCAAGGTCGGGCGATTGCTGATGCTCGGCGGCAAGGTCGATGGCGTGCGGCTGCTCACCCCGCAATCGGTCACGGCGATGATCACCCCGGTCTGGACCTATGACGGCGCCAACGGCGATGTCGGCGACGGCTGGGTGTGCAGCTATGGCCTAGGCGTGATCCTGACCGCGGTGCCGACCAAGGGCTGCCGCGACGACGCGTTTCGCGATTCGCGCCCGCGCTTCGGCCATTCGGGTGATTCATATAGTCTCAAGGCGGGGCTGTGGATCGACCCGGCGCGCGGCACCGGCGTCGCGTATTTCGCGACAGATGTGCCCAAGGAACCCGGCACACGGTCGGCCTATACGCTGACCGAAGAGAATCTGGCGCGGCCTTGACGCTGCGTCGTCACCGGAAGAGGATCGCGACGATGAAGCTCGGCCCTGCCTTGATCGCCGCGTTGCTGGCCGGTTGCTCGCTCGGCAGCGCGCCTGCCCCCGATGCCGACCTGCTCATCCGGGGCGGCACCGTCTATACCGGCGATGCTGCACCGTTCACCGGCGACATCGCGATCAAGGGCGACAAGGTCGTGGCGGTGGCCCCAAAACTGACGATCACGGCGGCGCGCACGATCGACGCGAGCGGGATGATCGTCGCGCCCGGCTTCATCGATCCGCACACGCATGCCGGCCCCTGGCTCGCGTCGGCCGATGCCAAGACGCGGCTGATCCCCGCCTTCCTGCTCCAGGGGGTGACGACTGCGTTCATCGGCAATGACGGCGGCGGATCGACCGATGTCGCAGGTGTGCTGGCGAGCCCCAAGACCAGGCCGGTCGGGGTCAACTTCGCGACCTATGTCGGGTTCGGCACGATCCGCGAGGCCGTGATCGGCGGCGGCAACCGCGCGCCGACGCCTGTCGAACTCGACCGCGAAAAGGCGCTGGTCGCCAAGGGCATGTGCGAGGGCGCGATCGGGTTTTCGACCGGATTGTTCTACGCGCCGCAGAGCTTTTCCAAGACCGACGAAGTGATCGCGCTGTCGGCCGAGGCGGCGAAGCGCGGCGGTTATTACGACAGCCATATTCGCGATGAGTCGAGCTATACGGTCGGCCTCGCGGCGGCGATCGATGAGGCCATCGCGATCGGCCGCGCGACCGGCATGCCGATCCATATCAGCCACATCAAGGCGCTCGGTGTCGACGTTCAGGGGATGGCGCTGGCGATCATCGCGAAGATCGGCGCCGCGCGCGACGCCGGGGTCAACATCACCGCGAGCCAATATCCATGGAGCGCATCGGGCACGAGCCTGGTCGCCAGCCTCGTCCCGCTGTGGGCGCAGGACGGCGGGACGGCGGCGCTGATCAAACGCTTCGACACGCCCGCGCTTCAACCCAAACTGCGCGCCGACATGGCCGAGGGAATGCGCAAGCGCGGCGGGCCAGCCACCTTGCTGATCACCGAAGGACAGTATCGCGGCAAGTATTTGAGCCAAATCGCGGCGGCGATGAAGACCGATCCGATCTCGGCCGCAATCGCGCTGATCCGCGTCCACGATTCCGCGACCGTCAGCTTCAACATGAGCGAGGCAGACATCGCTGCGTTCATGCGCCAACCCTGGGTGATGACCGACAGCGACGCGTCGGGCGGCCATCCACGCGTGTGGGGCACGTTCGCGCGCAAATACGCGAAATACGTCGTCGCTGATAAGGTCATCAGCCTGCGCGACTTCATCGAACGCTCGTCGAGCGTGACGGCGAAATGGTTCGGGCTGACCGGACGCGGCGCGCTGAAACCGGGCAATTTCGCCGACGTCGTCGTGTTCGATCCCAAGACCTACGCCGCGCGCGCAACCTACGAGCAGGCCACCCTGCCCGCCGCCGGGGTGCGGACGGTGGTGGTCAACGGCGTCGTCGCGGTCGACAACGGCGTATTGACCGGCAAGGCCGCCGGCCGCGCGCTGCCGCATACGCCGACAGCGGGAACTTGCGGTTGACGGATGCCACCAACCGTCACCCCGGCCTTGTGCCGGGGTCTGCCGTGCAGCAACCACTGTCCTCACGAATGGAGAGGCTGACCCCGGCACAAGCCCGGGGTGACGGGTTGTAATGCGCCGCTGGTTCGCGATTCCCCTTTGGCAACGCGTCGTCGCGGGGCTGATCATCGGCGTCATCCTCGCCTTCGCCTGGCCCGCCGGCGCGCCCTACTTCCAGTTCATCGGCGACATGTTCGTCCGCGCGATCCGCATGCTGGTCGCGCCGATCGTCCTCGTCACGATCGCCGCCGGGATCACGAGCCTGGCCGACCCCAAGCAGCTCGGCAGCCTGGGCGCGCGCACCATCGCCCTGTTCGCCGCGACCACCGCGATCGGCGTAACCGTCGGAATGCTCGTCGCGAGCGTGATCCGTCCCGGCGTCGGCGCGCCGCTCGGCACCGCCGCGCCGCACGCGCTGGGCGCGCCCGTCACGCCGTACGACCAGCTGATCGGCATTGTCCCGCTCAACATCGTCGATGCGCTGGCGAAGGGCGACATGCTCGCCTTGATCTTCGTCGCGATCCTGTTCGGGGTCGGCGTGGTCCTGACCGGCGAGCCGGGCAAGCCGTTCGCCAACCTGCTCCAGTCACTCTCCGCCGTCCTCCTCCGCGTCGTCGGCATCGTCATGGAGGCGACCCCGTTCGGGGTGCTGACGCTGATCTGGGTCGCGGTCGCGGCGAATGGTGCTGCGGTGTTCGTCCATGTCGGCTGGCTCGCGCTCGCGGTGCTCGTGGGATCGCTGATCCAGATGGCGGTCGTGCACAGCCTGATCCTGCGCTTCGTCGCGAAGCTGCCCGTATTGCCGTTCTTCCGCGGGATCATCGACGCGCTCGTCGTCGCCTTCTCGACCGCGTCGAGCGGCGCCACGCTCCCCGTCGCGATGCGCGTCGCGGGCGACAATCTGGGCGTCGCGCGGCCGGTCTATTCGACCGTGCTTCCCTTGGGCGCGAGCATCGGCAAGGACGGCACGGCGATGTATGTCGGGCTGCTCGCGATGTTTGCGCTCCAGGCGTTCGGCGTGCCGCTGACGCCGCTGATATACGCGACCGTGCTGCTGACCGGCGCGCTCGCCGCGTTCGGCACCGCGCCGGTGCCGTCGGCGTCGCTGTTCATGCTCGCCGCCGTGCTGTCGGCGGTCGGCGTCAGTCCCGAGCAGACCGCGCTGGTGGTCGGCTTCGTCCTCCCGTTCGACCGCCTGCTCGACATGACTCGCACCGTGCCGAGCGCCTGCGCCAATTTGACGGTCGCCACCACGGTGGCGCGATGGGAGGGGCAGTTGGACGAGGCGGTCTATCGCGCGCCGGATCAACGATAGAAGCGCAAATTCCCGATCTCGAGCCAGGTGTTGCCGCCCGGTTCGGCCTTCAGCCGGATCAATAGCGCTCGCAGGGTCTTGGGGTCGAACACGCCCGCGCCCTTGAGCATCGCGAACGGCACGCGCACTTCGCGCGCGGTGTCGTCGGCCGTGAAGTCGGCGTTGAACCAATCGTCCTGCTGGCGTCCGTAATTGTCGAACGACAGGCTGTATTGCCCCTGCCCGCGCGCGTCGAACGCGACGCCGGTGAAGTCGCTCGCATCGGCCAGCGTGATCCCGCCGGGTGTCAGCGGGACGAGTAGCTGGGCATAGGGCCTGGCCCGCGCGCCCATCCGCGCGACGATCATCAATTTTTTGCCCTCGCGCGGATCGGTCGGGCGGACATACAGCAAGTCGCTGTGGTCGGTCCCGCTTTCGGTGCTTTCGACCGGCAGCGTGTCGAGGTCGGTGCGACCGTCACTGCGCGCGCCGGTGTCGATCGGGCCGGCCATCCTGGTCACCGGCATCGGCGTCGGCGCGGCGCCGTCGGCGAGTTTCCTGAGCGCGATCAAATCCTGCTCGCGCCCGCCGACCCAGACGTGGCGGACGTTGTAGAGGTCGGCGATGTTTTCGTCGGGCTTGCCCGCGACCAGCACCAGGTCGGCGCGCATGCCCGGTCTGATCGTCCCCTGCACCTTGTCGAGACCCATGATCCCTGCGCTGGTGCTCGTCGCCGCGACCAGCGCCTCGGCGGGGGTGAAGCCGAGCATCGTCAGCCAGCGGATCTCGCGGATGGTCGAGCTGCCGTGATACGTGCCCCCAATCCCGGCATCGGTGCCGATCCCGGTGCGGATTCCCGCCGCCTTCAATGCGCGGATATTACCCTGCATGATCGCCCAGCGCTTGCTGTCGTACGCCTCGATCGGCGCGAGCGGCTTGGCCATCCGCGCCTCCTCGCGCGCGCGCTCGGCGGGGCGCAGGCTCGCCCATTCGACCGGCAGAAAGGTGCGGTCCTCCTGCGGTTCATAGGTCGCGAGCGTCGCGACATAGGCCATGCGGTTCTTCTTCATCAGATCGATCAGTTCGGCATCGACCGGCGCGTCGCCGACCCCGTGCCCGACCGAATCGACCCCCGCCATTGCCGCGATCTTGGCCTCCTTCAGCGTCACCGTGTGCGTGATGACGGGGATGCCCGCCGCGTGGGCATCGGCGACGATCGCGGCCAGCGTCTCCTCGTTGATGCTGTTGAGGTCGGGGTCGCGGCCATAGCGCCAGCCGTCGGCGAACACCTTGATGACGTCGGGGTTGTAGGCGAGCGCCTGCTTCATCGCGAGGTGCGCGGAGCGCGGCGTCGAGACCTGGAGCGTGAAGAAATCGCCCCAGCCGAACTCGGTGCCGTGCCCGCCCGGCACCCCGATCCGCACCGCCATTTCGAGCCGTGGTGCTGCAATCCCGCCGGGTTTTGTCATCTCGCGGATCGGGGCGATCATTTCACCCGACAGCGAATAATCGTTCACCGTCGTCACGCCGCTGAGCAGATAGGCGGCATAGGCCTTGCCGAGGTCGTCAGGCGCATCGAACGCGGGTGCGCGCAGATGCGTGTGGAGGTCGTAGAGCCCGGGGATCAATGTCATGCCGCGCCCGTCGATCACGCGCGTGCCGTGCGCCCGCTTCACGTTGCGGCCGACCGCCGCAATCTTGTCACCGATAATGAGCACGTCCTCGACCACCGCCGGGGCGCCGGTGCCGTCGAACACCCGCGCATTGTGGATCAAGGTCGCGTGCGGCACCTCCGCCGATACCGCACTCATCCCCAGCGCGACGGCGAGGATCATGGCGATGCGGCGGACGATGCTCATGCGATACGTTTTCACGGCTTGCGCGGGTGCGCGCAACCCTTACCCTCGCGATCCATGCTGAAGGGCGTTTTCGCAACCGTTCTCGCGATCGCAATCGCAATGCCGGCCCCCGCGCAGGATGCCAGGCTGCGCGGCAAGGTCGAGGCCGCACTGGCGCAGGCCGCGGCGGGTACGCGCTTCGGGCTGCTGGTGGTCGACGAAGCGGGCCGCGAGGTGATCGCGATCAACCCAGACCAGCGCTTCATCCCCGCCTCGAACACCAAAATGTATACCACCGCCGTAGCTTACGCGACGCTGCCGGACATGACCGGCCCCGACACGACCGGCGGCGCGGCGGTACGGCTGGAGGGGCGCGACGTCGTGCTGATCGGCAATGGCGATGCGCGGCTGTCGAGCGCGGACGATTGCACGGTCGATTGCCTGGCGACGCTCGTCGATGCGATCGCGGCAAAGACACGCGTCGTCGGCACCATCACCGGCGACGATACCTTGTTCCCCGACCAGCGGTGGGGCCCGGGGATGAGCTGGAACAACATCCCGACGCGCTCGGGCACCGGCATTTCGGCGCTGACGCTCGACGACAACGAGCTGGTCGTGACGGTGATGCCGGACGGAAAGGCAATCCTCCCCGCTTATTACACGGTCGATAATCGGGTCACCGTCGTGCCGGGGACCAAGAGCGACATCGGGTTCGACCGCGATCCGAACGGCTATGTGCTGCGGCTGACCGGCACGATCGGCGCGGCCGCCCAGCCCGAGCCGCTGCGCGTCGGGATCGACGATCCGGCGCGCTATGCGGCGTGGCGGTTGGGCGAAATGCTCAAGGCCCGCGGCGTCAAGGTCACTGGCACAATCGCCGTGCGCCACCGCATGCTGACCTCGTCCGACGATCCCGCCGTTCGCGGCGCGGCACCGCCCGCGCGGCCGCCCGCCGAACCGGTCCTCGCCAAGCTGTCCCCCCCGCCGCTCGCCGACGATGTCACCCTCACCAACAAGGTCAGCCAGAACCTCCACGCCGACCTGTTCCTGCGCCGCGTTGCGCTGGTCGCTGGCAGCGGGTCGATCGCCGACGGGCAGGTCGCCGTCCGCACGATGCTGGCCAAGGCCGGTGTGGCGCGCACCGCGTTCGACTTTTCAGACGGGTCCGGCATGTCGAGCTACAACCGCGTCGCGCCGCGCGCGTCGGTCGGGCTGCTGCGCTGGGTCGCGGCGCAGCCCTGGGGCGCGGCATGGCGCGCGAGCCTGCCCGTGGGCGGGGTCGATGGGACGCTGGCGAAGCGGTTCGCGGGCACCATCCTTGACCGGAAACTGTTCGCCAAGACCGGCAGCCTCAACGCCACCTCGGCGCTGTCGGGTTACATGGTCGCGGCGAGTGGCCGAACTTTAACATTCAGCGTCTATGCCAACGACATTCCCGACGGGACGAGCGCGACCAAGGCCATGGACGCGGCACTGGTCCTGATCGCGGCGGCGAACTAAACAGGCGCGTAATGGATTACGTTACCGAGTATCGCGACAAGGGCTACGCCATCGTGCGCGGCGTGTTTGCCCCCGACGAGGTCGCCCGGATCGGTGCGGCGATGGACCAGGTCTATGCCGAGGGCGTCGCATACGGCCGCAGCTTTCGCCACGGCAATCTGTTCTACAACGTCGTCGCGGGGGAGGACGGCACGCCGCATGTGCCGATGGCGCAATGGCCGTCCTATCACCAGCGGGTGCTCGACGAAACGCGCACCGACCCGCGTTATGTCAAGATACTCAAGCCGCTGATCGGCGAGGACCTCAAGCAAATCATCAACCAGCTCCACTGGAAACTGCCGCACAGCCGCGGCGATTTCGCCTGGCATCAGGATTCGCGCTTCCGCCGTCCGGCCGAGGCGTATCGCAACCTCGGCACGTCCTACGTCCAGACCGGGCTCGCGATCGATCCGCACAATCCGCACACCGGCGGGATGCGGTTCATTCCGGGGAGCCATACCCAGGGGCCGGTCGATCTCGATACGACCACCGAAGTACTCGGCCAATCACCGCAGGACGCCGCGCTCGAGGCAGCAGGGATCGATCCGGCCAGCCAGATCGATTTGGTGCTGGAACCGGGCGATGTCGCGCTGTGGAATCCCTACCTCGTCCACGCCTCGGGCCTGAACTCGTCGGATCACCTGCGCCGGCTCTACATCAACGGCTACGTCCGCGCCGAGGATTGCGACCGCGGCGAATGGGCCTTCCGCGACGCCCAACCGGTGCCGATCGCGGCGACGCCGTCACTGGTCCATTACGAGGACCTCTTCGATCGGCCCGAGCCGCATTACGTTTAGCCGAGCGCGGCGATCACTGCATCGCCGGTGGCGGGGCGGAGCGAAAAGATGCTCGCCGCCGCTTCGCTGTGCCGGGTCGGGTGGACGCGGTTGGTGAGGAGCGTCCACGCTACGCCACCCTCGAAATCCACCCAGAGGCCAGTGCCGGTGAAGCCAGTGTGGCCGATCGTGCTCGTAGAGCAGGCGTCGCCGCCCGGCCAGCCCGGGTAGCGGCTGTCCCACCCGCAGGTACGGTGCTCGAACTGCGGCGTCCGGATCGCGTCGAGCATCGCTGGCGACGCACCGCTACGGTCGAGCAGGCCAGCCGCGAAGTCGAGCACCCCGGCGACGGTCCCGAACAGCCCCGCATGCCCCGCTGCCCCACCGAGCGCGAAGCAATTCTCGTCGTGCACCATGCCCTTGAGGACGCGGCCCCGCCAATGGCAGAACTCGGTCGCGACCGCTGGGCCGGACGCCGGGCCATAGCGCAGGCCCTCGTCCAGCGGCCACGCCGACAATGGCTGCCCGGTGATCCGCTCGATCGCAATGCCGAGCAGGATGAAGTTGATATCCGAATAGACCGGTGGGCCGTGCCGCCATTCGCGCTGGAGGACGAACGCGCGCAGCCGGTCGGGATCGTCGCCATAGGTATAGATCGGCTCGACCGCAGGCAGGAAGGTGCGGTGCGCGAGGCAATCGCGGAAGGTCAGCCGCCGTTCGGGCGCGTTCGCGACGTCATATTGGCGCAAGTCGGGGATCGCGGTGGCGAGCGGGGCGTCGAGGTCGAGCTTGCCCTGATCCGCCAGCTTGAGGATCATCGTCGTCGTCGCGATGACCTTCGACACCGACGCGAGGTCGAACCAGTGATCTTCGGTCAATGCCTCGCGTTCGGGCACCAGCGCCGCATGACCCGCAAACCGCACCGCCCGCTCGCCGCTTGCCGTGACGATCCCGAGCGTCGCGCCGGGAATTCGCCCTTCCGCGACATGCCGCGCAGCAGGCGCGAAGGCAGCGTCGATGCCGATCATGAATCGTCCGGCCGCGGCGCAATCCGCGTGATAAAGGGCAGAAACGGGATCGCGGCGAGGCTGAGCAGTCCCGACAGCAGGAAGAAATTGTCGTAACCGATCCGTTCGACGATCACGCCGCCGGCCCCCGACAGCAACCGCGCCAGCATGAACGCGAATCCCGACAGAAAGGCATATTGCGCGCCGGGAAACTTCGGGTTCACCAGCATCGACAGATAAACCACGAACACCGCCCCCGCGAGTCCGTTGCCGAATTGATCGGCGGCGGTCGCGACATACAGCGTGACCTCATCGACGCGCTGGTGCGCCAGCCATACGAACCCGAAATTGCCGATCGCCGCGAACAAGGCGCCGAGCGCCAGCGTCCAGCTCTGGCGCCAGCGCGTCACCATCCAGCCGCCCAGGCCGACGCCGACCATGCTTGCGGCGAGCGCGACAAAGCCATCGGCGCGGCCGATTTCACTCTTCGTGTAGCCTAGTCCGAGGATCATCGGCTTCGAGAGGTTGAGCGCGAGCACGTCGCCCATCCGGTTCAACGACACGAATGCCATGATGACGATCGAGGCGAAGCCGAACCGCCAGAAGAAATCGATATATGGCCCCAACGCCACCGATCGGCGCAACGCGGACGTCGGCGGCAACTTGCGGATGCGCGGCACCGCGATCGCCATGGCCAGGAACGGCGCCATGCAGATGGCGAGCACCCACGGCGTGACGTTGGTCTTGGCGCTGATCCCCGCGCCGCCGGCGGCGGTCAGGATCGCCCAGCCGATAGCGGCTGTGACGATCGTCGCCGCAACCAGGATAGCGGCGCTGGCGATCAGGCCGGTGACAAGTGCCGTGCCTCGCGCCCCGCCGCCATCGGGGCCCTTGGGCAACGCAGCGAGGATCGGCAGCGGCAGGAACGCTGCGACGGTTATGGCGAGATACGCGCCCGACCAGCCGAACTGGGCCTGATCGGCGACCAGCAGCGCGCCGCTCCCCGCCGCCACCATCGCGGTCCGATAGCCCCACAAATTGGCCGTCGTCAGCGGCCCTTGCAGCTCGGGCGTCGGCGCCAGTTCGATACGCCACGCATCGGCGGCGACTTCGAGCGTCGTCGTCCAGAATGCGAGCAGCACCGCGAACAACGCGGTGACCGCCAGGCTGGCGTCCGACGCGGTCAGCGTCATGGCCAGCATCGAGGTGAAGATGCCGAGCTGCGACAGCATGATCCAGCCGCGCCGTTTGCCCCAGAACCGGGCGAAGCCGGGCACGTCGTAGCGGTCGAGCAGCGGCGCCCAGATGAACTTGAAGGTCGGCAGCAACTGCACCCAGGCGAAGAAGCCGATGACCGCGATCACCACGCCGTGATCGGTCAACCGCGCGGTCAGCACGGTCGAGAACATGTAGAATGGCAGACCCGCCGAAAAGCCGAGCAGCAGGTAAAGCGCGAACCGCCGCCAGTCGCGCGGCACGGGGGCTAGGTCGGAACCGAATGCTGCGTCGGTCAAACGCCGGACCTCAAGAGTCGGCTGATAGTCGGTTTCACGCGGCTCCCCTCTTCTCGGCGGCGCAAGCTCCCCCGCCAGTGCGCCCGCGTCAATGGCCATGATGTTGCAACGGGGCAACGATTTGGCCTCGTCGCTCGCGAAAATCGCCCCGCTTTCCGCCACCTGTAAAAAGGGGGTGGCGCTATATGGCAGTTTTGTTGCTTACTGTGCCCGATCAAGCGCCGGAGGGAACGGCGCGACAGGGGGATTACGCTATGACCGGTTCGACTTCGCTCCGTCTGATGCTGGCATCAGGCACTGCTTTTGTGGCTTTGTGCGCGCTGCCTGGCGCCGCGTTCGCCCAGACCGCGCCCGCCACGGCAGCGGCAAATGCGCCCGACGATGACGACATCGTCGTCACCGGTTCGCGCGTCGTTCGCGATGGCTACAAGGCACCGACGCCGCTGGTCGTGCTGTCCGAAAAGGACATCAAGAACCAGTCGTCGAGCAACAACGTCGCCGACTTCCTCAACCAGCAGCCGCAGCTCGCCGGATCGACCCGGCCCGCCAACTCGCGCCTCAACCTCAGCAGCGGCCAGGCCGGCATCAACGCGCTCAACCTGCGCAACTTGGGTGAAATCCGCACGCTGGTGCTGATCGACGGCCGCCGCTCGGTCGGATCGACGATCACCGGCCTGGTCGACGTCAACACGATCCCGCAATCGCTGATCCAGCGTGTCGAGGTCGTCACCGGCGGCGCGTCCGCCGCCTACGGCTCGGACGCGGTCGCCGGCGTCGTCAACTTCATCATCGACAAGAAGTTCGAAGGCATCAAGCTGGCCGCCGACAGCGGCGTCACGACCTATGGCGACGGCTTCAACTATTCGGGCAGCCTCACGCTCGGCAAGTCGTTCGCGGGCGGCCGCGGCCACATCCTGCTGAACGGCGAGATCGCGCACCGTGACGGCATCTTCACCGTGGATCGCGACTGGAACGCCACCGGCTATGTCCGCATCCAGGATCCCACCTGGGTGGCGGCGGTCCTCAGCCCAACCGGCGCCGTCATAACACCGGCCAGCACGACGCCAAGATACCTGATCCGCAAACAAGTCGGCGCGGCGAACTCGACGCCGGGCGGCCTGATCACGGGATCCGCCGGCGGCACGCCGCTTCGCGGCGTCTATTTCGGGCCGGGCGGATCGGTAAACAATTATCAGTTCGGCACGCTGACGTTCCCGGCAACCGGCACGCCGTCGCTGACTCAGGGTGGCGACTGGCGGGTCAACGATTCGGGGCGCCGGATCGGGCTGGATCCGCAAGACGACCGTCGCGGCGTCTATGGCCGTCTCAGCTTCGAGGTGACCCCTGGCATCGAACTGTTCGCCGAGGGCTCGTACAATTGGCAGCACATCGTGTTCAACGCCGGTCCGAACCTGTCGACGGGCATTACGATCAATGCGACGGGCTGCGGTGCGGCCGCGACCGCGGCTGCGGCGCCGATCACCTGCAACGCATTCCTCTACAACGCGCTTGGCCCCGCCCGGCTGACCGGCGTTACCTCGGTGACGCTGGCCACGACAGCCGCCGATCTGCCGTATCGCGGGGTGAACAATACCCGCAAGGTCCAGCGTTATGTAATCGGTGCCGAGGGCGCGTTCGACGCGTTCGGCAAGCCCGCGCACTGGGACATCTATGCGCAATATGGCCGCGCCAATCTGCGCGAACAGCTGACCAGCATCATGAACACCGCGCGGGTCACTAACGCGACCGCCGCGGCGTTCGCCCCTGTCGGCAACACCAATGGCTATGCCGCCGGATCGATCCAGTGCCTGATCAACGTCAATGCCAGCGCGACCGATGACGACAAGAACTGCGTGCCGCTCAATCGCTTCGGTATCGGCGTCGTCAATCCGGCGGCGATCGCCTACGTCCTGGGCAATCCCTATCGCGATGAGCTCACCGAGCAGAAGGTCGCCGGCGTCAACCTGTCGCTCACGCCGTTTGCTACCTGGGCCGGCGATGTCAGCGTCGCGATCGGCGGCGAATGGCGTGAAGAGAAAATCACCGGTTTCGTGCCGACCGAATTCCAACCGCTGGTCACCGCGAACGCGGCCGGCGGCCTGACCACGGCGAATACCTGGTCGGTCGGCAACTACCTGCCTTCCAACGGCAAATACAACGTCAAGGAAGCCTATCTCGAAACCGTCATCCCGCTCGGGTTCGGGCTCGAGTTCAACGGCTCCGTCCGCGCGACCGATTATTCGACCTCTGGTTATGTGACGACGTGGAAGCTCGGTGCGACGTGGCAGCCCATCCCGGACATCCGCCTGCGCATCACGCGCTCGCGAGACATCCGCGCGCCCAACCTCAACGAATTGTTTGCCGCAGGCTCGTCCAACAGCGATGCGGTGAGTAATCCATTCTTCCCCGGCGCCGGACCAAACGGCGTCACCTATCCGAGCGCCTCGATCAGTTATTCCGCGCTGGCTCTGGGCAACCCGAAGCTGCGCCCCGAAAAGGCGAATTCGTGGAACATCGGCGGCGTCCTGTCGCCGAGCTTCCTGCCCGGCTTCAACCTATCGGCCGATTATTTCCGAATCGACATGAGCGATGCGATCGACACGCTTAGCGCGCAGGATATCATCAACCGCTGTAAGGACGGCCGGCCGGAATATTGCGCCGCCATCACGCAGGATCCGAACAATGCATCGCGCATCCTGATCCGCACCCAGCCGTTCAACTTCTCGCGCAAGCTGGTTCGCGGCATCGATTTCGAAGGGTCGTATCGTTTGCCGATCGACGGCTTGATCAAGGCGTCCAGCTTTACGCTGCGCGGGGTCGCGACGCGCTATATCGAGAATATCAGCGACCCCGGCATCCCCGGCAACGTCGTGGTCAGCACGGTCGGCGCCAACGGCGGCCAGGGCAGCACGCCGACGTGGATTTACCGCTTCAGCGCGACCTTGGACACGCCGACGACGTCGGTCACGGCCGTGGCGCGCGGTGTGAGTCCTGGTAAGTATGTGGCTAACGCTATCGCATGCACGACCGGCTGTCCGGCCAATACGACCACTACCTCGACGTTCCAGACCTATGACGTCAACCACGTCTCCGGGCTGTTCTACGTCGATCTCAACCTGACGCAGAAGATTTCGTTCGGCACCAAGTCCGAAGCGCAGTTCTTCATCAACGTGACCAATTTGTTCAATCACTGGCCGTTGCTGGTGCCCGAAACGGGGCTTGCCGCCAACAGCACCTACTCGGACTTGATCGGGCGTAGCTTCCGCGTCGGTGTTCGCATCAATCTGCCCTGAGCACGCACCACAAAACTACAGAGGGCGCTCGTTCGCGGGCGCCCTCTTTTTGTGGTGAAGGAGAGCCGGCGGACCTAGAAGTCGTAAACGCCGCCAGGCTCGGCAGCGACGAAGCGTCCTGCCGGCTCACCCGCTGCCGATAACGCCGTCGACAAGCCGAGCGCCGGCGCGTCGCGAGGCTCGTCCGTCAGCTGGAACGTGCCCCAATGGATCCCCGGCGCATGCTCGGCGCCGACGTCGTGCATGATGTCGACCGCTTCGGCCGGATTCACGTGCTGCGAAGTCATGAACGACCGCGGCTCGTAAGCGCCGATCGGAATCAAAGCGAGCTTGGGCGCACCATAAAGCTCGCGAACCTCGCGGAAGATCGCACCGTCGCCGTAGCCCGTGTCACCCGCAAACCAGACGCCCCCCGCGGGCGTATCCAGGTAATGTCCCGCCCATAACGCCATGCGCCGGTCGCGCACGCCGCGCGACGACCAATGGTTCGCGCGCGTCAGCGTGGTCGCCACCTTGTCCGACACATGGATCCGGTCGCCCCAGTCGCCAACCTCGATACGCGCGTCGACGATCGGTCGCCTGACGATCGCGTCATTGCCCAAGGGCATGATCATCGAGGAGCGATGACGATCGTGCAGACGCCGCAGCGTCGTCAGGTCCATGTGATCGTAGTGGTTATGACTGAGCAGAACCGCGTCGATCGGCGGCAAATCCTCGAACGCGATGCCGGGCCGAGTCACCCGCTTGGGGCCGGCAAACGCGAGCGGGCTGGCCCGATCCGACCACATTGGATCGGTGAGCAGGTTGACCCCGGCGACCTGAATCAAAAGCGTCGCGTGCCCGACCATCGAAACGCGGAGCTGATCGACCCTCGCCTCGGGCATCGACGCCGTGACCGGCACCGTCCCGGGCCATGGAGCACGGCGCTCCCCGAACCGCCAGCGCAGGATGTCGCCGAACGTTCGGTCGGTCGAAGGCTGGCCATGATTGAAAAAGCGGACCCCGTCGAAATGGTCGCTCGGCGGGCCGGCGTAATAGCGATTTTTCGGCATATGATCGCCACGACCGATCGAAGAAGCTGGCGCACCCGACAGGAGTCGAACCTGTGGCCTCTGCCTTCGGAGGGCAGCGCTCTATCCAGCTGAGCTACGGGTGCCTAGTCGCGAGCGCCTAGCAAAGGCTGCGCGGGCACGCCAGTGTTTCTATTTCGCCAAACTGACCGGCTGGAACTTGCCGAGGCCGCAGGTCGCGCCGCGCGTGCCGGTCGATTGCAGGACGGTGATCAGGTCGGTCGAGCAGAGCTGGCCGTTCGACACCGAATAGGCGAAGCGCTCCTCGAACCCGAGCGACGGGCACGCGCCGTCGAGCGTGTTGCGGTAGACGCGCTTGCCCGCCATTTCGAAGTCGATCACCTGATCGTTGCGGACGTGCGTTTCGCGGACCTGGTTGAGCTGAATGCAGCTGACGGGCTCGCCGGTCGGGGTCGCGGCGGGGACGCCTTTCTCGCTAGCGGCGACCGGCGCCCCGACGGCGATGACGGCGATCGCGAACAGTAAGGGACGCATCGTGCTTCTCCTGGTCAGGCCGCGCGTTGCTTGGGCGGGGGCGTCTTGGGCTTGAACGCACATAGGTCGGCAACGACGCAGCGCCAGCATTCGGGCGTCCGCGCCTTGCACACGTAGCGGCCGTGCAGGATCAGCCAGTGGTGCGCGTGGAGGCGGAACGGCTGCGGGACTGCTTTGTCGAGCTTGAGCTCGACCGCGAGCGGCGTCTTGCCGCGCGCGAGCCCGGTGCGGTTGCCGACGCGGAAGATGTGCGTGTCGACCGCGAAGGTCTCCGCGCCGAACGCGACGTTCATCACGACGTTGGCGGTCTTGCGGCCGACGCCGGGCAGCTTTTCGAGCGCGTCGCGGTCGGCGGGTACCTCGCCGCCGTGATCGGCGATCAGCAGCTCCGACAGCGCGATGACGTTCTTCGCCTTGGTGTTGAACAGCCCGATCGTCTTGATGTGCTGCTTGAGCGCGTCCTCGCCCAGCGCGGCCATCTGCGCGGGCGTATGCACTTCTTCGAACAGCCGCCGCGTCGCCTTGTTGACCCCGATATCGGTGGCCTGCGCCGACAGCACCACCGCAACCAGCAATTGATACGGATTGCCCGATTCGAGCTCGGGTTCGGGGTGCGGGTTGTCGGCGGCGAGGCGGCTGAAGAACTCGACCACCTGGGCCTTGTTCACAGGCCGAGGACTTCCGCCATCGCGTAGCGTCCGGCCGGCTGGCCCGCTAACCACAGCGCCGCGCGCACCGCGCCGCGGGCGAAAATCTCGCGGCTTTCGGCGCGGTGGATCAGTTCGAGCCGCTCGCCCGATCCGGCGAAGATCACCTGATGATCGCCCGCGATCGACCCGCCGCGGATCGCCGCGAACCCGATCGTCCCCTCCGCGCGCGCGCCAACCAATCCCGCGCGGTCGACCACCTTCAAATCATTGAGCGGTGCGCCCCGCCCCTCCGCCGCCGCCTCGCCGAGCAGCAGCGCGGTGCCCGACGGCGCATCGACCTTGTGGCGGTGGTGCGCCTCGACGATCTCGATATCCCAGTCGGTCCCGAGCTTTTCCGCTGCTTCGGCGACGAAGCGCGCGAGCAAGGTGATGCCGAGCGAGGTCGTACTGGTCTGAAGCACCGCGATCCGTGCGGCGGCATTGTCGATCATCGCATGGTGCTGCGCGGTCAGCCCCGTGGTGCCGACGACGATCGGCGTTCCGCCCTCGCACGCCGCGGCCAGATTGGCCTCGAGCGCCGAGGGGGCGGTGAAATCGACCAGCACGTCGGAGGAGCGCGCCAAGCTCAGCGGATCGCCCCCTGCATCGACGCCGCCCGCGACGGTCGCGCCCAGATCGGTCGCGACCGCGGCGATCGCGCGTCCCATCCGTCCTTCGCTGCCCAGAATGCCGATTGCTGTCATGGTGGTCCCAATGCACCAAATGGCAAAGGCGGAACAGGGGGTGTCGACGGCCCGATCACCAGCCGCCAGGGCTGCGGGATATAGTCGGTCGACATGTAGAAATAGAAGACGCACGCGCCGCCACGATAGGTCGCGCCCTTGACGATCCCCAGCGCGGTCGTGCCGATAAACACCGGCGATCCGCTGTCGCCGCCGCGGCAGGTCGGTCCCGCGACGGTGACCCAGGTCGGCAGGCACGGCCCGCCGCACAGGTCGCCCGCCGGCGCGAAATCGGTGAGCTCGACCAAAGCGCAGCTGTAGCCGGTGGTTTCGCCGCGATGGCACACGAAGTCGCCGGCGCGCGTGCTGTCACGGGTGCGCTGGTCGGTCACCGGACGTTCGACCGTGCGGCCGTTGTCGGTATAGAACAGCCCGGGCAGCGGATCGCTCGCGGCGTTGATCTGGACGTCCTGATACCCCCAGCCCCATTGCGCGACATAGTTCAGCGGCGTGGCGACGCGCCGCGGGTCGAGATAGGTGAGGTCGTCGAGACAATGCGCCGCGGTGGCGATGCCGTAGCGCTTGCCGTCGGTGACGGTAAAGGCGGTGGTGCACAGGTAGCGCTTGCCGTCGGCGGGGTTGAGCCCCTCGACCCGCGATCCGCCCAGCGGCGCCGACAGATTGACGTCGATCTGGTCGAGCACACGCAGCCGTACCGGCACCCCGGCGATGGCTTCGAGCCTCGTGCGCAGCGCCTCTTTCCCGTTCGCGGCGGCGGTTGCGGTGGGCACGACGATGACAAGCTCGCCGGTGCGCGGATCGAGCCCCATCGCAGGCGGATTGGGCAGCGCCGCGCGGATCGCCGGTTGCTTGTAGGTCATCGCCCAGATCACGCGGTCGCGGCTCGCCTTGGCCCCGGTGCGGAACACGATTGGCACAGTCATCCCGCCCGCGTTGATCCTGCGGTTGGGCACCGGCGTGTCGCCGGTTAGATAGACGAGGATGCGGAAGGCAGGCTTGTGCTCGATCGAAACGCCCGCGACGCGGTCGCGATAGGTAATCTCGATGCTGTCGGTGGTGGCGACGCTGTCGGCGAGCCCGCGCAGCCGGCGCTCGGCCTCGGCCTGCGATACGCCGAACTGCTTGGCATATTGGCCGGCGTCCTGCGCCAGCGCCTCGGCAGGCGTCTGCACGCGGGGAGCGGGAGGTGCCGTCTGTGCGAGCGCCGGGGCCGCGAGCAGAAGGAGCAGGGAGGCAATGAGCCGACGCAACACGCCGGCTGTTATACACAGCTTTGGGATCGGCGCTATTTTCGCCCGGCCAGCGCCGCCGCCACCGCCTTCTTCGCCATCGGACCCATCACCGCATAACCAGCGGCGTTGGGATGCACGCCGTCGAGCGTCAGCGCGTCTTTCATCGCGCCGTCGGGCATCGCGAGCACCGCGCCGTAGTCGACGAACGTCACCTTCTCGCGCACCGCAAGCGCGCGCAGCCGCGCATTGAGCGCGGCGATCTGCGGCGCGGGCTGCAAGGCCGGCGACCATTTGAAAACCGCGGCGGGCGGCGTTGCGGCGAGCACGACGCGGATCCCCGCCGCTTTCGCCAGCGTCACCATCGCCGCGATATTGCCGACGATCGCGTCCATCGTGGTCGGGCCGGTGTTGCCCGCGACGTCGTTGGTGCCCGCCATGATGTGGACCACGCGCGGGTGTAGCGCGAGGACATCGGCCGGAAAGCGCAACAGCATCTGCGGCGTGGTCTGCCCGCTGATCCCGCGATCGATCCAGCCCTTGGTGAAGAACGTTCGGTCGCCGTATCGCCAGCCCTCGGTGATCGAATCACCCATGAACACGACGTCGCGCGCGGCCGGCGGCTGCGCCATCAGCTTCGCATTGTCGTCGCGATAGTGGCAGAGGTCGGCCCAATCGGTCTTGCGCGCCTCGGTATAGGCCTTGAGATAGGGCGCCGCCGCGGCGACCGGCGCCGGCAGCATCTTGGCGTTGTCCGGCGCATAGGTCTTCGTCCGCCATTCCTCGATCGCCGCCGGCATCGGCAGCGGCTGGCAGGGCGTGTCGGTGATGCCGCTGGCGGCAGCGATCAGAAGCAGCGGAAAGGCCATGATCGAACTCCCTTAAATCCGGCCCGAGCGGACGATGCGGCCGAGATGCGCGGCGCTCGGCTTGGGCGTACGCTTGAACGTCTTGCGGTCGACGGCGACCAGCCCGAATTGCTGCGAATAGCCCGCGGTCCATTCGAAATTGTCGAGCAGCGACCAGTGCAGGTACCCGCGCAGGTCGATCCCTTCGTCGAGGCAGGCGCGCACTTCCTTCATTGTCGCGTCGATGAACGCGATGCGGCGCGCATCGTCGCTCGTGCCGATCCCGCTTTCGGTGATGATCACCGGCCTGCCGCTGGTCTTGGCGGCATAGCGGACCATGTTGCCGAGCGCGGGCGGATAGAATTCGTATCCCGCCGCAGTCTTTTCGGTCTCCTTGGGCGCGGGGACTGGGCCGTTCGGGCCGACCTGGATCCGGGTATAAGTCTGCACGCCGATGAAATCGGCGGGCAGGTCGAACCAGTCGGCGTAGAGCGCCTTGTTGAGCTCCCTGGTCTTCGCTTCGCCGCCCGCAACCGGCACCGCGCTTTCGCTGTGCAAGTCTTGCATGCTCAGGCTGATCCCGACCGGACACTTCGCCTCCGCCTTGATCGCGGCATAGGCCTTTGTATGTGCCTCACGCGTCGGCGGGACGATGCGGTCGGCCTGGGCGAACACCCAGGACGAGAAGCGGTCCGACCCGCACGCCTTGGCCGACGCGTTGAGCATGCGATCGATCAGCGCGCGCCGCGACTCGTAGCCGGGCAACAGCACCGGGATCAGCCGTGGCAAGTTCATCTCGTTGAACGTGGACGCGGAATCGACCAGCGAGCCGAAATGCTTCGCGGCGGTGCCGGCGAAGCGCGCGAACAGATCGGGCGCGCCGTCCGCCTCGAACCCGCCGCGTGCCGCGAACCAGCGTGGCGTGGTGAAGTGGATATAGGTCAGCATCGTCTTGAGGTTGTGCTTGCGGCACGTCTCCAGAACGCGCTTGTAATGGTCGAGTGCGGCCATCGAGAACACGCCCGGCTCGGGCTCGATCCGCGCCCATTCGATCCCGAAGCGATGCGTGTTGAAGCCGAGCGACGCCGCGATCGCGATATCCTCGGCATAGCGTTCGTAACTGTCGCAGGCGTCGCCCGACGGTTCGCGGAACAGCGTGCCTTTGACGTGCTCGTTGAGCCACATGTCCGAATTGACGTTGTTACCCTCGCTCTGGTGCGCGGAGATTGCCGTGCCCCACAGGAAACCCTTGGGCACCGCGCGGGGTGCGGCGGCGCGCGCCGGCATGGCGGACAGCGCGGCGGTCGCGCCGATCCCGATCAGAAGATCGCGTCGGTCCATCTCAATTCCCCTTGGCTGCCTGGATATCGACCGGCGCGATCACCGGCATGTAGCGGATCGTTACCCCGTAGCGCGCGGCCAGCGGCGCGATGCGGCTCATCGTCAGCGGAATGTCGTCGAGGAAGCGGCGCAGCGGCTGCAGCGTGTCGCCTAGCGGGAGCAGGAAGTCGTCCCAGTGGATCGGCACGACCAGCTTCGCACCGGTCGCCATCACTACCTCGTCCCAATAACGCGCGGTAAAATCGGCGGGGTGCGGCGACAGGCCGCCGGTGGCGAGGAACACGACATCCGCCTTCACGCCGCGGTACATGCCGGGGACGAAGTTCGCGCTGGCATGGACGAGGATGCGGAAACCGCGATGCTCGATCAGATAGGCGAACGTGCCGCCTTCCTTGTATTCGTTTGCCTCGGCGGGTTGGCGGAGCGGCGCCGTGACGTCGCCCGGGACGCGATCGCCGAGCGAATGGAGCGATCGGATGACGGTCACGGTGAAGTCGCCGACCCTGAATTGCTCGCCGCCCGTGATACTGCGTATGCGGGCGTCCGGAATACCCCCGCCGAGCGCGACCTCTCGCGTAGACGGCGAGCCGACAATCGTCGCGCCAGTCTTCGCCGCCACCGCCGCGATATCGAGCGCATGGTCGTAATGCGTGTGACTGACCACCAGCAGGTCGATCCTGGCGAGACCTGCGCGCGTCAGGATCGATCCGACCAACGCCGGATCGCTCGCGATCTTGTCGAACATGACCCTGCCCATACCCGGCCGGGACAGCAGCGCATCGACCATCACGGTGTTCTTGCCGTCGCTGAGCGCCAATGTCGTCGCACCGAAATAGCGCGCGGTGACCGCGCCGGCGGGCGCCTTGCCCGACACCAGCGTCCGCGTATCGACGGGTAGCGAGGGGTGGCTGAAGCGCCAGCCGCCATACGCCACGCCTGCGACGAACAGCAGCGCGAGGGTCAGCAGGAGGCGCTTGATCCAGATCCTCATCGCCTCTCCTCACGCCGACTCTAGGGCCGGTCGCCGCGTCACGATACGAAGATTTTGCCCGGGTTGAACAGATTGTCGGGATCGAGCGCTAGCTTGATCGCGCGCATCATGCCGACCGCGTCGTCGCCGAGTTCGCGCACCAACCACGACTGCTTGCCGAGTCCGATGCCGTGTTCGCCGGTGCACGTCCCGTCCATCGCCAGCGCGCGCTCGACCAACCGGGTGTTGATCGCTTCGACCTCGGCGAGTTCCTCGGCGCTGTTCGGATCGAGCGCGAAGACGACGTGGAAATTGCCGTCGCCGACATGACCCAGGATCGTCGCGGGGATGGTCGTCGTCGCGAGGTCAGCCTTGGTCGCCTCGATGCAATCGGGCAGCCGGCTGATCGGCACGCACACATCGGTCGCCCAGCCCACCGCGTTGGGCCGCAAATTGACCGCGGCGTAATAGGCCTCGTGCCGCGCCTTCCACAGCCGCGCGCGTTCCTCGGGCAGGTTCGACCAGCGGAAATCGCCGCCGCCGTTCGCGCTCGCCAATTCGCCGACCAGCTCGACCTGCTCGGCGACCCCGTTGGGCGAACCGTGGAATTCGAAGAACAGCGTGGTGACTTCGGGATAGTCGAGCTTCGACCACAGATTGACCGCGCGCATCTGCATATCGTCGAGGATCTCGACGCGCGCGAGCGGGATGCCGAGCTGGATCGCCTGGACGACGGTATCGACCGCGCCGCGCAACGTCTCGAACCCGCACACCGCGGACGAAATCATCTCGGGGATCGGATGGAGGCGCAGCGTGACTTCGGTGATGATCCCGAGCGTGCCTTCGGACCCGACGAACAGGTGCGTGAGGTCGTAGCCCGCGGCCGATTTGCGCGCGCGGCGGCTGGTCATCACGACCTTACCGTCGGCGGTCACGACCTTCAGGCTCAGCACCGCGTCGCGCATCGTGCCATAGCGCACAGCGTTGGTGCCGCTGGCGCGCGTCGCCGCCATCCCGCCGATCGTTGCGTTCGCGCCCGGATCGATCGGGAAGAACAGGCCCTGATCGCGCAGATGCAGGTTGAGCTCCTCGCGCCGCACCCCGGCTTCGACCGTGCAGTCGAAATCCTCGGCATTGACCGCGACGATCCGCGTCATCTCGGACAGATCGACGGTGACGCCGCCCTGCACCGCCAGCGTATGCCCCTCGATCGAGGTGCCGGCGCCGTACGCGATGATCGGCACCTGTGCCCCCCGACACAGGTTGACCAGATCGACGACATCCTCGGTCGAGCGCGCGAACACCACCGCGTCGGGCGGCATCGGCGCGAAATGCGCCTCGCTTTGCCCGTGCTGGTCGCGCACCGCCTGGCCGGTGTGGCATTGCGCGCCGAACCGGTCGGCGAGCCGTGCCAGAAAGGCCTCGTCGACGGGCGACGGCGTGACCGGATGCTCGATATGCATCACGCGACCCCTTCCCTCAGACGCCGATCAGAACTTGACCGAGGCTTCGAGGCCGATGGTGCGCGGCGTCAGCACACCGGCGGCATAAGGCGACCCGGCCGTATTGTTCGCCGCCAGCAATTCGGTCCCAACCACCACGATCGCGCGCTTGTCGGTCAGGTTGCGGGCAAAGGCCGACAGGTTGAAATTACCGAAGTCGAGGCCCGCGCGCAGATCGATCGTCGCATAGGACGGCAAGTGCTTCGGGAAGTTGCCGCTATAATCGCTGATCCGGCTATCGACATAATTGATCGCACCGCCCAAGTTCAGCTTGGTTGAGCCCGACAGCGTCGTGCTGTAATCCGCCGTGAACGCGCCCGAGACACGCGGCACATAGGGCAGACGATCGCCGTTGATGCCCTTTGCGCGTGGTGCATCGCTCGTCAGCTTGGCATCGGTATAGGCCGCGTTGAGGCCGAAGCTGAGCCCGGTCGCCGGTTGGAGACGGATCGTCACCTCGCCACCCTGGCTGCGCGCCTTGCCGCCGTTCACAATGAAGTTGAACCCCCCTCCGCTGGTCTGGACCTGGATGTTGTTCCAGTCGGTGTAGAACAAGGCGGCGTCGACCGTCAGCTTGCGGTTCATCGCCGACGCCTTGAAGCCAACCTCATACTGGATGAGACGATCGGGCTGGAAGGTCAGCGGCACGCCACCCGACGGCGGCGCAGGGTTCGGGCCCCCCGGGCGATAGCCGCTGGCGGCGCGGCCATAGATCATGAAATCGTCCGACACCTTGAAGCGCGGCGACACCAGCCAGGTGGCGACATTGGCCTTTTCCGACCCTACCGCGACGAGCTGGCGGAACGCAAAACCGGTGATCGCGGGGATCAGCAGACCTTCATAGTCCTGGCTATACTTCTGCCGGTCGTGCGCGTAGCGGACGCCGCCGAGGATATCGAACTTCTCCCCGAAGTGCAGGCGGATGTTCCCGAACCCCGAAAATTCCTGATAGGAGGAATCGATCTTGGCGAAGACCAGGCCGTAGGGCGAGGTCGTCGGGATGCCGAACAGCGCATAGGCCGGGACCGAGATCGACGGGATCGCCACGCCGGTCGCGGTGTGGAACAAGTCGGCATTGTTGATCCGGTTCTTGTCGCCTTCATACGTCCAATAGAAGCCGGCCTGGATATCCAGGATACCACCGGCGAGGTCGTTGGCAGAGGCGCGCACCTCTTCGGACCAGCGATCCGAATGCTTGTAGGTGTTCAGCGCGGCACCGAGGTCGGCGACGCCCGAAAGCGGTGCGAACGCGGCGCCGAAGGTCCGCGACGCGTCGGTACGTTCGCCCGAAAAGATGCGCTGATAAGTGGTCGACGATACCAGATCGACCTTGCCGAGATCGACGCGCCACGTGGCGTTATAGAGCCGCAGACGGACACGGCCCGTCTCCTGCGCGAACCGGTTCTGCTTGAGATCGCCGTAAAGCGGCTTCAGCGTGACCGAATCGACATCGACGATGTTCGACGCGCCCGTGGTGGTATCCTGCAGCGTCGCCGACAGATCGAGGCGCACGGCGGGGCTGAACTTCATCGACAGTACGGCGCGGCCGCCGCGAATCTTGGCATAGTTGGCGTCCTTGCGGCCGATTACCGGGTTGACGTTGTCGATGTAGCCGCCGTCCTTGCGGTAGAAGCCCGACACGTGCAGGCCGAGCCGGTCGGTGACGAGCGGGAGGTTGAACATCCCGCGGGCCGAATAGCCGATCTCACCCTTCGCGACCGAGGTGATGCCGCCTGATGCGGCGCCCTCGATCGTGCTGAGGTTGGGCTCGACGGTGGTGAACTTGAGCAGTCCGCCCACCGCGCCGGCGCCGTAGAGCGTGCCCTGCGGGCCCTTGAGCACTTCGATCTGCGCGAGGTCGGAAGGGTCGAGGTCGGGGGTGATGCCGTTGCCGCCGGTATAGGCGTTGACCGACCCGACCGGCGCTTCGTCGACGTAAAAGGCGGTGGTCGAGCCCGGCTGCGCCGACCCGGTGGTGATGCCGCGCAGCGTGATCTGCGTGTTGCCGGTGCGCCCCGACGTGTAACTCAGGCCCGGGATACGCGACGCATAGTCGGCGAAACGCGTGATGCCGCCCTTGGTCATGTCGCTCGCGGTGACGACCGCGATCGAGGCGGGCACGTCCTGGAGCCGCTCGCTGCGCTTGGTCGCGGTGACGATGATGTCGGGCACGTCCTGGCCGTCGGCCTGCGCGTCGGCGCCACCGGTCTGGCCATCGGCCGCCGCGGCGGCGGCCGCTGCCGGGACCGACTGCGCGTTGGCCGCGTTGGCGCTCAGCGCAACGAACGCGGCGCCTGCCAGCAACGCCACACGGCTATAGTTATTGAACGACATCATGACCTCTCCCTATTGCCCGCTTCGATCTGGGCTTAACCTATCAGGTAGCTAGGTTTGGCCTATCAGATAGGGCAGAGGTGTCGAGACTGTAAATTGTGCCGATCGGATTCGACGGTTTGCGGCATTGTCCTTTTAAAGGGGAAGATCGGGCGAGGCCGCCACACCGACGACGCTGTCGGCCGACCCGTAGTAGAGCAACCACTGCCCGCCGAAATGGACCAGCCCTTCGATAAAGGTCGTGCCCTGTTCGTATTGCCCGGTCTTCTCCCACGCGAGTTCGGGGACGAAGAAGGGGGTGTCGGCACGCTCCAGAACCCGGGTGGGGTTGCGCGGATCGAGTAGCGCGTGTCCCGCGGCATATTCGAGCGGGGGTCGCGCGGGGTCGCCGCCGCTCTTCGCGTTGCGGCCGTTATAGAGCATCACGATGCCCTTTTGCGTTAGAATCGGCGACGGCCCGGCCTCTGCCAGGCCGCTGTCGAACCTGCCCGGGCGCGGCGCCATCACCACCTTGAGCTTGCCCGGCGCACTTTCGACCGGGGTCCAGCGGATCATGTCGGGCGAATGTGCGGCGTAGATATTGCCCTGGCCGAACAGCAGCCAGTAGCGGCCGGCGATCTTCGCCGCGACAAGCCGACCGCCAACCAGTCGTTGGACGATCGCCGCCGACTTCATCATCATCTTTTCGTAGCGCGACCCGGCGAACGCGACGCCGTGTTTTTCCCAGAACACCAGGTCGCGCGAAGTTGCGACGCCGAGCATCACCGCCTTGCGGTTGAACTGGCTGTAGGTGCACACGAACAGCCCGTCCTCGCGCATCGCGAGCCGCGGATCCTCGCATCCGCCGTCCCATTCGGCGGCGCGCTGGCTGTCGTTGTCAGGATAGATGACCGGCGACGGCAGCACCTGGAAATTGACCCCGTCGGTGCTCCGCGCGAGCCCGATCCGCGAGGTATGCCCGCCGATCGCCATCGCGCCGCTATCGTCCTCGGCGCGGAACAGCACATAAACAGCGCCGTCATGCACCGCGGCGGCAGGGTTGAAGGCATGCAGCGCGCGCCACTTCACCGGCGCCTGACGCATCGGGCAGAAGAACGTCGCATTGGGATCGGCGGCGATGATCGGCATGGCGCCATCGCGGCGCTTGAACGCGGTTGCGGCAGATGCGCGGGGTGCCGCCGCTACTGCGGCAACGGGCCACGCTGCCAAGGCCAGCCCTGCGATCACCATGCGCCGGTCCGGGCGCACCATATCGAGATCGTTTGCCATGCCTGCCTCCAGCGCACAGCTTAAGGCGGCATGCTATCGGGGAGAAGGCGGCTGCCTATGCCGGCTGGCAGGATCGTTATGCCAGCGTGGCGGTGCTATCAGTCATAGGCGAACTCGTCTCCCAGCGATGGAGCTCGCTCCTGAGCTCACGGCCAACGAAAGTGACCACAGCACTGGAGTTACTTTAGCCTTCAGGAGTGTGCGGAATTCTTGAGCGCAGCCTTGTATGCAGTTTCCGCCCACTCACAGAGCTTTTCTTCATCTTCGTTCACGTGCGGCGGAACCTCGGAATAAGATTTCAACGCTCGCGGCTTGCCGTCGTTAGTCGTGTAGGCAAGCTTGTCGGAGTGCGCAGCGTTATATTGCGGCACAGACTTCTCATCGGTCTTGAAGTACAGCCCTCCTTTCCAGATCATGCCGAATACCAGATTATTCCGACGCAACGCGATCGCTCCGAAAAGCGGGGTCCGGGTCACCTCCGCCCAATCCGCAAGGGCGGCGATATAGTGGTCGGCCATTTCGGAGGCCCCGGATTTTGCTAGCATCGTCGTCTCCGTTTGTTGAAAATGATCAGTCGAGTACGACCACGTGCTTGCCAGGCATCGCGCCGCGTTCGAGATTGGCCTGCGCCTCACGCACGCTTTCGAGGCCATGATATACCTTGGCGACGCACACTTTCAGCCGGCCGTCCGAAATTCCGTCGAGCTGCCGTTGGAATGAATCGGTGGGGAGATCACTGGCGATGCCGCCATAGGACGTCAGCCTCGTACCGAAAGGAATGAAGCTGAGCGGACTGAAGTCGGATATCGTCCAATCATCCGACAGGGCACCGGTAAAACAGACCGTCCCATGCATCTTGGTGGCCCGTAGCGTGTCCTGCAGCGAGCGGCTGCCGACCAGTTCCAGTGCAGCATCGACGCCGTCCGGGCACCAGGCGCGAACCTCGTTTGCTACCGTTCCTTCGTCGATGACAGCATGGTCCACTCCGAACTGGCGCAGCAGATCCAACCGGTCGGCGCGACGCGTTGTTGAGACGACAGTCGCTCCCATATCCTTTGCCAGCGTCGCCGCCGAGAGTCCGACCGTTGAAGTACCGCCCCGGATCAGCAAGGTCTGGCCCGGCTTGAGGTCGAGGCCTTTGGTCAGTGAGCCGTAAGCGGTCTGGAACATTTCGGGGAGGGCCCCCAGTGAGTCCCAGGGCAGCTCGGTCTCGAACGGGATGACCTGCCCTGCGGGCACGACGACATATTCGGCATAGGATCCGTCGAACGAACGCCCCATCCCGCCCATCATCGTGGCGACTTTCTGCCCACGTTGGAAAGGTACGCCCTGCGATAGCTCGTCGACAACCCCGACGCACTCGATCCCGAGCACGCGAGGCATGGTGAAGTCGGGGCCCGAAAGTCCGTTCCTGCTCGTCACCTCCGACTCGTTCACCCCCAGTGCCTTCACCCGGATGCGTATCCAGCCGGGAGCGGGCTGCGGTATCGGAAGGTGCGTAAGCACCAGTTTGTCGATGTCACCCGGTTCGGACAGCTTGATCGCCTGCATGGTCGTGGTCATCGTGCTCAAACATCCAGCTCCGGGTACTGACGGAATATGTCGTTGTTGTTTGGCGCAAGCCGCCGCTCGCTCCGGAGGTATTCCGCAATCCGGGGGAGCGCTGATACGCAGCTGTGAACCGCCATCACGTTCGGATAATCGCCCTCGACCCGTCCCATCAGGTTGGGGAATGCGAACAACATCCCATCGATGATCTGGAAGAGGGAGAGATCGGCGTAGGATAACCGGTGCCCGACGAGATGGCCCCGCCCTGCTGTGTTCCGGACGAGGACTGCCTCGAACCACGTAAGATATTTGGGCACTCGTGCGTTACGGAACTCGTCGGCTCGCCGCGTCGCCTCGGGCTTCTGGTCTTCATAATAGCTGCCCATGCCGATCGGGTGATGGACATCGTGCGCTTCAAGGATGAAGTCGCCGATCGTGAGCTGGATCTGGTGCGTCCACATCCTGGCGATTGGTTCCCGTGGCGCCAGGTCCAGCTTGTCACCAAGGTGCAGGAGAATGGCGGGCAATTGGCCGATGATTTGCCCCCCGTCGTCGATGAAAGGCGGTGCGAACGACGGGTGCTCGGATTTCTCCATGAATTCCTTGACGAAGAGATTGCCCTCCTGACGAGCGACGTCGATATACGGTGCGCCGGCGGCCTCGAGGGACAAGCGGATATATTCCCCGCGCCCCTGTAGCCCGTCCCAATAGTAAAGTTTGTAGGTGATCTTCTTCTCCTTGTACCACTGACGCCGCCCTCTTCGGGCACGATAGGAGCTTGCAAGCTCGCTGAATCAGCCCTGAGTTAAGCGATTAAGGACTCAGAGCATCAACCGGCGCCCGTAGCGGGCCGGATACGATCTTCCGAACGAAACGCCCCCGGAACGCCGCCGACGCGTCCCGGCGTTCTCACTCCACCCCGTTTCGCTGCGCGGAGTGGGACGACGCCGCACGCCGCTCGCGCTTCGATCCAGATCAACGCCGGAGCTGCCAATTGCCTGCGGGATCTGCCGGACGTCGCGGACGGTCGGCGCGCCAACGGCCTTCCGCCAAAAGCATTTGCTCTGACAATATCCACCTGAGTTACGGAAGGGCGCCAGCTGCGTCACCTGCCTATTGAGAAGCGGTCGCCGGGACGGAGATAGGCGCGATCGGCAGGTTTAGGGAAGTTCCGTCCCAAATGATTGTTTGGGTGGCGACAACCAGATCCTTTGCGGTCCCAACGGGAGCATCAGTGTTCGTGTGCGCGTAGAAACGGGGGTAGTTGGACGAAGAGATTTCGAGCCGTATCCGATGGCCCGGCTTGAACACTGTGCCCGTCGCGTTCATCCGGATTGTGTAGGTGCTAACAGTATTAGGCGCTGCGGAAGGTGTCACCGTGATGCCGTCGGAGATGATTTGCGCGTAACCATCTAAGTGCACATCGACGAGCTTTGCCGTGAATGCTGTGCTGGTTGCCGACGACGACGCCTTTAGTGTCACGCTGACGTTGCCGATGACCGCGAGGGGTTTGGTCAGCGCCTCGCTAGTATAGACCAAGACGTCCGGCCTAATCTCTACGGGGCGCTGATCAAATGCGCCCCTTAGGAAGAAGAGCTGGACCGGACCAGGCTCCGCCATAAGTCGGCGCGGGGTTCGCGGGATCATATCGATACTGATCCGAGCCCGCAGCCTTAGATGGATTCAGCGAGAGAGTGCCGGCGCGC
The DNA here is from genome assembly GCA_039926845.1 of Sphingomonas sp. Lineage (GTDB taxonomy): Bacteria > Pseudomonadota > Alphaproteobacteria > Sphingomonadales > Sphingomonadaceae > Sphingomonas. The sequence goes on along the minus strand of JBDSWC010000096.1, from coordinate 1,983 downwards.
CCCAAGGTGTTGGCGTGCCCCCCGCCGAGGTAATAGTGGGTCGTCTGTGTCCCAGGTAGCGGGAAGCTGTCGCCGGTGGCCCAAAAACCGCTGCCTACCGACCCCTGATCGGGGGGCAACATGACGAAGAGCTTGACGGCCGGCTCCTTCATCACGCCGTTGTCGATGCCCTTGAGCCAGTAATCGAACCACCTCATCGTCAGATCATTCGGAATCTCGTGCTCCGCCCCGAAAGTGAGGTCGCCAATATAGTGGTTCCGGCCGGATGAATGCCCCCCTCCTGCAAGAACCAATCGTGCGTTGGCCCTCGCCTGTGGTGTGGCGGCGCGCTCGTGCATGCCGGTGTAGCCTGCAACAGCGCCCCAGATGAAAATGTCGTAGAAGGCGCCCAGGTTGAGCACCGGAATCGATATGGTCGGATACTTGTCCTCAGCGCTCGAATCTTTCCAGTATGAATCGAGCGTTGGTTGCGCCAGCCAGTTCGCAATCCAGGGCGTCACATCGTTGATGAATGCCGGATCGCTCCCCAACGGCAGCGTCTGCCCGGGCGACCGCGAAATCATTGCTTGCAACATGATCTTTTGGCGCGCGGCAACTTCGGCAGCCACCTGGATCGGTGACGCACCCTGGGCCTTGAGCTTGCGCCTAAACTGATCCAAGCCGACTGATAGAGACGACCATTGCTGCGACGTTGCCTGAGAGAAGGCGCTACCGGTATACGGCAAACCCTGATCAAACGCTGTAGGTGTAATACTAGGTACGATTGTCGTGAGATGTGGCGGGCGTTTGATTGCTGCCGTCCACTGGACTATTCCAAGATAAGACCCCCCATACATTCCCACTTTGCCCGTCGACCAGGGCTGGCGGGCGGCCCACTCGATCGCATCGTACCCGTCGTTGCCTTCTTGAACGAACGGGCGGAAAGTCCCCTCCGAACGCGAGGTTCCCCGCGCTTCCTGGGTGATCACGACGTAGCCTTGCGCGGCTATGGCGGCCAGACGGTCCTCACCAAGGCCGATCGTCGTCTTGCATCCGGTGACGTCAATGGCGTTGTAGTAGGGACTTCGCTGAAGGATGACAGGGTATCTACCAGCTGCCGCGGGCCGGTAAACTTCGGTGGAAAGCTTAACGCCATCCCGCATCGGAACCATCACGACGGAGCATTTGACCGCACCGGTCGGTCGCGTCCGCCGGGAACTGTCGGACGCCATCTTATCCTTCCCCTCTGCATAAACGGCGGCCTCATTAGGCACCGTTTGCGCGTCAGGCTGGGTCCCAATCAGACAGAGCCCGGGCGGAACAATATATTTTCCTGCCTTGGTCAATGGAAAGTGGGCGAGGGCGCATATCGACACCGGGGCAACGGCGACGGTCATTGACTCGGGTTTTGCCCGCAGGCGCAAACTAGACATGATTTCGAGCGAAGTCGGCGAGACGAAATACGCTAACTCTGTGACCGTGAAGATAGGCAGCTCAACGTTCGAGACCGGCGATTTCACTAAAGTGCAGCCGCTGAACAACGTCAATTCAGACCCCGCGTTCAAGAGCGACATAATCCTCGGATATGACCTCCTCAGCCAGGTGGAATGGCAGATCAGTGTTACCCGGGGGGGCATGAGGATATCGTGCAGCGGAAGTGTGACGATACCGCGCGCCATTCCTGTAAATACTTCGTTCGAAGATCGACGCATTTTCCTCACCGTCTACGTCGACGGTGTGAAGCTGGACCGCACCTTGCTAGACACCGGAAGCGGGTTCGACATCGACCTGCCGAAGGCCACCGCGGACCGGCTCAAGCTCGCTCCAACAACCGATATGGCCACATCCTGGATCGAAGACGACATCGTCACGGAATATGAACCGCGCCGGGTTTGCCGGAGGCTGTTTGGTTTGAGTCATGCAGCCATAGGCCGTTGTTCGATCATGGCATAGTATTGCTCCTCTGCTTCTGCGGGCGGGATGTTGCCTATGGGTTCGAGCAAC
>JBDSWC010000095.1:0-4108 GCA_039926845.1 Sphingomonas sp. | reverse complement strand
CACGGCTAGCCCAGCAACCCCGGCCCCAACAACGCCAGCAGCTTGACGTCGATCGCGACCCCGGCGGCGCGGCGGTCGGCGACGAAATCGGCGATCGCGGCGAGCGCGACGCGGTGGACCGTGATGTCCTCGTCCGCGGTTCCACCGCCCTCGCCGATCCTCGTCAACCCCTCGGCGCGGACCAGCGTGAAGCATTCGCTGACCATGCCCGGGGACGCGTAGAAGGCGCCCAACGACGTAACGCGATCGGCGCGATAGCCCGCCTCTTCCTCCAGCTCGCGTGCGGCGGAAACCTCGGCAGTCTCCCCCGCCTCCTCGTCGCCGACCAGACCCGCCGGCAGCTCGAGGCAACGGCGGCCGAGCGGCACGCGATATTGTTCGACCAGGATGACGTGCCTGTCCTGAGCTTCGCCGAAGGGGCCGTCATCGATCGCCAGCACCACCGCCGCCTGCGTGCCCCCGACGCGGCCGACATATTCCCAGCGCCCGCGCTTCTTCATTTCGAGGAAGCGGCCCGCCCACACCGTCTCCTCCGACACGTCGGCGTCGGTCACGCTCACAGCTCGATCAGCCGGTCGGGCAGTTCGTTCTTGTCGTCCTCGGTCTTGGGGAAATGTTCGGCGACGATCGTACCGATCGCCCCGACCGCCGCCGCCATACCCTGCGCCGGGTGGCCGGCGCGGACTTCATCGACCAGCGCGACCATCGCGTCGCCCCAGCGTTCGGGCGGGACCTTGGCGTGGATCGCCGCATCGGCGACGATCTCGGCGAGCCGCTCGTCGAGCGAGAGATAGAGCAGCACCCCGACCCGCGCCGCGGTGCGCTTCTCCGCGCCGACCTTGAAGTAGCGAATCGCTCGTCCGCGCACCCGCGTTGCACGCACCCGTTTCGGCGTCAGCGCGATTCGCCACGCTATGTTTCGCAACAGCAGGAGGGCGACGCCGAACACGACGGCTTGCGCGACCATCAGCACCGCCAGCCGCGCCACCATCGACGGTTCTTCGCCCCAACCGCCGCTCCATCCCGCGACGGGCAGGTCGAGCAGGCGGGGATCGACCGTCGCGATCGCCACGATCAGCAACATTGCCAGCGCGCCGACGATCAGCGCGACGTCGCGATACGCGTCCGACTGCTTTGTTACGATCGTTACAATTTCACCATCGGTGCCGGCTTCCGCCGCCGTCACCGCGTCGGTGACCAACGCACGGTCTGCCGCGATCAACGGGAAGCGTGCCATCACCATCCCCCCGACGCGCCGCCGCCGCCGAACGATCCGCCGCCGCCGCCCGAAAAGCCGCCGCCGCCCCAGCCGCCGCCGCTATCCGATCCGCCCCACGACGAGCCGCCGCCGGAACTCCACGACGATCCGCCGCCCGATCCCCAATTGCCCAACCCTGGGCCCCACAGGATCACCGGCGCACCGCCGCCGCGATAGCCTTTGCCGCGCCCACGGCCGCGCAGGCTCGACAGGATGACGAAGCCGATAATCATCGCCCAGATCACCAGCCCGATCGGAAACTCACCGCCACCACCGCTCGGACTGCGCTTGTGCTGCTTGTCGAACGCCGCGACCGCCGCGTCGGTGCGCGCCTTGGCTTCGTCGGGGCTCGCGCGGAGCTGCTCGATCAGCGCGTCGGTGCCTGCGGTCATCGCCTGCGGCACTTGCCCCGCCTTGAGCAACGGGATCATTTTGTCGTTGATGATCACGCTCGCCAGCGCGTCGGTGACGACCGGCTCCAGCCCGTTGCCGACCTCGATCCGCGGGCCGCGATGCCCGGCCGGCTCGTTGGGCGCGATGAACAGGATGATGCCGTTGTCGACGTCGTTCAGCCCCACGCCCCAGGCGCGCCCGAGCCGATAGCCGTAATCCTCCAACGGATAGCCCTGCAGATCGGGGATCGTCGCGACGATCAGCTGGCGATGCGTGTCCTTTTGCAGCGCGTCGAGCTTCACGGTCAGCGCGGCTTCGGTCGCCGGGTCCAGCACGTTCGCCGCATCGACCACGAAGCCGGTGAATTTGGGGAAGGTCTGCGCGGCCGCCGGCGCCGCTCCTGCGAACAGCAGCAACGCCAGCAACCAGCCGAGCCTGCGGAGCGTCATCGCCCCGTTCTCCTATGTGTCAGCGATCAGTTCGAATTGCCGAAATTGACCGACGGCGCGGTGTCGGCGCCAGGGGTGGTCGCCTGGAACGGCACCATCGGCTTGGCGCCGTAGAAGATCTTGGCGCCGATCGCGTCGGGGAAGGTGCGGATGCGCGTGTTATACGCCTGCACCGCATTGTTGTAATCGCTGCGCGCGATCGTGATGCGGTTCTCGGTGCCCTCGAGCTGGCTCATCAGCACGGTGTAATTGCCCTGGCTCTTGAGCTCGGGATACGCCTCCTGCAGCCGTTGCAGCGACAGCGTGATGCCGGCCTGGGCGCGCTGATACGCGGCCATCTTGTCGGGATCGGTCAAGTCGCCCGCCGACACCTGGACCTTGGTCGCGGCGGCGCGTGCGTTGGTCACTTCGACCAGGATCGACTTCTCCTGCGCGCCCGCGGCCTTCACCGTGGCGACGAGGTTGGGAATCAGGTCGGCGCGGCGCTGATACTGGTTCTGGACGTCGGCCCAGCGCGCCTTGGCGGCTTCTTCCGCGGTCGGCACCGAATTGACCCCGCACGCGGACAAGGTGGCGGCGATGGCGAGCATGATCACGGCACGAAACTTCATGGGGACAAACCTCCTGATCCCTTGCGAGCCGCAATGTAGGGGGTCGCCTGTGGCGCGAAAAGGGAAATGCGACAGGCACGGCTTGCCCACACCGCGCCGGGGGGCCTAACCTGCGTCAGGGCTGCCAGCAGGGAGACTGCAAATGTTCAAGGAATTCAAGGCGTTCATCATGCGCGGCAACGTGATGGACCTGGCGATCGCGGTGATCATCGGCGCGGCGTTCGGCAAGATCGTCACCAGCCTGACCGACGACATCATCATGCCGCTGATCGGCAAGGTGTTCGGCGGGCTCGATTTCTCGAGCTATTTCCTGGTGCTCAACGCCGACAAGGTGCCTCCGGCGCTCGCAGGGTCAACTGACTATGCCGCGCTCAAGAAAGCCGGCGTGCCGCTGCTCGGCTATGGCGAGTTCATCACCCAGGCGGTCAATTTCGCGATCATCGCCTTCATCATCTTCCTGATGGTCCGCGCGGTGAACCGCATGATGCCGCCGCCAGTCGAGGAGGTCGCGGGCGATCCCGCCGACGTCGTGCTGCTCCGGGAGATCAGGGACGAACTTCGCGAGAAGAAGGGTTAGGCCGCAGCCAAATCCTCGGCGACGGCATCGGCCAGGCTGGTGCCGTCGAGGATCCGCGCGGTCTCGTCGCGGACGCGCGCCATCGCGATGCGGATCGCGCAGCTCGCCTCGCTCTTGCAGTCGGCGCAGCGGCGGTACGCGGTGCGGCTGACGCACGGCACCAGCGCCAGCGGCCCCTCGATCACGCGGATGATCTCACCCAGCGAAATCAAATGCGTCGGGCGCGACAGGCAGTAACCGCCGGTCTTGCCGCGATGGCTGTGGATGAAACCGGCCTCGCGCAGGTCGGCGAGAATCAGTTCGAGGAATTTGCGCGGCACCTGGGCGCTGTCGGCGATCCGGTTCATCGGGATCGGCGGGCCACCCGCGGGGGCTTCGGCCAGGTATAGCATCGCGCGAAGCGCGTAACGGGAACGCTGCGTCAACATAATGCGATACTTTATTACGCGATATTGTGGCGCAGGGAAGGCGGACCGGTGTTTTTTGATGGTTAAGCGTGGCTGAATCGCCACAGCACTGGGCCGCGAACGCCACACCCTAACCATCTACTTTTCTTTAATCGCCAAGCGCCTATATTGGCCGGTGCAAGGGCTTCGGCCCGGCTATGGCGATAAACGATGGTGTAAAATAGGCGCAGCGGACCCGGGGGCAGTACCCGGCGGCTCCACCAAATGCCCCCGGCGACGGGGGTTTCTGACGGGGCCGAACCAGGATCGACGTGTGTTGAAAGGCGCTATCTTTTGCTCGGAATGGGACCACCGTGACGGCCCATACACAAGTGCCAACGATAACGAAGCACTCGCTATGGCGGCCTAACCCC
>JBDSWC010000094.1:0-18048 GCA_039926845.1 Sphingomonas sp. | reverse complement strand
CGCAAGAAGACGATCACCACCAAGGAGATCGAAGCGGTGATCGCCACGATGGCGCGCATCCCGCCCAAATCGGTGTCGAAGGACGACACGCAAGCGCTGGCGACGCTCGAGACCGACCTCAAGCGCGTGGTGTTCGGCCAGAACGACGCGATCGAGAAACTGGCGTCGGCGATCAAGCTCAGCCGCGCCGGCCTGCGCGATCCCGAAAAGCCGATCGGTAATTACCTGTTCACCGGCCCGACCGGTGTCGGCAAGACCGAGGTCGCGCGTCAGCTTGCCTCGATCATGGGCATCCCGCTCCAGCGGTTCGACATGTCCGAATATATGGAGCGCCATTCGGTCAGCCGGCTGATCGGTGCGCCTCCGGGCTATGTCGGGTTCGACCAGGGCGGGCTCCTCACCGACGCGGTCGATCAGCAGCCGCATTGCGTGCTGCTGCTCGACGAAATCGAGAAGGCGCATCCCGACCTGTTCAACATCCTGTTGCAGGTGATGGATAACGGCCGCCTAACCGACCAGCATGGCAAGTCGGTCGATTTCCGCAACGTCATCCTGATCATGACGACCAATGCCGGCGCGTCCGACATGGCGCGGGAAACGCTCGGCTTCGGCAATCTGTCGCGCGAGGGCGAGGACGAGCAGGCGGTGCAGAAGATGTTCACGCCGGAATTCCGCAACCGCCTCGATGCGATCGTGCCGTTCGGGTATCTGCCGCCGGAGGTCGTGGCGCGGGTGGTGGACAAATTCATCCTCCAGCTCGAACTCCAGCTGGCGGACCGCAACGTCCACATCCAGCTCGACGACGAATCGAAGGCGTGGCTGACCACCAAGGGCTATGACAAGCTCTATGGCGCGCGCCCGATGGGCCGCTTGATCCAGGAGAAGATCAAGCAGCCGCTCGCCGAGGAATTGCTGTTCGGCAAGCTGGTCCATGGCGGCGAGGTGACGGTGAAGATGAAGGACGGCGCGCTGTCGTTCGCGATCGAAGCCGCCGCGCCGAAGAAGGCCGGTAAGAAGGGTGGCAAGACGGTCAAGGCCGACGCGAAGTAACGCTAAGTAATCCTCCCCCGCCAGGGGGAGGTGTCAGGCGCAGCCTGACGGAGGGGGCGGTCGGCGATCAACTATCGTCTCGCCTTCCGCCCCCTCCGACGCCTTCGGCGCCACCTCCCCCTGGCGGGGGAGGATTTGAAGGATGACGTTAGCCGGCAGCCTTCGCGCTCACACCGGTAAGCACTATGCTCCCTCCCAAACTAACGACTCGGGAGAGACTTGATGTGCGACGAACACACCGCGGCGGATAACGATCGCTTTCTCGCCAGCGTCCATCCCTCGCGGCGGCAATTCGGGACGATGGCGGGGGTCGCCGGGCTGATGGCGATGATGCCGGTGCCCGCCAACGCGGTGACGATCAAGGGCCGAGACGTCTCGATCAAAACCGCCGATGGCACGTGCGATGCCTATTTCGTCGCGCCCGCGACCGGCAAGGCGCCGGGCGTGCTGGTCTGGCCCGACATCATGGGGCTGCGGCCCGCGTTCCGGCAGATGGCCGACCGGCTGGCGCAGTCGGGCTATGCCGTGCTGGTGGTCAATCAGTTCTATCGCTCGACCAAGACGCCGTTCATCAAGACCGGCGAATCGTTCGACCAGCCCGAGGTGCGGGCCCGGATCATGCCATGGTATCAGGGGCTGACGCCCGAAGGCACGGTGCGCGACGCGACCGCGTTCACCGCGTGGCTCGACAAGCAGAAAGAAGTCGATCGCAAGCGCGGGCTGGCATCGACCGGCTATTGCATGGGCGGCCCGATGGTGTTCCGCACCGCCGTGTCGAACCCGGCGCGGGTCAAGGCCGGCGCGACCTTCCACGGCGGCGGGCTGGTCGGCGACAAGCCCGACAGCCCCAACAAGCTGATCCCGCAGATGAAGGCGAGCTACGTGATTGCGATCGCCGCCAATGACGACGCGAAAGCGCCGGGCGACAAAGACGTGTTGAAGGCCGCGTTCGCCACCGCCAATCTGCTCGCCGAGATCGAAGTCTACGAAGGCACGATGCACGGCTGGTGCCCGCCCGACAGCCGCGTCTACAACGCTGCGATGGCGGAAAAGGCATGGGGTCGAATGCTCGCGCTGTTCCAGAAGGCGCTCTGATTACCGTCCGTCGCCCCGGCGAAGGCCGGGGCCGCTGAGTAATATTGCCAGCGATCCCGGCCTTCGCCGGGATGACGATTATACCGGTGGCATTGACGACGCTTGCATTGTTGGATTAAGTCTGTTCCCTATTTGTTCTAATGGAGAGAGCGATGAGCGACCTGATTCTCTATACCAATCCCATGTCTCGCGGGCGGATCGCGCGCTGGGCGCTGGAGGAAGTCGGCGCGGACTATGAGGTTTGCGTGATGAACTATGCCGACACGATGAAGGGTGACGACTATCTGACGATCAACCCGATGGGAAAGGTTCCGGCGATCGAGCACAAGGGTAAGGTCGTAACCGAATGCGCCGCGATCTGCGCGTATCTGGGCGATGCTTTTCCAGCAGCCGGCCTCGCACCAGCACTTGCCGACCGCGCGGACTATTATCGCTGGCTGTTCTTCGCGGCGGGTCCGGTCGAAGCGGCGGTGACCAATAACAATGCGGGGTTCGTGCCGTCGGACGAGCAGACCCGGATGTTCGGCTACGGCAGCTACGGCCAGGCGATGGACGTTCTTGAGCAGGCCGTGTCGAAACACGATTACATCGCCGGCGACGCGTTCACGATGTCCGACGTCTATGTCGGCAGCCAAGTCATCTGGGGCACGCAATTTGGGACGATCCCGAAGCGCGACGCCTTCGTCGCCTATGCCGACCGGTTGACCGAACGCGCCGCGTACAAGCGCGCCGGCGACCTCGACGACGCGCTGATGGAGACAAATCAGCTCGCCTGAGCGGCATGAAGGAGGGGGAATGGGCTTTTACAAGGACGATGCGACGCTGAAGGCCGCGGCGCTGGCACCCAAAAAGCCGATCAAGGCCCTGCCGCCCGCCGGCTCCACGCTGGGGAGCGTCGCGCGCAGCTACAACGCGATCGGCGGGCTGGTCGACCGGCTGGGCGCGGCGACGGGGATCGAGACGCTCGCGGCGCTTGCCGTGTGGATGGCCGAAAGCGGCGGGCGGCCGTTCACCCAGGGCAAGCCGGTGATGAGGTTCGAGAACCATGTCTTCTGGGACCGCTGGGGCATCGACAACCCCAGGACGTTCGACACGCATTTCGTGTTCGGCGGACATGGCGCCGAGGGCAAGCGCTGGGAAAACCACAAGTGGCGCGCGAAGACGGGGGATGCCTGGGCTAGCTTCCACGGCGACCAGGCCAAGGAATATGACGCCTATCATTTCGCGCGGACCTTGTCGGGGGTCGAACTCGCGGCGCGATCGGCGAGCTGGGGCGGGACCCAGGTGATGGGATTCAACCATCCACTGATCGGCTATGCTTCGGCGTTCGACATGGTCAACGCCTTCGCCCGCGACTTACGCTGGCAAGTGCTGGGCTTCTTCGACTTCTGCCGCTCGGCCGGGCTGGTCGAAGAGATCAAGGCGCACGATTGGGTTAAGTTCGGTGACGGTTATAACGGCGCGGGTGGAGGTGCGGTCTACGGGCCCAAGCTCAAGGCGATCTACGATCTGAAAAAGCAGTTCGATGCGCTGCCGCGATAGTGTAAACCTAGTGTAAACTTAGCCGGAAATAGCGGTTAGCGACTTGGCAGCTCCCTCATTACTGCGCTGCGCTCGGCGGGCGTCATGCGCGACCAATGCGCGATCTCGTTGATCGAGCGGCGGCATCCTTCGCACAACCGGTCCTTGCCGATCGTGCAGATGTTGACGCACGGGCTCTCGATCTTCTGCACCGGCACGATGCTGATGAAATCCGGCAGCGACACGGAAGCGACTCAGTCGGTCGTGAGCTTTGCGCTCAGGAAACCGGGCATCGGACCGTTCCAGCCGCCGTCGTCGGGACCGTCGTCGTGGTCGTCCTGCCGCGGCGCGGTGCGCTCAGCGCGCGGCGGACGAGCGTCGCGCGGCGCGCGCTCGGTGCGGGGCGCTCGCGGCTCGCGCGCCGGCTTGGCCGCCGGCGTTTCCTTCGCGGCGGGGACAGGCTTGGCTTCGGCCGGCGTTTCCGCCTCCACCGCCGCTGGCTTGGGCTCGGCCGGTGCGTCGGCCTTCCTCGCCGCCGGCTTGCGCCCGCGTGGGGTACGCTCGGCGGGGGCTTCATCGGCCGCGCCTTCGTAGCGCTCGATCTTGAGCCCGGTCAGTTTTTCGATGTTCTGGATATTCTCGGCATCTTCCGACGTGGCCAGCGTGAACGCGACCCCTGTCGCCCCCGCGCGGCCGGTGCGACCGATACGGTGGACGTAATCGTCCGGGTGCCATGGCGCGTCGAAGTTGAAGACGTGGCTGACGCCCTTGATATCCAACCCACGTGCGGCGACGTCCGACGCCACCAGGATGTTGACGTCGCCCGCCTTGAAGCGGTCGAGTTCGGCGATGCGCTGCGACTGCTCCATGTCGCCATGGATCTCGCTCGACCGGAACCCCTGGCGCTGCAGCGCCTTGTTGAGCTCGCGCACCGTCGTCTTGCGGTTCGAGAAGATTATCGCGGTCTTGACCTCTTCGTGCCGGAGCAACTCGACCAACTTGTCGCGCTTCTTCGACGCCGAGACCGGCACCAGCCACTGCTTGATGTTGATATTGGCGGTGGCGGGGCGCGCGACTTCGATCGTTTTGGGGTTCGACAGAAACTTGTCGGCCAGTTTCTTGATCGGTGGCGGCATCGTTGCCGAGAACAGCAGCGTCTGGCGCTGTTTCGGCAACTTGGTGCAGATTTCCTCGATATCGGGGATGAACCCCATGTCGAGCATGCGGTCGGCCTCGTCGATCACCAGCAGGTTGCAGCCGGTCAGCAGGATCTTGCCGCGCCCGAACAGGTCCATCAGGCGACCAGGCGTCGCGATCAGAACGTCGACGCCCTTTTCCAGCGCCTTCATCTGGTCGCCCATCGACACGCCGCCGATCAGCAACGCCATCGATAGCTTGTGATACTTGCCGTATTTATCGAAATTCTCCGCCACCTGCGCGGCGAGTTCGCGGGTCGGCTCGAGGATCAGGCTGCGCGGCATCCGCGCGCGGCTGCGGCCCTCGCCCAATATGTCGATCATCGGCAGCACGAACGCGGCGGTCTTGCCGGTGCCGGTCTGCGCGATGCCGATGATGTCGCGCATCATCAGCACGCTGGGGACGGTCGCAGCCTGGATCGGGGTCGGCTCGGTGTAGCCCGACTCCTCTACGGCGCGGAGCAACTCATCCGATAGGCCGAGGTCGGCAAATGGCATTCACGAATCCGGAAAATAAAAGCGCGGCGGTGCGTCGCACTAGTCTTCGCGCGCTTGCCGATCAGGCATGCAAAGTCAAGGTTTAGTGGGCTTTGCCGGGCTTCGCGACGAGCCGCTTGAACTTGCCGATCGAGCACGAATCGCCCGATCGCGTGCGGATCGTGTCGCGGTTGGCGCACACCTGACCGTCGGCGGCGGTCTTCAGATAGAAGCCGCCATAATAACCCAGCGCGGTGCAATCGTCGTCGAGTTGCGCGCGCATCCGCGATCCGCCCTTGAAGACCAGATCGACGCTGTCGGTGCCGTTGACGATCGCTCCGGCGAGCTGGTTGGCGACGATGCATTTGGGACCGTTCTTCTCCACCCAGCGCACCGGCGCCACTGTGCGCATCGCGGCGGCGGGAACGGGCGCGGATTCGACGCGGATCACAATGCGCCCGGTGATCGACATCTGCTGGCCGTCCGGTTCGCCGAACGCCGGCGAAATCGGGGCGCTCGCCGCGGTGGCGAGCATCATCAAGAGGGCGGAGGACGGGTGCATGGAGGCGCCTTGGTAGCGTCGAAGGTTGAACGCCGAATGAATTGGCCGCGCGGCGCCGCCATGCTAGCCGCGTGGGCCATGACGCCTGCTCAGTCCGCACTGATCGACGCCGTTCGCGCCCATGCCGGCGACAAGGCCGTCGTCACCGATGCTAATGACATCGCGCCGTGGCTGACCGATTGGCGCGGGCGGTTCCATGGCCAAGCAGCAGCGATTCTCGCGCCCGACAGCACCGAAAGCGTGCAATTCGCGGTGGGTCGCGCGCACGAGCTCGGCGTGGCGCTGGTGCCGCAGGGGGGCAACACGTCGATGGTCGGCGGCGCGACCCCGCCGGCGGACGGGTCGGCGCTGATCCTGTCGCTGCGGCGGATGAACCGGATTCGCTCGATCGAGCCACAAGCCGGGCTCGCCGTCGTCGAGGCGGGGGTGATTCTCGCCACTCTGCACGAGGCGGCCGAGGCGCAAGACATGCGCTTCCCGCTGACGCTGGGCGCGCGCGGCAGCGCGACGATCGGCGGGCTCGTGTCGACCAATGCCGGGGGTACGCAAGTGCTTCGCTTCGGTACGATGCGGTCGCTGGTCGCGGGGATCGAGGCGGTGTTGCCCGACGGGTCGCGACATGACGGACTGGCGGCGCTCAAGAAGGACAATCGCGGCTACGACCTCGACCATTTGCTGGTCGGCGCGGAGGGGACGCTGGGGGTGGTGACCGCTGCGACGTTGCGGCTGGTTCCGGTCGCGGCCGATCGCGCGACGGGGTGGCTCGGGGTCGAATCGCCCGCCGTCGCGCTCAAGCTGCTCCGCGCGATGGAGCGCAACTCGGGCACTGCGATCGAGAGCTTCGAGCTGGTCCCCAAGCTCGCGCTCGATCTGGTGCTCAAGCATGTTCACGGCACGCGACCGCCGCTCGACGGGGGGCACCCCTGGCTTGTGCTCGTCGATTTTATCGCCGCGTCGGCGGATACCGCGAAGCCCGCACTCGAATCGCTGATGCAGAGCGCGCTGACCGCCGGGCTCGCACAGGACGCCGTAGTCGCGGCCAACGAAGCCCAGGCTGGGGCGTTCTGGCGACTGCGCGATTCGATCTCCGAGGCCGAGCGTGCCGAGGGGCCGACGATGGCGCACGACATTTCGGTGCCGGTCGATGCGATGCCCGATTTCATGGAATCGGCATCCGTGCAGGTCGAAGCGGCATTTCCCGGCGTGCATTGCAGCGCGTTCGGGCATCTCGGCGACGGCAACGTCCATTTTCACGTCAACGCGCCCACCGGGGCTGAGCCCGACCGTTGGCGCGCCGAAATCGGCGAGGCGGCGAGCCATATGGTCTACGACCTGGTCGTCGCGGCGGGGGGATCGATCTCCGCCGAGCACGGGATCGGCCAGATGAAACTGGGCGAACTCGAACGCCTGTCGCCACCCGGCCGACAAGCGGCGCTGCGTGCGATCAAGCGTGCGTTCGATCCGCACGAGTTGATGAACCCAGGGAAGCTGGTGACGCTTGCACCCGGCGGCGTCACACCATAAGGCGCTCCCCGATTAGCGGCGGTCCGCCGCGCCCAAACGCTTCGATGGAGTCAAGGTAATGGCCAGCGCGCCGCAGTCGCTTCCCCTGTTCTACAACACGCTCGAGCCGCTTTCGAGCGAGGCGCACGCCAAGTTCAAGGTCCGCCAGACCGAGGGCGCCGACTTCCTGATCAACCAGCACGCCATCCCGCTGACGGTCGACGAATTCCCGCTGGTCCAGCGCCAGATGCCGATCATCTTCTCGCAGGGCGACGATTCGGTCCCGCTCGCGCTGATGGGGCTGAACGAAGGCGTCAACGTCTTCATCGACGAAAAGGGCCAGTTGCGCGATCCCTACACCTACGTGCCGGCCTATATCCGCCGCTATCCCTATCTGCTCGCGCGGCTGACCCCGGAAGCCGAGGAGCTGACGCTCTGCTTCGACCCGACCTCGCCGACGATCGGCGATTTCGACGAAGGCGAGGCGCTGTTCGAGAAGGGCGAGGCGACTCCGCTCGTCAGGAACATCCTCGATTTCAACCAGCAGTTCGAGGAGGCCGGCGCGCGCACCGGGGCCTTCATGAACGAGATCAAGGAACTCGACTTGCTGATGGACGGCGAAGTGTCGATCCAGCCCGAGGGCGTCGAAAAGCCGTTCCTCTATTCGGGCTTCAAGATGATCAACGAGGAAAAGCTGACCGCGCTGCGTGGCGATCAGCTGCGCAAGATCGTCCAGTCGGGGTTGTTGCCGCTGATCTACGCTCACTTGTTCTCGTTGTCGGTGATGCGTGAGATCTTCGCCCGTCAGGTCCAGCTCGGCCTGATGCCGGCGCCCCAGCTGGAAACCCCCGCCTGAGGCGCGCCTCAGTAAATGCGTAGCCCCTTGAAACCAAACGGCTACGCTCTTAGTTAATACCCTGCACGGCGTCGTGTTCCCCCCTTTCGCGGGGCCGTGTGGCGCATCTTTGCGGATGCGCCTCCTCCCTGAACCTTGGCCACCTCGGGCATTAGCCCGGGGTGGTTTTTTATTGGGGTGGAAAGGGCGCACTCGACAGCAGCGACCCCCGAGCAATTGCGGCGAATGGACGAACGTGTTGCGAAGAATGCGTGACGAATCGCAGCGGTTCGGGCATCGCGCCCGCTTCATCCGAAATCCAATCAAGGGACCCCAATGAGCGACATCATCGCCGCCGACCAGCTTCGCCTGTTCATCGAACGCATCGAGCGGCTGGAGGAAGAGAAGAAAGCGATCGCCGACGACATTCGCGACGTCTACGCCGAATCGAAGTCGACCGGCTACGACACCAAGACGATGCGCGCGATCGTCCGCCTGCGGCGGATGGAAAAGCATCACCGCGACGAGGCGGAGGCGCTGCTCGATACGTACAAAGCTGCGCTGGGGTTGGCCTGATCTTCTTCACCCAGCCTGATCCAATGCACCTCCCCGGCGCAGGCCGGGGTCCAGTTGCGGGCGGCTCGTGGTCGGACGATGCGCGTCGTCACGCCTGTCTTCCCGACTGGACCCCGGCCTTCGCCGGGGAGGCGTGAACTAAGTGAGCGCGGCCCATAATTACGACGCGATCGTCCTCGGCGCGGGGGCGGCGGGGATGATGGCGGCGGCGGTCGCGGGGCGGAACGGGGCGCGCGTGCTGCTCGCCGACCACGCCGACGAGCCCGGCAAGAAGATCCTAATCTCGGGTGGCGGGCGGTGCAATTTCACCAACGTCCATACCGCACCCGACCGCTTCCTGTCGGCCAATCAGCATTTCGCGCGGTCGGCGCTCGCGCGCTACACCCCGGCCGATTTCATCGCGCTGGTCGATGGCTATCGCATCGCGTGGCACGAAAAGACGCTTGGGCAATTGTTCTGCGACGGATCGGCGCGGCAGATCGTGACGATGCTGCGCAACGAATGCGCGGGCGGCGGTGTGGACTGGTCGCTGGGCCGGACGATCGACGAGATCGACCACGTCGATGGGCGGTTCAGCGTGAAGATCGGCCGCGACACCGCGACCGCGCCGAAGCTGGTGATCGCCACCGGCGGCCCCTCCATCCCGCAAATGGGCGCGACCGGCTTCGCCTATGACGTCGCGCGCCGTTTCGGGCTCAAGGTGGTCGAGCCGCGCCCGGCGCTGGTGCCGCTGACGCTTGGCGGCGACGAGGCATTGTTCAAGACGCTGTCCGGCGTGGCGACCGAGGTGGTGGCAAGCGCGGGCAAGGGCAGCTTTCGCGAAGCCGCGCTGTTCACCCATCGCGGGCTGTCCGGCCCGGCGATCCTCCAGGCGTCGTCCTATTGGCGGCATGGCGAGGCGGTCGCGATCGACTTCACGCCCGATCGGCCCGGCGGCTGGCTGCTCGAGCAGAAGCGGCTCCACCCGCGCATGGGCGTGCAATCGGCGCTCGGCCAGTCTCTCCCCGGCCGGCTGGCGGAAGCGCTCGCCGACAAGATCGCGCTTCCCGGCAATCTCGCCGACCTGACCGATAAGGCGCTGATCGACGCCGAGGCGCTGCTCGCGGCCTGGCCGTTCCATCCCAACGGCACCGAAGGCTTTATGAAGGCCGAGGTCACGATCGGCGGCGTCGCGACCGACGCGCTATCGCAGCAGACATTCGAGGCGAAGGCAGTCCCCGGCCTCTATTTCATCGGCGAGGCCGTCGACGTGACCGGCTGGCTCGGCGGCTATAATTTCCAATGGGCCTGGGCCAGCGCGGTCGCATGCGGCAAGGCGCTTTGACGCCGTAGCAGGCCCGGTTTACAGACCGCGCAACACGCCAACGAGGACCCAATGGCCGGCCATTCAAAATACAAGAACATCATGTACCGCAAAGGCGCGCAGGACAAGAAGCGCTCCAACATGTTCTCCAAGCTCTCCCGCGAAATCACTGTCGCGGCGAAGATGGGCTTGCCCGATCCCGACATGAACCCGCGCCTGCGCGCCGCGGTCAACGCTGCCAAGGCGCAGTCGATGCCCAAGGACAATATCCAGCGCTCGATCGACAAGGCGTCGAAGGGCGATGCCGAGAATTACGAGGAGATCCGCTACGAGGCGTTCGGCCCCGGCGGCGTGTCGCTGATCGTCGAAACGCTGACCGACAACCGCAACCGCACCGTCACCAACGTGCGCACCGCGATCGCCAAGAACGGCGGCAACCTCGGCGCGCCGGGATCGGTCAGCCACGGCTTCGACCGGATGGGTCTGATCAACTACCCCGCCAAGGCGGGCGACGCCGACACGGTGTTCGAGGCCGCGCTCGAAGCCGGTGCCGAGGACGTGTCGTCGAGCGAGGACGGCCACGAAATCTGGACCGACCAGGGCAGCTTGCACGAAGTCGCCAAGGCGCTCGAACCGGTGTTGGGCGAAGCCGAGGGCGCGAAGCTCGCTTGGCGCCCGCAAACGATGGTCGAAGTGGACGAAGGGGACGCGGGGACGCTGTTCAAGCTGATCGACGCACTCGACGACGACGACGACGTCCAGACCGTCTGGGGCAATTACGAAGTGTCCGACGCGGTAATGGAGAAATTGGGTTGAGCCTTTCAATCCTCCCCCGGAGGGGGAGGGGGAGGGGGACCAGCCGCAGGCTGGTGGAGGGGTATTCGCCCAAAGCGACGCAATCCGCGCGGGGAGTCTACCCCTCCACCGCTTCGCGGTCCCCCTCCCCCTCCAGGGGAGGATTACATCAATGATCATCCTCGGCCTCGACCCCGGGCTCGGCACGACTGGCTGGGGGGTGATCCGCGCGGAGGGCAACCGGCTCTCGCACCTCGCCAACGGTCAGCTCAGGACCGACGCGAAGGAAAGCCTCGCGCGGCGCCTGTCGCATCTCGATTCCATGCTCGCCGCGCTGCTCGCCGATCACGCCCCCGATGCCGCGGCGGTCGAGGAAGTGTTCGTCAACATGAACCCGCAATCGACGCTCAAGCTCGGCCAGGCGCGCGGCGTCGTACTGCTGTCGGTCGCGCGCGCCGGGATCGAGCCGGGCGAATATGCCGCGCGGCTGGTCAAGAAGGCGGTGGTCGGGGTCGGCAATGCCGAAAAGCCGCAAGTTCACGCGATGGTCGCGCGACTGCTCCCCGGCGTGAAGATCGCCGGCGCTGATGCGGCCGACGCGCTCGCGGTGGCGATCTGCCACGCGCATCACGTGGCGTCGGCGCGTCGGCTGAGGTGATTTCCGCTTTCCTACACCGTCATGTTCCGGATATGTCCCGATGCATGTGGATCGGCATCTCTCAAGCCCCGGTGAACGACCGGCGAAAGCATGCGCGCCAGTGTCAACCTAGTGTCAACTTAAGCAGGCCGGCAGGGTGATCGCCCACCTGAAAGGCGTGCTCGCCGCGACCGGCATCGACCATGCGGTAATCGACGTCGGTGGGGTCGGTTACCTCGTCGGCGCGTCGGCCAAGACGTTGGCGGCGATCGGTCCGGTGGGCGAGGCGGCGACGCTCTTCACCGAGATGCTGGTGTCGGAGGATTCGATCCGCCTGGTCGGCTTCGCGCGGCCCGACGAGCGCGACGCGTTCGTCATGCTGACCGGCGTGCAGGGCGTCGGCGCGCGGGTTGCGCTGGCGATCCTGTCGGTGCTCGACCCGGTCGACCTCGTCCGCGCGGTGGCTGCGCAGGACAAGGCGATGGTCGCCCGCGCCAACGGCGTCGGCCCCAAGCTCGCCGAGCGCATCGTCCGCGAACTCAAGGACAAGGTCGGCGGCGTGATCCCCGGCACCATGACGCCGGTGTCGGCGGCGAGCGGCGCGGCGGCGGATGCGGTGTCTGCGCTGCTCAACCTTGGCTTTCGCCAGGCGGAGGCCAATGCGGCGGTCGGTGCCGCAGAGGAGGAGTTGGGCGCGGGTGCGGGACTCGACGCGCTGGTGCGGCTAGCGCTGCGCAAGGCGGCGAAGTGAGAGTGCGATAGATGGAAATCGACGTCAGCGCCGAAGCCAAGGACAAGCGCCTCAACAGCCGGGTCGCGATCACCGTCGTCATCCTGTCGGTGTTCATGGGGCTGTGCGGGATCAAGGACGGCAACGTCGTCCAGGCGATGGCGCAGGCGCAGGCGCTGTCGGTCGACAAGTGGAACGAATATCAGGCGGCGCGGACCAAGCAGCATATTGCCGAAGCGACTCGCGCGGAGATCGCGCTACTGGCCGCCGATCCCGTCAAAGCTGCGCCGTTGCTCGCTGGTTATGACCGCGACATCGCCAAATACACTGCGGAATCGCCTAAGCTCGCTACGGACGCCAAAGCGCAATCGGACCTCTACGACGCGCTCAACGTGCATGACGATCAGTTCGACGCGAGCGACGCCGCGATATCCACGGCGATTTCGATCGCCGCGGTTGCGGCGCTGGCGGAGTCGAGCTGGCTGCTGGTCGCGTCCTGGGGCTTCGGCGGGTTCGGAATTTTCATGGGATTATGCGGGTTCTTCGGCCGGGCGTTCCACCCAGCAGTGTTGAGCGGTTTGCTGGGATGAAGGGGCTAGTTTTCCTTCTATGTCTGGTCACCGGCATTTCATTTGCCGCCACAGAAGCGCACGCTTGCGTGGCATCCACGGGCTACAAGCAGATTTTCTTCCCTACGCGTCCGAAGGACGTGCCGGCAGCTTTAAAGGTGCTCAAGGTTCGTGCGCCCCTTGATGCTGAAAATCAGCCGATCATTCATGTCGAGGTGTTGGAAGAAGCGAACGGCACGCCTGCGAACGCAGACATGCCGGTAAAGATCGCACCGTCAAACGCGACTCGACCTTGCGAAATGCACACTATCGGACTGCTTGGCAGTCCAGCCTATATCGTCGGCGTGTATGTAAGGGGTGCCGACGGGATAACATACTTTCATGCACTTTGGCTCGACGCCGTTTATCCCAAATGGCGCGAGCCTAAAGATTGGCGGTCCTATATCGTCGATCCCAAGGTCCGAGCAGCAGAAGGGCAACGACCGTGAGCGAAAGCGCCGTCCGCCGCGCGACCTGCGCCTGTGGGCAACTCGCGATCGAGTGTGAAGGCGACCCCGTTCGGATATCGGTTTGCCATTGCCTGAATTGCCAGAAAAGGTCGGGCAGTTCGTTCGCGGCGCAAGCGCGCTTTCCGGTGGATCAGACCAGGATCACCGGCCAGTCGAAGCAATGGAGCAAGGCAGGCGACGAGGGCAACGTGGCAACCTTCAGTTTCTGCCCGGAGTGCGGATCGACCGTGTTCTACCACGCCCGCCCGTTCCGCGACCTTGTCGCTGTCGCGATCGGCGCGTTTGCCGATCCCGATTTTCCTCAGCCCCAATATACGGTCTACGAGAACCGCAAGCACGCCTGGGTCGCAATCGTCGGCGATGGGATCGAGCACGACATCCAATGACCGACGACGACCGCCTCCTCGCACCGCTACGCAAGCCCGACGACGTCGACGCTGCGCTGCGCCCCAAGACGCTCGACGAGTTCGTCGGGCAAAAGGCCGCGCGCGAAAATTTGCGCGTGTTCATATCGGCCGCGAAGGCGCGCGGCGAGGCGCTCGACCATGTGCTGTTCTTCGGCCCGCCGGGGCTCGGCAAGACGACGCTGGCGCAGATCATCGCACGCGAGATGGGGGTCGGGTTCCGCGCGACGTCGGGACCGGTTATCGCCAAATCGGGTGATCTCGCCGCGCTGTTGACCAATCTCGAGGACGGCGACGTGCTGTTCATCGACGAGATCCACCGGCTCCAGCCTGCGGTCGAGGAAGTGCTGTATCCGGCGATGGAGGACCGCGCGCTCGACCTGATGATCGGCGAGGGTCCGTCGGCGCGCAGCGTGCGGATCGACTTGCCGCGCTTTACGCTGGTCGGGGCGACGACGCGGCAGGGGTTGCTAACCACGCCGTTGCGCGACCGGTTCGGCATCCCGGTGCGGCTCAATTTCTACACCGTCGAGGAGCTCGAACGCGTCGTCACGCGCGCGGCGACCCTGCTTGATCTCCACGTCTCTCCCGATGGCGCGCAGGAGATCGCCAGGCGCGCGCGCGGCACGCCGCGCATTGCGGGGCGGCTGCTCCGTCGGGTGCGCGATTTCGCTAATGTTGCTGGCCGCGAGACGGTCGATGCCGAGGCCGCCGATGCCGCGCTGACTCGGCTCGAGGTGGACAAGCTCGGGCTCGACGCGATGGACCGGCGCTATCTGACGATGATCGCCGACATCTACCGCGGCGGCCCGGTCGGCGTCGAGACGCTGGCCGCGGGGTTGAGCGAACCGCGCGACACGATCGAGGAAGTGATCGAGCCGTATCTGATCCAGCTCGGCCTCGTCGCCCGCACCGCACGCGGGCGGTGCCTCAACGCCAGCGGGTGGAAGCATCTGGGGCTCAACCCGCCTGCGACCACCCAAGACGGCTTATTCGACTAGGCTGAACAGCGCCTCGACGGGCTTGCCGATCGCCGCCGCCAGCTTGAGCGCGAGGGTAGTCGACGGCACGAACACGCCGTTTTCGACGGTGTTGATCGTCTTGCGGCTCACGCCGACGCGCTCGGCCAGTTCGGCCTGGGTCCAGCCGAGCCGGGCGCGCTCCTCGCGCAGACTGTTGGCAAGTCCATCAGCCATCCCGGAGCGCGCGGCGTTCGAGCATCCCGAACCGCAACAGCGCGGCCGCGATGCCGATCGTCATCAGCACGTGGATCGCCTCGCGCCCGCCGACCGGCTCGAACAGCGAAATGACATAGAGCGCGATCGCGCCAACCATCGTCGCCAGGAACCCGACGCGGAACCCCTCTGCGCGGTTCGCGCGCGTGCTTTCGTCGTTGGCCAGCGCGCGGACTTGGGCGCTACGGAACCAGCCGCCGCCGGTCGAGAGCAGGATCAGCAGCACCGTCGACAGCGCGATCCACCCGCTGACCGCGACATGGTTCACCATCCGCGATCCCTCGTCGACATGCGGTCCGCTCCAGTAGCTCGCTTGTTGCGCCACGAAGACGGTGGCGAGCACCGGCATCATCCGCGCCCGGCGCCGCACCAATCGATCGGCAGTTTCGGTATCGGTCATCGTCGCCACCCCTCTTTGTAACTCACAGGTTACATGTAACCCACGGGTTACATCGGCGCAAGGGGCAAATTGCGCGACCAAATGAGTTTGCCTCTCTGTCCCCAGCCGTTAGAGCCCTTAACCATGGCGGCCGACGCGACCGATCAGCCCGTCGAAGGACGCTTCGACGGACGCGAGCATCGATTCCCGGTGCGCGTCTATTTCGAGGATACCGACCTGTCGGGCGTGGTCTATCACGCCAACTACCTGCGCTTCATGGAACGCGCGCGGTCGGACATGCTGCAGCTGGTCGGGGTCGATCAGCGCGGCGTGATGGAGGCGGGCGGCGGCGCCTATGCGGTGTCCGAGCTCGCCATCAAATACCACCGCCCGGCCAAGCTCGACGACGCGCTCGTCGTGGTGTCGCGGCTGACCCGGGTGCGTGCGGCGGCGGTCGCCATTCATCAGCGAGTCATGCGCGGTAAGGAAACACTGGCCGAAGCGGATGTGACGGCGGCTCTCGTCGCCCCCGACGGGCGGCCGAGGCGCCAACCGGCCGACTGGGCGGCGGCGTATGAGAAACTGATCTGGAACGGGGAATAGATACCGAATGAACTGGAGTTTCGACCTCTCGCCGAACTCGACTTCGCCGCTGGCGCTGCTGCTTCATGCCGATATCGTGGTGCAGATCGTGATGGGCGGGCTGCTGATCGCGAGCGTCTGGACCTGGGCGATCATCATCGGATCGGCCGGGCGGCTGGCCAAGGCGCGTCAGGCGATCGGCAAGTTCGAGAGCGATTTCTGGAAGGCCGACGATATCGACGCCTTCTACAAGCGCGAGGCCGACAGCGATCTCGCGGTCGCCAAGGTGTTCGCCGCCGGTGTCACCGAATGGCGGCGATCGACCGCAGGGGGGATCGTCGATCGCGACGGGGTGCGCGAACGGCTCGCGACGGCGATGGGATCGGCGGTCGCGAACGAGACCGACAAGCTTGCGGACCGGCTCAACATCCTCGCGACGGTCGGGGCCGTGGCGCCGTTCGTCGGGCTGTTCGGGACGGTGTGGGGGATCATGACCACCTTCACCGCGATCGCGGCGCAGCAGAATACGTCGCTGGTGACCGTCGGGCCGGGCATTGCCGAAGCGCTGTTCGCGACCGCGATCGGGCTGTTCGCGGCGATCCCGGCGGTGATCGCCTACAACCGATTCAGCCACCGCGTGAACCAGATCGAGGCGCGGCTGAACCGCTTCGCCGACGGCTTCCATTCGACGCTGAGCCGTCAGCTCGAGGCGAAGCGCTAGCGTATGGCGATGTCGCTCCCCTCCGCTCGCGGCAAGGGCCGGCGCGCGCCGATGGCGGACATCAACGTCACGCCATTGGTCGACGTGATGCTGGTGCTGCTGATCATCTTCATGGTCACCGCGCCGCTGATGACCGCGGGCGTGCCTGTGAACTTGCCCGACAGTCGCGCCAAGGCACTCGAGCAAGACAAGAAGCCGACGTCGATCTCAATCGAGCGCGACGGCACGATCTATCTGGACGAGAAGCAAGTGAGCGAGGACGCGCTACCCGGCGCACTCACGGCGATCGCCGCGAAACGCGACGCCGACGGCAAGCCGCCGCAAGTGCTGCTGCGCGCCGACAAGGGGCTCGATTACGGGCGAGTGATGGCGGTGATGGGCGACCTCAACCGCGCCGGGCTTAATCGTGTGTCGCTGGTGTCGAACGTCAAGGCGGAGCGGTGACGGCGGCGGCGGCCTCGTCGTTCGACCGCGGCCGCGCGATCGAGTTCGGTGCGTCCGCGGCGATCCACATTGTGCTGATCGCGGGGCTGTCGGTCGTGTTGCTCAGCCCGCCCAAGCCGCCACCGCCGCCCGCGCCGATGGACGTGACGATCGCGGACGATGTCGGGCTGGTCGCGACGGCGCCGCAGAATTTGACGCCGCCCGCGCAGAGCCAGGCGCCCGACCTCGGCAAGCCCGAAGACGCCGCGCCGGCCGCGCCCGAAGCGGTCGAGCCCGCGCCGGCCAAGCCGCAGCCCGCCGCGGCACCGCTACCCAAACCGGCCGATATCGCAAAACCGCAGCTGAAGAAGCCCGCGCCGCCCGCACCACATCCGGCCAAGGCGCCCGCGCGGCCCGCGCCCTCATCGAACCTCGCGAAGATCGTCGGCAAGGGCAGCGGTGCGACGGTCGGCGCGACCGCGAGCCGGCCACGCGGGTCGTCGCTTGGCGGCGTGATGAGCGGCCTCGGCGCGACGCCCAACAATTCGAAATCGACCGCGCCGCAAGGCGCGACGATGAGTGCGGCGGCGATGATGGATATCGGCCAGAAGATCAAACAGCAGGTCCAGCCCTGCGCCAACCGCCAGACCAATCCCGGCCCCGGCGCCGAACGCATCCGTGTGACAATCCGCCTTCGCATCAACCGCGACGGCACGCTCGCCGCGCGCCCGACGATCGAGGGGCATGACGGCATCGACGCCGACAATGCCCGCTACCAGCGTCAGGTCGACGACCGCGCGATCGCGACCTTCATGGGCTGCCAGCCGTTGCGCGGGCTGCCCGCCGATCTCTACGATGTCCCCAACGGCTGGAGCAATTTCCTGCTCCGCTACAAGCTACCCGGATGACCAACATGACCCGACGCCTTCCGCTCATCGCTTTGGCC
>JBDSWC010000093.1:0-28745 GCA_039926845.1 Sphingomonas sp. | reverse complement strand
AGATGACGGCGGGCACGCGGCCGTTGCGGCGCAGATCACGTGAGGCTCCCTTGCCTCCACGGTCGCGCGTCTCGGCGGCGAGCGTCAGTTGGTCGCTCATTGATAGTCTCCGAAATACGTTTGGTTCGTAGGATTTTCCGCGCACGCCTCCAGGGATGACCACACTGCGGAAGCGCGCGCCACTAGCGGAAAGGGGGCGGGGAGGCAAGGGATGGCGTCAATCCTCCCCCACCAGGGGGAGGTGGCGCCGAAGGCGACGGAGGGGGAGGTGAACGGAACGATAGCTGGTCGCCTACCGCCCCCTCCGTCAGCTGCGCTGACACCTCCCCCTGGCAGGGGAGGATTACGCCATCACTGCACCCGCTCGACCTTCAGTCCCTTCGCCGCGAGCAGATCGGGAATCGACTCCTTCCCCGCCAGATGTCCCGCGCCGACCGCGACGAGCACTTTGCCCTTCTGTCCCATTCGCGCCGCGATCCAGTCGGCCCAGCGGCGGTTGGCGGCGATGACCAGGAACGGGCGGAGTTCCTTCGACGGGCCGACCTTATCGATCGCCGCCAGGTCGCCGGTCGCCCAGGCCTCGTATGTCGTGTCGTAATCCGCGCCGTCGAGCGTTTCGTCGAGCATCCGCGCTTGAAGCTGCGGCGGCAGCATGTCGAG
This sequence comes from Sphingomonas sp., assembly GCA_039926845.1. GTDB lineage: Bacteria > Pseudomonadota > Alphaproteobacteria > Sphingomonadales > Sphingomonadaceae > Sphingomonas. Next base: position 28,085 of record JBDSWC010000093.1, on the reverse strand, counting down.
CGCGCGGAGTTGGTCGCCGGCGCCCTCCAGCGCGACTCGCTGCTTGCCGCGAAACGCCTTCCACAATTGCGCGTCGATCCCGTTCTTCGCCGACGCGCGCGCATTGAGCGCGTCGCCGGTCGCCAGCATCACCGCCGCCGCCCAATCCTTATAGCCGTCGAACGCGTCGCCCGGCTGGCCAGTGCGCTCGATCGCACGCGCCAGTGCGTCCTGACGGTCGGCGCCGATGCGCTTGGCGAGCGGCAGCAGCCCCGGCGCCTTGGCGATCGCGTCGAAGTCGCTCGTCGCATCGGGATCGGTTTCGAGCACCAAAGTATCCGCCTGGTCGATCGCGCGGTCTACCGTCTCGGTGCGCCAATCGATCCGCGGCGGCAGCACGTGCATCGCGCCCATCAGCCAGATCGTCGTGTCGCCATCGCGTATCGCCCAGACCGGCGGCTTGGCCGGCTCACGCGCACCCGGACACGCGGCGAGCGCACCCGCCAGCGCCATGACGATCAGGGCGCGGAGCAGCTTCAATAAGGTACGCGCGTCGCGGTGATCTTGAGCGTCTTCAACTGCTCGATCACACTCTGCTGGCCGGCCAGATGCCCGGCACCCACTGCGACGAACACCGTACCCGGCGTGGCCAGCCGCGCCTTGATCCACTGCGCCCAGCGGGCGTTGCGGTCATAGAGCAAGGTCTTGGCGAGCTCGGGCGTGTCCTTGACGCCCTCGTTCATCAACTCACCGAGCTTGGCGGGGTCGCCGCGCGACCAGGCGCCGACCATGTCGTCCATCGTTTCGGCGGTCTTGGGCAAATCCTTGAGCGTCGATTCGAGGAACGCAACTTGCGTCGGCTCGGACAGGCCGGCGAGAAAACCGATCTGCTGCTCGGGGGTTTCGAGGCCCGCGATCCTCTTCTTTTTGGTCGTCGCGGCGGCGGTCAGCACGCTCTCGGGGCCGCTCGCCGGATCGTAGCCAAGCTTGAGCAACGGCACCAACGACAGGTTGGTCGCGACCAGCCAGGGCTGCGCGCGGTCGAACACCGCCGACGGAATGCCGAGGTCGGCCAACGCCTTCAGATACATCGGCCGGTCGGCGGCGGGCAGCCGCTCGGGCAAGGTCGGGCCGGTGGTCATGAACCCCTTAGCCATCACCAGCGACTGCATCGCGGCAGGCGCGGGCTGGACCATTTCGAGCACCAGTTCGTCGGACGAATCGAACGCCTTCTTCACGCCCTCGTCGAACCAGCTGAGGCCGGGCTTGAGCAAATGGACCGTGCCGAACAGATAGATCGTCGTATCCGCGTCCTTGACCACCCACAACGCAGGATCGGCATCGCCGGACTGGGCAGTCGCGAGCTTGTCGAGCGCATCCTGGACCGTGACCACTGGCTTGGCGGGCGGGGTGGTTGCCGACGGAAGCGGCTGGGTCTGGGCGAACGCGGCGCCGGCGGTGACAAGACCGAGCGCAAGAAGCAGTGTACGGAGCATAGCGATCCTTGAGACAAGCGCGCGAAACCGCGCCGGAACAACAATAGGAAGCCGCGCGACGATCACCAAGACCGAAGGGGCGCTATCCCCGCGGCAGTTCGCCGAAGCTTGGATGGCCTTGCGGCGTGCACACCGGGACGGGTTGGGGAATGTCGCCGTCGAGCGTCGAATGCCAACATTCGCCGAGCAACGAGCAATAACAGGCTTCGACCTTGAAGCCGAACCGGGTCGCGTCGACCGCTTTCCACGCGGCCATTTGCGGGTCGCTGTCGGACGCGGGTTTTTTCCATATGATAAAGGTGCGGTCTTCGCCCGCGGTCAGGATCGTGCGCGCCAATGGCCGGGACTGCGAATATACTTTGTCGAAATTCATCGGCGCACCGGTCGATCGCGCCAGGTCGAGAATGTTGGACTGCGCCTTGCCCTTGTTGCTGATCTGAATCCACACGATCCGCGCCGGCCCGGTTCCCGAATTGGACACGGTCATGGAGATCCGCGGATTGCCCTGGTCGTCCGCGTTGCCGGTGCCGAAGTTCAGCAAGGGCGTAGAGTTGGCGCGCACCATCCGCGCGTTTTCCCTGACCAGATTTTCCATCGCTTCGCCGGTGTGGATCGAAATAATCACGGAGGCGATCGACACCATCAGCACGCTGAGCGTGGTGATCGCATCGAACCATTTGATGCCCGTGGAATGATGATGATGGTGGGTTTCGGGACCTTCGATCACGACGCCTGGCTCCCCGTCGGTTTCATCTGGATTGTTTCCCGTATCCGCCACGGCTGTATCGCTAGCATGATACAGTAAGGCGGGCAATCGGTGGCAGTGATCCGATTGACCCGTTCGGCGCCATGCGCCAGAGGCTTTCCGCACCGCAATATGACCCAGCCGCTCTCCTTCCAGCGCATGATCCTGACGCTCCACGACTACTGGAGCGCGCGCGGCTGCCTGATCCTCCAGCCGTACGACATGCGGATGGGAGCGGGGACGTTCCACACCGCGACGACCTTGCGCGCGCTCGGGCCCGACCCGTGGAACGCCGCGTTCGTCCAGCCGTGCCGCCGGCCCACGGATGGGCGTTATGGCGAGAACCCCAACCGCCTGCAGCATTACTACCAGTATCAGGTGATCCTGAAGCCGAGCCCTCCCGACTTGCAGGAGCTTTACCTCGGGTCGCTCGCGGCGATCGGCATCGACACCGCCAACCATGACATCCGCTTCGTCGAGGACGATTGGGAATCGCCGACGCTCGGCGCCTGGGGGCTGGGCTGGGAAGTCTGGTGCGACGGGATGGAAGTCACCCAGTTCACCTATTTCCAGCAAATGGGCGGGTTCGACTGCAAACCGGTGTCGGGCGAGCTGACCTACGGGTTGGAGCGGCTGGCGCTGTACCTGCAAAACAAGGACAGCATCTACGATCTCGCATATAACGACGCGGTCGGGAACAGCCCGCAACTGACCTATGGCGACGTGTTCCACGAGAATGAGGTCGAGATGTCGACCTGGAACTTCGAGGTCGCGGATACCGAGACCTTGTTCGACCTGTTCCGCAAGGCCGCGGCCGAATGCGAGAATTGCCTCAACCACAAACTCCCGATCCCCGCGTACGAACAGGCGATCGAGGCGAGCCACATCTTCAACCTGTTGAACGCCCGCGGCGTGATCTCGGTGGCGGAGCGCCAGGCGTATATCGGCCGCGTCCGCGATCTCGCGAAGGGCAGCTGCCAGGCGTGGATGGACAAGAACGGGTGGGCGGCGTGATGGCCAGCCCCATTCGTCATCCCCGCGAAAGCGGGGACCCAGCTCCCTTGCTGGCCTCAAACACGACCGCTGTGATTAGCCGAACCCGTAGAAGCTGGGTCCCCGCTTTCGCGGGGATGACGGTTGGGGGTGCGCCACATGGCTGACTTCCTCCTCGAACTGCGCTCGGAGGAAATCCCCGCGCGGATGCAGGACAAGGCGCGGGACGATCTTGCGCGGTTGTTCACCGCCGAGCTTGAGAAGACGGGGCTCAAGACCGACGCGATCGTCACTTTCGCGACGCCGCGCCGCCTCGCGCTGATCGCGCGCGACCTGCCCGCCGAAACCGCCGCGGTTAGCGAGGAAGTGAAGGGCCCGCGCGTCGGGGCGCCGCCGCAAGCGCTCGAAGGGTTCCTGCGCAAGACCGGTCTGACCGCCGACCAACTCGTCGAGCGCGACGGCGTGCTGTACGCGGTGATCGACAAGCCCGGCCGCCGGACCGCCGACGTGCTGGCCGAGGCGATCCCCGCGATCGTTCGCGCCTTCCCCTGGCCCAAGTCGATGCGCTGGGGCGAGGCCTCGACCAGCACCGAAAGCCTGCGCTGGGTCCGGCCCCTGCACGGCATCGTCGCGCTGCTCGGCGAGGATATCGTGCCGTGCGAGATCGCCGGCGTGCGATCGGGCGCGGCGACGGTCGGCCATCGCTTCCACCGTCCCGGCGTCATCACGATCGGCTCGGCGGCGGATTATGCCGAAAAGCTCCACGCCTGCCACGTCATCGTCGACCAGGACGAGCGCCGCGCGATCATCGCGCTCGGCGCGACGATGGCGGCGCGCAAGGCCGGGCTCGAGCTGGTCCAGGACGAAGGGTTGCTGACCGAGAATGCCGGGCTGACCGAATGGCCGGTCCCGCTGCTCGGCCGCTTCGACGCGGAATTCCTGGCGGTCCCGCCCGAAGTGATCCAGCTCACCGCGCGCGTGAACCAGAAGTATTTCGTGTGCCGCGACGCGAGCGGCAAGCTCGCCAACGCGTTCGTCTGCACCGCCAATATCGACGCGGCGGACGGCGGCGCGAAGATCGTCGAGGGCAACCGCAAGGTCCTCGCCGCGCGGCTGAGCGATGCGCGGTTCTTCTACGACACCGACCTCAAGGTGCCGCTCGAGGAGCAGGCGAAGAAGCTCGAAAAGATCGTGTTTCATGAGAAATTGGGCACGGTTGCCGACAAGGTCGAGCGGGTGGCCAAGCTGGCGCGGTGGTTGGTCGAAGAGGGGATCGTCAAATCTCCTTCTCCCCTTGTGGGAGAAGGAAGGGGCCCGCTCGCGTCAGCGAGTGGGAAGGATGAGGGGGACTCGCCTCTCACTCCCCCTCACCCTTCCGAGCCCCGGAACAAGTCCGGGCCTCTCCCTCCCTCTCCCACAAGGGGAGAGGGAAATCTCGCCGACCACGCCGAACGCGCCGCGCGGCTGGCCAAGGCCGACCTCGTCACCGGCATGGTCGGTGAATTTCCCGAACTGCAGGGCCTGATGGGCGGCTATTACGCCGCCGCGCAAGGCGAGGACGCCGCGGTCGCCGACGCGGTTCGCGATCACTACAAGCCGGTCGGGCAGGGCGATGATGTCCCCACCGCGCCGGTGACGGTGGCGGTGTCGTTGGCGGATAAGCTCGATAGTCTCTGCGTTTTTTTTGCGGATGATGAGTTACCGAGCGGGTCAAAAGATCCTTACGCCCTGCGCCGCAGTACAATTGCTGTCATTCGGTTGCTCGTTGAGAATGACATTCGACTCAATCTCAGTCGGGTCGTGTTCGTTGTCAGTGACCTGATTCCGTTGATGAAGATTAGGCGAGGCCTTGTCGAGCGTCAGCTATTTCCTGCGGCCGTTAAGAGCTTGTCGGACAAAATGTTTAAGGGCAGGGAAGCATCCCTCGAGCAAATATCGACTTTGCCGAATGGACATGTGGAACTGACAATCAGGACGTCCAACGGGGAAGTTGGCCGCACCACGATTGCTCAGAAATCGGTTCTGGATATGTGGTTCGGACTGAACCGGGTTACCCATTTTCTGGAAACCGGAGGCGCGACGCTTGTCGAGTTCTTCGCCGATCGTCTCAAAGTCCAACAACGCGAAGCGGGCGTCCGTCACGATCTGATCGACGCGGTATTCGCGCTCGGCGGGGAGGACGATCTCGTGCGCCTGCTCGCCCGTGTCCGCGCACTGCAATCCTTCATCGCCACCGAGGATGGCGCGAATTTGGTATCTGGGTACAAGCGAGCTGCAAAAATCGTGGCGCAAACTAGTAATCAGGTAAAAATAGTTCGCCCGCCGGAAGATCCCGGTGGCGTACGTGAAACTGCGCTCGAACTATCGCTGCAATCGGCTGTCGCTGCCGCCGAGCCAGAGGTGGCGCGCGCAGTTGAATCGGAGAATTTCGAGGAGGCGATGAGAATACTATCCTCGCTTCGGCAACCGATTGACCATTTCATGGATGGCGTTCTCGTATTTCATCCCGACGCTGATGTAGCAGCACGTCGGTTGGACTTGCTGCGGCGCTTTCGCGACGCGGTCCACACGGTGGCCGACTTTTCGAAGATCGAAGGATAGCGCGCTAGTGTGAAGCTAGTGTCAACTCAGCATCGCCTCCCCAGCGAAATCAGATACTTAGAGGAACGGCATGACTCAGTACGTGTATCGCTTCGGCGGCGGGGTTTCGGATGGGGGGAAGGGGGACAAGAACCTTCTCGGCGGCAAGGGCGCGAACCTGGCGGAGATGGCGTCGATCGGCCTGCCGGTGCCGCCAGGATTCACGATCGGCACGCCGATGTGCGCGGTCTATTACGACGAGGGCGCGCAATTCCCCGACAGCCTGAAGGCCGAAGTCGCCGCGGGCATCGCGCACATCGAGGCCGTGACGGGCAAGACGTTCGGCGACGCGAGCGACCCGCTCCTCGTCTCGGTCCGCTCCGGCGCGCGGGCGTCGATGCCGGGGATGATGGACACCGTCCTCAACCTGGGGCTCAACGACGCAACCGTGGTCGGACTCGCGACCGCATCGGGCGACGAGCGCTTCGCGTGGGACAGCTATCGCCGCTTCATCCAGATGTATTCGGACGTCGTGCTCGAACTCGACCATGACGCGTTCGAGGATGCGCTCGAAATCGCCAAGGAAAACAAGGGCTATTACCTCGACACCGACATGACCGCCGCCGACTGGAAGGCGCTGGTCGCGGAATACAAGGCGCTGGTCGAGCAGCAGTGGGACAAGCCCTTCCCGCAGGACGTCCACGACCAATTGTGGGGCGCGATCGGCGCGGTGTTCGGGTCGTGGCAGTCGGAGCGTGCGAAGGTCTATCGCCGCTTGAACGACATCCCCAGCGAATGGGGCACCGCGGTCAACGTCCAGGCGATGGTGTTCGGCAACATGGGCGACACCTCGGCGACGGGCGTGGCGTTCACGCGTGACCCGTCGAAGGGTGACAATGCCTATTACGGCGAGTTTTTGATCAACGCTCAGGGCGAGGACGTCGTCGCGGGGATCCGCACGCCGCAATACCTGACGCTCGCGGCGCGCGAGGCGGCGAAGGCCAAACCGCTGTCGATGGAAGAGGCTTTGCCCGAGGTTTACACAGAGTTGGCCGGCGTGTTCGATATACTCGAACGGCACTACCGCGACATGCAGGACATCGAGTTCACGGTCGAACGCGGCAAGCTGTGGATGCTCCAGACGCGGTCGGGCAAGCGCACCGCGAAGGCCGCGCTCAAGATCGCGGTCGACATGGCGGAAGAGGGGCTGATCACGCGCGAGGAAGCGATCGCGCGAGTCGAACCGCAGGCGCTCGACCAACTGCTCCATCCGACGCTCGACCCCAAGGCCGCGCGCGACGTGCTGACGCGCGGATTGCCGGCGAGCCCCGGCGCCGCTTCGGGCAAGATCGTGTTCGACGCCGACACCGCCGAAAAGCGCGCGGCAGCCGGCGATGCCGTTATCTTGGTCCGCACCGAAACTTCGCCCGAAGACATCCACGGCATGCACGCGGCAAAGGGCATCCTGACCGCGCGCGGCGGGATGACCAGCCACGCTGCAGTGGTGGCGCGCGGCATGGGGCGACCATGCGTGTCGGGGGCGGGGACGCTGTCGATCGACGCCAAGGCGAAGGTGATGCGCTGTGCCGGTCGTGAGGTGAACGAGGGTGACGTTATCACGATCGACGGCGCGTCGGGGGAAGTGATGATCGGCGAAGTGCCGACCGTCCAGCCTGAGCTGGCCGGCGATTTCGGCGTGCTGATGGGATGGGCCGACGCGGTGCGGACGCTCAAGGTGCGCGCGAATGCCGAAACTCCGCTCGACGCCAGGACCGCGCGCGAATTCGGCGCCGAGGGCATTGGCCTCTGCCGTACCGAACATATGTTCTTCGACGCCGCGCGGATCACCGCGGTGCGGCAGATGATCCTGGCCGAGGACGAAAAGGGCCGCCGCGCCGCGCTCGACAAGCTGTTGCCGGAACAACGCAGCGACTTCGTCGAGATTTTCGAGGTGATGGCCGGCCTGCCGGTGACGATCCGCTTGCTCGATCCCCCCTTGCACGAATTCCTCCCGCACGAGGAAGAGGAGTTCGCCGAGGTCGCGGCCGCCGCCGGGGTCGAGGTCGATTACCTCAAGCGCCGCGCCGCGGAACTCCACGAATTCAATCCGATGCTCGGCCACCGCGGCTGCCGGCTCGGCGTGACCTATCCCGAAATCTACGAAATGCAGGCGCGCGCGATCTTCGAGGCGGCCGTCGAAGTCGCGGAAAAATCGGGCGCTGCGCCGATCCCCGAGGTGATGATCCCGCTCGTCGCGACGCGCCGCGAACTCGAGCTGATGAAGGACGTCGTCGACAAGGCCGCGAAGGCCGTGTTCGCCGACAAGGGCCGCGAGATCGAATACCTCGTCGGCACGATGATCGAACTGCCGCGCGCTGCTTTGCGCGCCGGGGAGATCGCGGAGATCGGCGAATTCTTCTCGTTCGGCACCAACGACCTGACGCAGACTGCGCTCGGCGTCAGCCGCGACGACGCCGCGCGGTTTCTCCAGATCTATGTCGATAAGGGCATCTACGCGAAGGACCCGTTCGTCAGTATCGACGTCGAAGGCGTGGGCGAACTGATCGAAATCGCCGCCGAGCGCGGGCGCAAGACTCGGCCGGGCATCAAGCTCGGCATCTGCGGCGAACATGGCGGCGACCCGGCGTCGATCGCGTTCTGCGCAAAGGTCGGGCTCGATTACGTGTCGGCGTCGCCCTATCGCGTGCCGATCGCGCGGTTGGCGGCGGCCCAAGCTGCGCTGGCAAAGGGTTGACGGATTCGCTGCTCCGCTACACTCCTGATGCCATGACGCGCTGGCTTGCTCTTCTTGGTATCCTGTCGCTGACCGCCTGCAGCGGGCTGGGCCAGGACGGGCCGTCGCAGGAGGAGATGTCGGATGCGCTCGCCCGCCGGGGCGAGAAGGTCCAGTCGACCGAGCGCATCGCGTGCAAGGCGGCGCCGGCGCTGCCCGGCTATATCTGCGACTTCAAGACGACGGTCTGCTCGGCCTTCAGCAAGAAGTGCGACAAGTCGTCGCAACGCACCGGCCGCTTCGTCCAGGTGACGGGCAGCTGGATGTTCATGGGCGACGTCGAGGATCCCGGCCGCGGCTCGATGCCGGTGCCCGAACCGACGCCGACCGGCGGCGCAGTGGTGACCGACCTCGGCGGGACCGACACCAACACAATCGCACCGGCCCCTTCGCCAACGCCCAGCCCGACCGCGTCGCCGACCCCCAAACCCTCGCCCAGCGCGACGCCGAGTCCCAAACCCACCGCCACGCCGACGCCCAAACCAACCCCCAAGCCGGCCCCCGCCGGGGTCAACAGCATTTGGCTCAGCGGCCGTTGGGGTGCGGGCGCGGGCGATTGCACGGCGCGGCATGCGGTGAAGTTCGGCGGGGGCGGCGGCTTCTACGGCAAGCGCGGCATCGGTCGCTGGAGCCTCAAGGGCAAGACCGTGACGGTGACCGGCACCTATTCGGACAGCGACAAGCCGTTCGAACAGAAACTCGATGTCGAGCGAATCGGCGACGATGCGATGACGATGGAAGGCAAGCGCTACCACCGCTGCCCCAATTGAGGAGAGGGTGATGAAGCCCTGGGCGCGATACCTGATCTGCGCGGTCGCCGGGCTCGCGCTCGGCGCAGGCGCGGCGGTGCAGCGCGTGCGGACTGGGGCGTTCGGGGCCAGCACTGCGATCGGACCGTGGACCACGGGCAAGGATTTCGGGACGGCGGGGGCGAGCGCATTTACGCGCGCGGTGGTGTCGCTGCGCGGTATCCTCGCGCTGCCGGCGCATGAGGCGCGTTACTACAACGCCGCGGTCGACAGCGGCGGCGAACCGCTCGACGGCAAGTGCCGCTATCGCGTGACGGGCAAGGTGATCCCGACGAAATGGTGGAGCCTGACGCTCTACGATCATCCCGGCTACCTCGTCGCCAATCAGGCCAACGTCTTTTCGGTCGCTAGCGCCAGGGTGCCCAATCCGGCGAACTGGTCGGTGGTGGTCGCTCCCGCCGAGCAAGCGGGGCTGTGGCTGCCGACCGGGCGGATCGATCGCTTCGAACTGACGCTCAGGACCTATCTTCCCGATGACGGCGGGGTCGGCAACCTGACCCGCGATCAATTGCCCTCGATCGTGAAGGAGGGCTGCTGATGCGCCGCTGGGCCTTGCCGCTGCTGCTCGGGCTGATCCTCGCGGTCGTCGGCTACAATGTGATGATGATGCAGTTCCCGCACGTGCTGATGGGGCTTGCCACGCAACGGATCAGCAAGGCGGGCGGGTACAACAATATGTTCGCCAGTCCGATGGTGACCGACAAGGCCCGCGCGATCGTGCGGCCGAGCCCCGATATCGCCTATTCGTCCTGCCCCTACGACGTGTCGAACGGCCCGGTGCTGGTCGATATCGAGCCGGTGCCCGCGCCCTATTGGTCGCTGTCGGTGTTCAACGCACGCACCGATGTCGCGTTCGTGCGCAACAATATCGAGGCGAACGGCCAGCCGATCCGCATCGCGATCGCGCTGGCCGGCCAGCCGGTGCCCAACGGCATGCAGGCGGTCCGGGTCAGCGGCAGCAGCGGTATCGCGCTGATCCGCATCCTAGTTCAGGATCGTGCGCAATTCCCTGCGATCGACGCCGCGCGCAAGAAATCAAGTTGTAAGCCGCTCAGTTAGGCCGCACGGCCTTCAGTCGCGCATTTTCCGCCTCGAGATCGCGGACATAGGCATCGCGGTTGGTGGTCAGCGCGTCGCGCTCGCGCCATTTGGTGTCGGAGTCGGTGCGATAGGCGGCATGCGCGTCGCGCTCTTCTTCGTAGCGGGTGCGCCACTTGGTGCCCTTGGGCGCGATCGACAGGCCGAGCACCAGCCCAACGATCAGGACGAGGCCCAAGACGACAAGTTGCGTGGCATTGGTGAACAGCATCGGGCGCCCTCTTCTTCCGGTTCGTTATGCCGGAGAAACGACGCGCCCGTCGCTTGCGTTCCGTAGCTCGCCTAGACCCCGCTCTTGAACGCGTCGGAGATGCTGCACGATGCCGGGCCGAGGATGACGATGAACAGCGTCGGCAGGATGAACAGGATCAGCGGGATGGTCATGATTGCGGGCAGGCGCGCGGCCTTTTCCTCGGCGCGCATCATGCGTTCGTTGCGGAATTCGGCCGACAGCACGCGCAACGCGCTGGCGAGCGGCGTGCCGTATTTCTCGGTCTGGATCATCGTCGTGACGACGCCCTTGACCGCGTCGAGATTGACGCGCGTGGCCAAGTTCTCGAACGCCTGGCGGCGTTCCGAGAGGAAGCCCAGTTCGATCGCGGTCAGCGCGAACTCGTCGCCGAGTTCGGGATAGGCCTTGCCGAGTTCCTTCGACACGCGGTGGAACGCGACATCGACGGTCAGACCGGCTTCGGCGCAGATCACGAGCAGATCGAGCGCGTCGGGCAGACCCTTGCGGATCGCGTGGCTGCGCTTGGTGATCTTGTTCTTCAGATAGATGTCCGGGCCCTTATAGGCCAGGATGAAGGTGCCCGCGACCAAGCCATAGGCCTTGATCGGCGACCAGTCGGAAAACATGTCGGTGCCGTAAACGAGGTACAGCATCGGCCCGCCCAGCACGATCGGCAGGACGAGGCGGCCGAAGATGACCGCGACGGCATATTCCTTCTTGCGGATACCAGCCTGCAGCAGCTTGGTCTGCGCGACCTTGAGCTGGCTGTCCTGCAATACCTTGAGGCCCGACAGCAGCGAGCGGATGCGATCGGTCGTGTCGTTCTGGCGCACCAGCTTCGCGCGACGCTTGCTGGTCGATGCGGTGATGCCCGCCTTCAACTGCTCGCGGCGATCGTTGAGCGCCTTGAGGCGTTTGGCCATCGGGTCGCGCGATGTCATGACCGCGTAGATCGCGAACAGCACCGCGAAGGCGGCGACCGCGGCCAGCATGGTGCCGACCCAGATGACGTCGAGGCCGAGCAGGGTGGGGTTGTGCGGTTCCATCATCAGATCTCGAAATTGATCATCTTGGCCATGATGAAGGCACCAAGCCCCATCCAGATCATGCCGCCGACGCCGGCGACGATCAGGCGCTGATCGACAAAGAAGTTGCCCATATAGCCCGGGCTGATCCACATGATCAGGCCGAACACGATGAACGGCAGCGACCCGACGATATACGCCGACGCCTTCGATTCGGAGGCCATCGCCTTGATCTTCAGTTTCATCTGGCTGCGTCCACGCAGCACGGTGGCGAGGTTGGACAACGTCTCCGCCAAATTGCCGCCGGTCTCGCGCTGGATCGCGATCGAGATGACGAAGAACTGGAATTCGGGCGTGCCGAGCCGATCGGCGGTTTCCTGCAGTGCCGCGTCCATCGTCCGACCGATTTTCATCTTGTCGCTGATCGCGCGAAACTCCTCGCCCACCGGGCCGGGCACTTCGGCGGCGACGACCCCCATCGTTTCCGAAATCGGCAGACCCGAACGTAGGCCGCGCACAAGCAGTTCGATGGCATCCGGGAATTTGGCGGTGAACTTGTTGCCGCGCCGCTTGATATTCCAGCCAACGACGTAATGCGGAAGCCCCGCGCCGACCACGACCGCGATCAACAGCGACACCAGCAACGGCGCGCCGCGCACCAACAGCAGGCCGCCGACCAGGACCAAAAGCCCGACCGTCGCCATACCATATTGGCCGACCGTCCAATTCTTGCCGGTCATCGCCAGGCGCTTCTTGAGTAGCGCGGGACGCGGCAGCAGCCGACCCATCGCGGTGTCCATCCCGCTGTCGCGCTTGCCGGTGATGCGGCGCATCTGCGCGGCCATCGCGGCCTCGCTGGCCGCGCCGCTGTGACGCTCCTTTAGCGACGTAAGCCGGCGCACCTGCGCCTTCTCCGCGTTGGGACCCGCGAAGGCGAAGACCAGCAGGAGCAGCATGACGCCTGCCCCCACTACGACCGTAATCAGCGGCACCAACGGCATCGCTCAGCGCTCCACAAATTCGACGCCGTTCCGCAATGGAACGGCCACGATCAATTCGACTTCGCCGCCTTCTTGCTGGGCATCAGCGACTTTAGGTCGGCGAACTTGCCCATGATCGACTGCGCCTTCCCGGCATCTTTCTTGCCGACCGCCTTTACGGGGGCTTCGACATTGTCGCCGATCGCCATCAACCGCGTGGCGAGCTCGCCCAGCGGTGCGACCGTCTTGGAGCCCTTGCCGGCTTCGGCCATCGGCTTGCCAAGCTTCGCCGACTGCGCCGCCAGTTTCTGGTCATACGGCACCAGGAAATCGATCTTGCGCTCGATCGAGCCCTCGAAATCCTTGCGCGCGATTTCCAGCGTCCCCTGCGGCACGCGATTGGCGATCACCAGCACTTGGGTTTGCGGTGCGTTCGACTTGAGCCACGACAGGATGCGGATCGTGTCGCGCGCCGCCGCCAGCGTCAGTTCTGTGACGACGACCGCGGTCTGGATGTCGGTGATCAGGTGCGGATGCTGGACCAGCATGCCGCGCGGCAGATCGACGACGGTGCATTCGAACGCCGCCCGCATCTCTTCCTGCAATTGGTAGAACGCCGATCCGTCGGTCAGCATGGGCGAGTTGATCGGCGCTTCGGCCGACAACACCGCCAACCGCTCGCTGGCCTTGACCATCGCGCGTTCGATGAACAGCCCGTCGATGCGACTGGGATTCTCGATCGCGTCGGTCAGGCCGCGACCCGGCTCGAGATCGAGCGCCAGCGCGCCGGTGCCGAAATGGACGTCGAGGTCGAGCAGTGCCGTCGTGCGGCCGCCCTTCTCGCTCATCAGCCAGGCCACCGAAGTCGCGACCGTGGAAGCGCCGGCGCCGCCACGCGTGCCGATGATCGCCGTCGCGCAATGCGGACGATCGGCCGACGCCTCGCTCAGCTTCGGTGCGTTGAGGATCGCCTGCGCGCTGCCGAACGCTTCGCGCAGCATGTCCGCGGTCAACGGCTTCAGGAGATAGTCCTGGATGCCGCTCGCGGTTAGATCGCGATAGAGGCGGACGTCGTTGACCTGCCCCGCCGCGATGACGACGGTGCCGGGCTCGCAGACTTCGGCCAATGCATTGATGTCGTTGAGCGGATCGCCGCTCTCCGACAAATCCACGAACAGCACTTGCGGGCTGGCAGAGACGGACAGCGACTGGACCGCGTTACGCAATCCACCCTTGTTCACCTTTTCGGCCGACCAGCCCATTTCGCTGGCGATCGGCCGCAAAGCCTCGGCGGTGGTCTCGTCGCAGACATAGGCGACGAACGGTTCGCGGTGCGCGACACCGGCGGGTTTCCACGGAGCGTTCATGTTACTTGCTTCCTCCACCCGTCGTTTCGGTCTTGATCGACGTGCCGCCAGCGCCGGTCGGCGTGGCCTTGCGATAGGTGTCGATCGCGCGGCTCGACGTTCGATTGTCGAACGTCTCGGTGCCGGGTTGGCCACGGACCAGGTCGAGCGGATCGGCGACCATCGCCGTCAGGTTCGCCTGGCTCGCACAGCCGTAATTGGAGGTCGCGCTACCTTCGAACTCGTCGTCGCCGGTGCGCGTGAAATCGGGGCAGCCCGGCACGCGGGCGGCCGTCCGGCTGACGACCACGCGCGCCATGCCGGCGGCGAGCGGCGCGCTGGTGATCGGCGCGCGGCTGTCGATCATGATTCCGTAACGTGCGGCGATCGTCGCGACTTCCGACGCGGTGGCCGACCCGTTGCGGTTGGGATCGTCGACCGAGACGTGATCGCCGTAGCGGAGCTTCATCGACGACAGCCATCCCGCGACGCGACTGGCCTCGCCGGGAGCGAGCCCCGACGGCGACGTCTGGACGTCGAATACGTAGTCGGTGCGGCTGACGACCGGCTGATACACGGTGTCGACGCCGCGGTTGAGCGTGCCGCAGCCACCCAGCATCAATGCTGGAGCGGACAAAGTGGCGAACAGGATCTTGCGCATGGTGGTATGTCCCTCGCTGGCGTCGGTCACTGGCTGAAGCCGGGCGCAGGCGTGCCGGCGTCCTTTTTCGATTTCTTTGGCAGCACGGCCTTCTCGTCGCGTTTGGCGACGGGGGCCGGACCGTTCGGCGCGACCGGTAGCGGCGCGTTCGCGCCGACCGACGGCCCGCCGACAGTGGGCGTCGCCATGGTCGGCTTGGCACGATCGCCGCCGGTGACGCCGCCGCCCAATTTGCCCAGGAACACTCGGCCGAGATCGGTCGGCGCCTGATAGCCGTCGGTCGGCAGAACGATGTCGTTCGCGTTGACCGGCTTCACCAGGTACGGCGTGATGACGATGACCAATTCGCTCTCGTTGCGCTTCCAGGCGGTCGAGCGGAACAGCGCGCCCAGGATCGGCAGGTTGCCGAGGCCAGGTGCTTTATCGATCGTGTTGTTGGTCTGGTTTGAGATCAGCCCGCCGATCACCATCGACTGGCCCGAGCCCAACTCCACCGTGGTTTCGGCGCGACGCGTGGTGATCCCCGGGATCGTCGTGCCGTTGAAGACCACCGAGCCAGCCGCCGACAGCTCGGATACTTCCGGCCGGACGCGAAGCGAGATGCGGCCATCCGACAGCACCGTTGGCGTGTAAGCGAGGCTGATGCCATATTGTTTATATTCGATCGCCACCGTGCCCAGGCCCGTGCTGATCGGGATCGGGATTTCGCCGCCCGCCAGGAAGCTGGCGGTTTCGCCCGACAACGCCGACAGGTTCGGCTGCGCCAGCGTCACCACCTGGCCGTTGGTCTCGCCCAGATCGAGCGCCGACAGGATGTCTAGACCAAACAATTTGCCCGCCATGCCCAGCGTCGTGTTCCCCGCACCCTTGGTAACCGTTGCTACCGATGTGCCGTTCGGGTTGACGAACTGGCCGGTCGCGGGATTGTACGGTCCGACGATCGATCCCCCTCCGGGTAGCGGAACGGAGGCCGTCGGATAAGCGGAGAGATCGGCAGGGGTCAGCTTGCCGGGCGCGCGGCCCGTTGCGACGCCAAAGTTGAACCCGTTAGTCGAATCCTTGGTCAGTAGGTTGCTGCCGATGTCTTTGGCGAAGGTTTTGGTCACTTCGGCGACCTTGACCTGCAGGTTGACCTGCAACGGCGTCGCGGTCTTCAGCCGGCTGATGACCTTGGCCTTGTCGCCGACGAATGCCTGGACCAGGCTTTCGGCTTCCTGCGCGTCCTGCGGGCTGAGTACGGTGCCGGTCAGCAGCACGACACCGTTCATGGTGTAGCTCGACAGCTGCGCCTCGGGCATCGCCAGTTTCAGCATCTGGTTGATCGAGCTGAAATTGTTGCCGACGCGCACCGTTGCCGAAAAAACCACCTGGCCGGTCTTGGTCGTGGCGGACACGGTGGTCTCGCCCGGCGCCTTGCCGAACACATAGATCTGGGTCGGCGAGCGCACCTGGATGTCGGCGATCGAGTCGTTGGCGACGAACACGTCGCTGATCGGACGCGCCAGTGTGACCAGACGGCCCTGGTTGGTGTCGACTTCGAGCACGCGGCTGCTGGCCGATTGAGCGGGCGCGGCGGCCGGCGTGGTGGCGCCAGTGGCGGCGATCGCCAGCGCGGCAGCCATCGGCCAACCAGCGCGGTTGAGACGGTTCGGCATCACTTCTTCCCCCCGACCGGAATTTCGGTCACATTGTTCCCGCGGGCGATGCGCACCGTGGGTCCCATATTCATGCCTGCACCTGGATAACCAATGCCGCTGCCGCTGCCGCCGCGATTGTCGGTCGATGCGCTCTTGCCCGGCACGGTGCGACGTTGGAAACGCGATACGTCTGCGCCGGTCGCATAAGTCGTCTTGCCCGCGCTCGGTTGGCTCGTAGCGGCGTCCAGCATGGCCTTTTCAGCCTTCGGATCCTTGCCGTCGGGCACTTTCACTCTGCCGTCGGCGATCGCCGCGTCGAGCTCGCTTGCGCTGTCGGCCAGCGGACGCAGCACGACCGACAGGTCGCCCAGCGAACGCGCCACAGAAATCTTTTCCGCGATCGACGGCGTCGCCTCGATCGTCACCATAGAGATGCTCTTGACCACGGTCTTGCCCTGCTCGTCGACATCGGTCGTGGTGCGTTGGTCGGTCGCCAGCACCCTTAGGTTCGTCATAATGGTTTCAGCGACGCTGAGCGGCGGGCCGTCGCCGCCGCCGATCACTTTCTGCGAGAGCATCAGGTCGATCCGGTCGCCCGGAAACACGAAGCCCGCGACCGAATTCTTGTTTTCGACCGGGAAGGTCACCGCACGCATGCCGGGCGTCAGAGCCGCGGCCAGGAAGCCGCGATCGCCCGGCTTGACCAGCGAACCCTGGGTCAACGGCTGGCCGGCGGTAATCACCGTGCGCACGACCGTGCCCTGCAGGGTTTTGATGTCGAACCCGTCCTTTTTCACGAAATACGCGCCGCCGATCATTTGCGTCGGCCAGGGCTGATATTTGAAGCTCGTGGCGTCCAGGATCGTGCCGACCGGCAACGTCTTGGTCGCGACCAGCACTTCGGTGCCGCTTACGGGCGGCGCCATCTGGGCGTTCGCTTGGGGCGCGCTCGATCCGGAGATCAGGCTACGCGCCATGAATGCGGTAATGGCGGCTACGACAAGCGCACCAACCAGCAAAATCATCTTCCGACTATCCATGTCGTTCAAGCCCCGTTGCCGGCCGATTGGCCGGTTGACCCACCACTAATCTACGCAAACTGGTTAAATATCGGTTCACTCAGCGCGATCATCGACGCCATCGCGATTGCGACCCCGTATGGGGTCTCCACCGCTCCGGGCGCCTTGCGCCGCCAATGGTCGAGCATCATGATCAGCGTCAGCGCGCCGCCGATGACCGACATGACCATCAACATGAACAGCAAAGCCTGTCCCGGCAGCCAGAGCGCGAGCGCCCCGATCATCTTGACGTCGCCGCCACCCATCCAGCCGAAGTGGAACGCCCCGGCGAACACTGCGAAAACCGCCAGCGCGATGCCGAACTGCCATGCGACGTCGCTGAGGCCATAGCCCTGGAAATACCACCAGGCCGGCGCCAACAACGCGATAGCGGCATTCTTCCAATTCGCGATCTCGCGCCGCCGCGCATCCTCGATTCCCGCCGACAGCAGGATCAGGACGAGCGCTGCGACGAGCGCGAAAGACAGAATTCCCCAGCCCATTGGACCACAGCCCTAGACGGGATGGCTTTCCAAAAAGTAACCAGCGGCATGGCTTCTTCAGAAAATCAGCGCCGCGCCTATCCCGACGGGAGCGAAATAACGTTCTGGACCACGCCCGACGGCTGGCAGATACGCCGTTTCGATTGGCCGTCGGCGGTGGAGAAACCACGCGGATCGATCCTGTTCCAGGCCGGGCGGGGCGACCTGTTCGAAAAATATTTGGAGACGTTCCACCATTGGCACGACCAAGGCTGGTCGATCAGTTCGTTCGATTGGCGCGGGCAGGGCAAGTCGGGCCGGCTGTCGGACGATCCCAATGTCGGCGACATCGATTCGTTCGACACCTATCTCGCCGATTTCGACGCATTCTGGAAACAATGGGCGCCGACCGCCGCGGGGCCGATCGTCGTGGTCGGTCATTCGATGGGCGGGCATCTGATCGGCCGCGCGCTCGACGAGGGGTTGGCTAAGCCCGCTGCGGCGGTGCTGGTCGCGCCGATGATGGGGGTCCACGCGCCGATCAGTGCGGGGTTCGGCGAATGGCTCGCCAACACGGTGATGCGGCTGGGCAACCCTCAGCGCCGCGCGTGGAAGGGCAATGAGCGCCCTGCGACGATGGCGAGCCGCCAGTCGTTGTTGACGCATGACGACGATCGCTATGCCGACGAGCCGTGGTGGTGGGAAAAGGATCCCGGCCTCACACTCGGCCCGCCGAGTTGGCGCTGGGTGGTGCGCGCGTTCGAATCGACGCGGCGGCTGCGTGAAAGCACGCAACTCAACCAAATGAAGGTCCCCGTGCTGATGCTGGTCGCTGACGCCGACAAATTGGTTCGGGCAAAGGACGAACTGGCGGTTGCGGGCAGCATACCCGATTGCCGCGTTGTCCGTTTCGGGTCCGAGTCGGCGCACGAAATCCTGCGTGAGGTCGATGCCGTGCGGGATCGCGCGCTTGGCGAGATCGATCTTTTCCTTTCGACCAAAGCCCCGCAAAGCGCCGAGCAATGACCTACGATATCGCCATCATCGGCGCCGGGATCGCCGGTGCCGCGCTCGCCGCCGAGGTCGCGCCGCACGCCCGCGTGCTGATTCTCGAAGCGGAGGACGTCGCGGGCTATCACGCGACCGGGCGCTCCGCGGCGTTTTGGGAGGAGACCTATGGTGGTCCCGCCATCCAGCCGCTGACCGCGGCGTCGCGGGAGCTGTTCGATGCCGGCGGCTTCCTGCAGCCGCTCGGCTCGCTGCATATCGGACGCGAGGAAGAACGAGGGCTGATCGAGGGGATGCTCGCGCAGTTCGCCGGCACTGGCGTCGACCTGTCGCTGGTCGATCCGCGTGAGCGCATTGCAGGCTTGCGCCCGGAATGGAACTTGGCGGTGTGGGAACCGAGCTGCGCCTATATCGACGTCGCCGCGCTGCACGCCGCCGCGCTGTCGCGGGCGAAGAAGGCGGGCGCAGACCTGGTGCTCGACGCCGGGCTGACCGGCGCGACTTGGGCTGGCGGGGTATGGCGGCTCGACACAAAGGCCGGGCCGTATCAGGCCAAGATACTGGTCAACGCCGCCGGCGCGTGGGTCGATCAAGTCGCCCGGATCGCCGGGGTCGCGCCGATCGGGATCAGTCCGTTTCGTCGCACGCTCGTCCAGCTTCGTGTCGATCCACCGGTCCCCGACGACGCGCCGCACGTCGCGCATATCGGCGGCGATTTCTACTTCAAACCGGAGGCGGGCGGACGATTGTGGCTCAGTCCGCACGACGAAATCCCCAGCGAGCCCGGCGACGTCCAGCCCGAGGAACTCGACATCGCGATCGCGATCGACCGGCTCGAACACGCGGTCGATTGGCGAATCGAGCGTGTCGAACGCAGCTGGGCGGGCCTGCGCAGCTTCGCGCCCGACCGCCTGCCGGTCTACGGCTTCGACAACAAGGCAGACGGCTTCTTCTGGTGCGCGGGGCAGGGCGGGTTCGGCATCCAGACTGCGCCTGCCGCCTCGCTGGTCGCCGCCTCGCTGCTGCTCGGCACCGCGCCCGATCCGCTGGTCGCGGAAATCGACCGGGACCGCTATTCGCCCGCCCGGTTTCGCTAGCACCGCGGGTTGGTGGGCGCTAACCTGGATCGTCAATCAGACGGAGAGCCCCTCATGGCGCACAAGTTCGTGATCGAGCAGAACAAGTCCGGCGATTACGTCGCCAAGTTCAAATACAACAGTGACCTGATCTGGTGGACCGAAGGCTATTCGTCGAAGTCCGGCGCCCAGAACGCGATCGATTCGATCTTGAAGAACGGCCCCGGCGCGCCGCAAGAATAAAGTTACGCGCGCCGCGCGGCTTCGGCCGCGTCGCTCGCTAGCCGGTCGACCCGTTCATTGTCGGGGTGACCGGCATGGCCCTTCACCCATACCCATTCGACTCGGTGCGGCGTGGCGGCGTCGAGCAGTTCCTGCCATAATTCGGCATTCTTGACCGGCTTCTTGTCGGACGTGCGCCAGCCGTTCTTGCGCCAGCCGTGAATCCACTTGGTCAGGCCGTCCATCACGTAGCGGCTGTCGGTCGATAACGTCACGCGGCACGGGCGCTTGAGCGCGTTCAGCCCCTCGATCGCAGCCTTCAGCTCCATCCGGTTGTTGGTCGTCAGCGCCTCGCCGCCCGACAATTCCTTCTCACGGCTGCCCGCGCGGATCAGCACGCCCCAGCCGCCCGGCCCCGGATTGCCCTTGCACGCGCCATCGGTGGCGATTTCGACATGGGAGAGTTCGGTCATGCGAAGGTCTTGAGCAGACTGGCGAGATTGGGGTCGTAAGCCTTCAAGCGGCGCCAGAACGCCAATGGGTCCTTGCGTGTGACCAAGGCGTCGGCGGGCGTATTGAGCCAATCCCACGCCCTCGACAAAGTGAAGCGCACACAAGCGCCGACAGCCAAGTCACCGAAATGATGGTTGAAGTGATAAGGATCAGCATCGAGGTCGAAATGCTTCCGATAACCATCGAGTAAAGCCTTGCCGACATCGGGGTAGTGATGTGTCCCCGTGACGTCGAAACTCCATGCCGTGTGCGTGACGGCGAGGTCGTAAAGTCGGAAGTCCGTGCAGGCGAAGTAGAAGTCGATCATGCCGGTGACCCGGTCGCCGAGCATCAGCAAATTGTCGGGAAAGAGATCGGCGTGAATCGCGCATCGATCGATATCGATCGGCCACGTGGCACCGATGTCGCGGAGCACCAGACGCATGTCGTCATAGAGGCCCGGCGCGATAGTGTTCAGATCGTTTCCGCATCGCTCGAGCAACAGACGCCAGCTATCGAACCCCATCGAATTTTGGCGCTGAAGAGGAAAGTCCGCCGTCGCGACGTGCAGGCGACCGAGAGCCTCGCCCGCCGCTTTTGCTTGCGCGGTCGTCGGATGCGACAGCGAAACACCCGGCAGGAATTTGATCAGGCAAGCCGGGCGGCCCTCGAGTTCCTGTATCTCAACGCCGTTGCGGTCCTTGATCGCCGGCGGCACGGGCAGACCCTTATCCGCGAGATGATCGAGCAGCGCCATGAAATAGGGCAGGTCGTCCGCTTCGACGCGCTTCTCGTACAGGGTCAGGAAATACCGGCCCTTGGTCGTATCGATCATATAGTTCGAATTCTCGACGCCCTCGGCGATGCCCTTGGCCGACACCAACTCGCCGACATCGTAGCGCGTCAGGAAGTCGCCCAGCGCCTCGGCCGAAACGTGCGTGTAGACCGCCAAGGCTCAGGCGGCCGCTTCGAGCCCGCGCGGCAGCTTGAACACTACCTGTTCGGCGATCGTCTCCACTTCGCGTTCGCGAATGTCGAATCGCGTCGCGATGTGATCGACCACCTCGCGCACCAACTCTTCCGGTGCGGAGGCGCCGGCGGTGATGCCGACGGTGCGGACGTTGTCGAACCACGCGAAGTCGATATCCGCCGCACGCTGTATCAAGGTCGCGCACGTGTCGTTGCGCACCGCCACCTCGACCAGCCGCAACGAGTTCGAAGAATTGGGCGCGCCAATCACCAGCACCAAGTCGCACGCTTGCGCGATCGCCTTGACCGCGTTCTGACGGTTCGAGGTCGCATAGCAAATATCGTCGGGGCCAGGCGCGAGGATCGCCGGAAAGCGCCGCTTGAGCACCGCCAGCACCGCCGCTGTATCGTCCACTGATAAAGTGGTCTGCGTCAGGAACGCCAGACTATCGACGTCCGGTACCGTCAGCGCCTCGGCGTCCTCCACCGTCTCGACCAGCGTCATCGATCCCGGCGGCACCTGGCCGAACGTGCCGATCACCTCTGGATGCCCGGCATGGCCGATGAACAAGATATGCTTGCCAGCCGCGACCAACCGTTCGGCCTGGCGATGGACCTTGCTGACCAGCGGACAGGTCGCGTCGAGATAGGAGAGACCACGCTCGGCCGCCTTGGCCGGCACTGCCTTGGGCACGCCATGCGCGCTGAACACGACTGGCACGCCGTCGGGAACCTGATCGAGTTCCTCGACGAAGATCGCGCCCTGCGCTTTCAGCGTATCGACGACGAACTTGTTGTGGACGATTTCGTGCCGGACATAGACCGGTGCGCCGTATTTCTCGATCGCCAGCTCGACGATTCGGATCGCGCGATCGACGCCGGCGCAGAACCCGCGCGGCGCGGCGATGAGTAATTCGAGGACGGGTTTCGGGGCGGAGGCCATCGCCGCGCCTCTACGCGATTGCTTGCGTGAGGCAAAGACGGTTCCTATGGATGCCACCCCCGGTTCTTCGCGTAGCAAAGGTTCTCTCGCCCGTGTCACCCCGCATTCTCGCTGCCCCGATCGCCCTCGCGATGGTCCTGGGCGGTTGCGCCAGCAAGGGCGATCTCGACATTTCGGAGGGCGGCGCCGGCGTCACTGCCGTCCGCACCGCGTGCCCGACCGTGGGCGTTCCAGCCGGTACCGGCGATGTCACGATGTTCGACCCTGCGACCAGTCGCGATGCGACTGCGATCGACGTCGTCGCGGCGATGACCGACGTGCGCTCGACCTGCGGCGACAACGGTCCCGACGTCATCACCGACGTGACGTTCCAGGTGCTCGCGCGCCGCGCCCGCGCCGATGGGCCGCGCGACGTGACGCTGCCGTATTTTATCACTGTGGTGCAGGGCGGCAGCGCAGTGGTCGCCAAGCGGATCGGCCGCGTCGTGGTGCATTTCGACGCAGGCCAGACTCGTGCCAGCGTCAATGGGTCGGCCCGCGCCAGCGTAGCACGCGCCGCCGCGACCCTATCCGATGACGTGAAGCGCCGCATTACCCAGAAGCGGAAGGGCGGCAGCGAAGCGGCCGCGGTCGATCCACTGACCGCGCCCGACGTCCGCGCCGCGGTGTTGCGTGCGTCATTCGAGGCGCTGGTCGGCTTCCAGCTGACCGACGACCAGCTGAAATATAACGCCACGCGCTAAACGCGCGTTGACTCGTTTGCTGCGGCGCGTCACATCCACGGACAGTCGCTGACAGCGCGGGAGAGCGTGGGGTCCTTTCAGGATCCCACCGCCGAAGGAGCAACCGCCCCGGAATCTCTCAGGCAAACGGACCGCGTTTTGTCGATAGCGACGCTCTGGAAAGAGCCCGGTTCGCCCGGGCCGCCGAAGGGGTAAGCCGGTTGCTTCGTGCGACCAGTGAAAGCTCTCAGGTTCCGTGACAGAGGGGGCGGCGGATATTCGGCTCGTTCGGGCCGTTGTCGCGCCGTCACTTGTGATGGAGACCGATCTTGAGCGACATCGACCTTGCCAATGAGTATGTCGAAGTGGAGCTGGAAACGCTCCCGCTCGACGCGTGGCACCGCGCGCGCGGCGGGCGGATGGTGCCGTTTGCGGGCTACCACATGCCGGTCCAATATGACGGCATCATGGC
Source organism: Sphingomonas sp. (assembly GCA_039926845.1). GTDB lineage: Bacteria > Pseudomonadota > Alphaproteobacteria > Sphingomonadales > Sphingomonadaceae > Sphingomonas. Next base: position 4,266 of record JBDSWC010000093.1, on the reverse strand, counting down.
CGAGCATCTGTGGGTGCGCGAATCGGCTGGGTTGTTCGACGTCAGCCATATGGGTCAATTGCTGCTGTCGGGCGAAGGGCTCGACGACGCGATCGAGGCGCTGATCCCGGCGGACGTGAAGGGGGTACAGCTTGGCCAGCAGAAGTATTCGCTGCTGCTGACTGAGAACGGCGGGATTCTCGACGACCTGATGTTCTCACGCTGGCCGGGCGGGATCTATATGGTCGTTAACGGCGCGGTGAAATATGACGACCTGGCGCATCTGCGCGAGAACTTGCCCGACGAGATCACGATCAACCATCTCGACGACCGCGCGCTGCTGGCGCTGCAAGGGCCGAAGGCGTTCGACGTGCTCAAGCGGCACACGACGGGCAAATGGCCGCTCGACGCTCTGGTGTTCATGCGCGGCGGCCCGTTCGAGATAGCGGGGGTCGAAGCGTATATCAGCCGCTCCGGCTATACCGGCGAGGACGGGTTCGAAATCTCGATCCCCGCCGACCAGGCCGAGGCGATCGCCGACCTGCTGTGCGGCGAACCCGAGGTGAAGCCGATCGGTCTCGGCGCGCGCGACTCGCTGCGGCTTGAGGCGGACTTGCCGCTCTACGGTCACGATCTCGATCCCGAGACCACGCCGATCATGGCGGCGCTCAATTTCGCGGTCGCCAGCAAGCGCCGCCGCGAGGAGGCTAACTTCCCTGGCGCCGAACGCATCCTGATGGAGCGCGAGCAGGGGCCGGTCGTGAAGCGCGTCGGCTTGCTGGTCGAGGGCCGTCAGCCCATCCGCGAGGGCGCCGCGGTGCTCGACGCCGATGGCTCGGAAGTTGGCAAGGTTACGTCGGGCGGGTTCGCCCCCACGCTCGGGGTGCCGATCGCAATGGCTTATGTGCCTGCCGCGATGGCCGAAGTCGGCACTCGGATCCAGCTCACCCAGCGCGGCAAGGTCCATGAAGCGACCGTCGCCGCGATGCCGTTCGTCCCCCACCGCTATGTCAGAGGAGCGAAGTAATGCGCTATTTCACCGAAGATCATGAATGGGTCGATGTCGACGGCGACATCGGTACGGTCGGCATCACCGATTATGCGCAGGGCCAGCTCGGCGACATCGTGTTCGTCGACGTGCCCGAAGAGGGCAAGACCGTCGCCAAGGGCGACGAGGCCGCGGTCGTCGAGAGCGTCAAGGCTGCGTCGGACGTCTATTCGCCGGTGTCGGGCACGGTGATCGAGGGCAACGCCGACCTTGCCGACAATCCGGGCCTGGTGAACGAAGATGCCGACGGCGATGGCTGGTTCTTCAAGCTGACCCTGAGCGACCCGAGCGAGCTCGAGGATTTCATGGACGAAGCCAAATACGAGGCGTTCGTCGCGAAGCTGTGACCGGAACTCCCCTCCCTGGAAGGGAGGGGCTGGGGGTGGGTGGAGTGACCGGGCTACTGCGACCGTCACGCTAATCTATCCGTACCGCCAGGACCGACCCACCCCCGACCCCTCCCTTCCAGGGAGGGGGGAGATTGTTGAATGCGCTACCTGCCCCTGACCCAACCCGACCGCGAGGCGATGCTCGCCGTCATCGGCGCGAAGACGATCGACGATCTCTTCGTCGATGTGCCCGCCGTGGCGCAGCTCGATGGACCGATCCGCGACTTGCCGATGCACGCCAGCGAACTGGCGGTGGAGCGGCACATGACGAAGCTTGCCAAGAAGAACCTCGCGGCCGGCGATGCGCCATTCTTCCTCGGTTGCGGCGCGTATCGCCATCACGTGCCGGCGTCGGTCGATCACTTGATCCAGCGCGGCGAGTTCCTGACCGCCTACACGCCGTATCAGCCCGAAATCGCGCAGGGCACGCTGCAGATGCTGTTCGAGTTCCAGACGCAGGTCGCGCGGCTGCTCGGCACCGATGTGGCGAACGCCAGCATGTACGACGGCTCGACTGCGTGCTGGGAAGCGATCGGCATGGCGCGGCGTATTACGAAGCGCGGCAAGGCGATCCTGTCGGCAGGGCTCCACCCGCACTACGTCTCCGTCGCCAAGACGATGGCCAAATATACCGGCGACCAGCTTGAGACTTCGCTGCCCAGCTTGACCGCCGACACCGATCTCGACGCGCTGATCGCGAGCATCGACGACGATACGTCGTGCGTCGTGGTGCAATATCCCGACATTCTCGGTCGCATCGCCGACCTGCGTCCGCTGGCCGATGCATGTCACGCGAAGAAAGCGCTGCTGATCGCCGTGGTGACCGAGCCGGTTGCGCTCGGAGCGCTCAAATCGCCGGGCGAGATGGATGCCGACATCGTCGTCGGCGAAGGCCAGTCGATCGGCGTCGGGCTGCAGTTCGGTGGACCATACGTGGGGCTGATGGGCTGCAAGGAGAAATATATCCGCCAGATGCCCGGCCGCTTCTGCGGCGAGACCGTGGATGCCGAGGGCAAGCGCGGGTTCGTGCTGACGCTGTCGACCCGCGAGCAGCATATCCGGCGCGAGAAGGCGACGTCGAACATCTGCACCAATTCCGGCCTGTGCGCGCTGGCCTTCTCGATCCACATGACGTTGCTGGGCGAGGCGGGCTTGCGCGCGCTCGCCACGACCAACCATGCCGGCGCAGTCGCCGCAGCGGAGCGGCTGGCCAAGGTGCCGGGCGTCGAGCTGGTCAACGACAGCTTCTTCAACGAGTTTACGCTGAAGCTGCCGAAGGAAGCACGCCCCGTAGTGCGCGACCTGGCCGACAAGGGCATCCTCGCCGGCGTGTCGCTCGGGCGGCTCTATCCGGGCGCGGCCGACCTCGCCAACGGGCTGGTCGTGGCGGTCACCGAAACCACCACGCAGGAGGACGTCGAGACGCTTGCCTCCGCGCTGCAGGAGGCGCTGGCATGAGCATCAACCAGAGCGGCTGGCGTCCCACCGCGCCCGAAGGTGGCGAAGGTGCCGCGCAAACGACCTTTACCGGCAACCGCGCGCTGATGCTGGAGGAGGCGTTGATCTTCGAGATCGGCTCGACGGAGACCACGGGCGTGGAAGTTGCCGCACCTCTGGCGGTTGCGTCGAAATTGGGCGGACTTGAGCGCAAAAGTGCCATCGGTTTGCCGGGTCTGCGCGAACCCGAGACGGTGCGTCACTATACGCGCCTGTCGCGGCAGAATTACGCGATCGACCTCGGCCTGTTCCCGCTCGGCTCGTGCACGATGAAGCACAATCCGCGGCTCAACGAGAAGATGGCGCGGCTGCCGGGCTTTGCCGACGTCCATCCGCTCCAGCCGACCGAGACCGTCCAGGGCGCATTCGAAGTGATCCATCAACTCGCCCATTGGCTGGTGACCCTGACCGGCATGCATTCGGTGGCGATGAGTCCCAAGGCCGGCGCGCACGGCGAACTATGCGGCATCCTGGCGATCAAAGCCGCGCTGGAGGCGAAGGGCGAAGGGCACCGCAAGGTCATCCTGGTCCCGGAAAGCGCGCACGGCACGAACCCGGCGACCGCGGCCTTCGCAGGCTACGGCGTCGAAGACATTCCCGCGACCGCTGACGGGCGAGTCGATGTCGCGGCGCTGACCGCACGGCTCGGCCCCGACGTCGCCGGGGTGATGATCACCAATCCCAATACCTGCGGGCTGTTCGAGCGCGAGATGAAGACCATCTCCGACGCGGTGCATGCGGTCGGGGGCTTCGTCTATTGCGACGGCGCGAATTTCAACGCGATCGTCGGTCGCGTCCGTCCGGGCGACCTCGGCATCGACGCGATGCACATCAACCTGCACAAGACCTTCTCCACCCCGCACGGCGGCGGCGGTCCTGGTGCCGGGCCGGTGGTGTTCTCAGAAGCGCTGACACCGTTCGCGCCGCTGCCGTTCGTCGAGCAGCAGGGCGATCATTTCGCGCTGGTCGAAGAAGAAACCGCGGGCGAGCATCACGCCAAGAGCTTTGGCCGGATGGTCGCGTTCAACGGCCAGATGGGCATGTTCACCCGCGCGCTGACCTATATCCTCAGCCACGGCGCCGACGGTCTGCGCCAGGTCGCCGAGGATTCGGTGCTCAACGCGAACTACATCCTGCGCAGTCTGGAGGACACGCTCGACGCGCCGTTCGCGCACAGTGGCCCGTGCATGCACGAGGCGATCTTCAGCGACGACGGCTTGCCCGAGGGCTTCTCGACGATCGACATCGCCAAGGGGCTGATCGACGAGGGCTATCACCCGATGACGATGTATTTCCCGCTGGTCGTCCACGGCGCGATGCTGGTCGAGCCGACCGAGACCGAATCGAAGGCGG
>JBDSWC010000092.1:0-19492 GCA_039926845.1 Sphingomonas sp. | reverse complement strand
ATTTGCTAAGCGGCGATTGCGGTTTTGTCATCGTAAAACGGGTGTGGTCTCGCCGATTGCGGCAGGCCTGTGTCGAATCCGCCACAGGATCGCCTTGGTTGCCAGCCACTTGCCCTGACCCTAGAGCTGCCCCGTCCGATGGCGGACTAGTGAGGCCAATTTGATACTCCTGTCGCGCTACGAACGCATGATCGCACGGCGCTATTTGCTTCCCGGCAAGGGCGAGCGGTTCATCGCCCTGGTCGCGGCGTTCAGCCTGTTCGCCGTCATGCTCGGCGTCGCCGCACTCGTCATCGTCATGAGCGTGATGAACGGGTTCCGCGCCGAACTGTTCGACAAGATCGTCGGGCTCAACGGTCACGCCGTAGTACAGGGATATAACGGCCAACTGCGCGACTGGCGTGGCGTGCTGGCCGACGCGAAAGCGACACCGGGCGTGACCAGCGCGACACCGTTGATCGAGCAGCCGTTGATGACGACGTTCAACGGCCGGGTCGAATTCATCCTTCTGCGGGGCCTCGAAGTCGGCGACCTGCGCAATAACCCGGCGATCAAGAACAACGTGGTGGTGGGGAAGCTCGCCAATATCACGACGGGCAGCAACCGGGTCGCGATCGGATCGCGCCTTGCCGAGTCATTGGGTGCGCAGGTCGGCGATCAGATCACGATCTGGAACCCGGCCGGCCAGTCCACCCCGTTCGGGACCGTGCCGCGGATGGTCGCCTATACTGTGGGCGCGATTTTCGAGGTCGGGGTCTACGACTACGACAAATCCTATGTGCTGATGCCGATGGAGGACGCGCAGACGCTGCTGTTGCTGCCCAGCGACACGGTCGGTATGATCGAGGTCAAGACCGGCGATCCGGACAAGGTCGGCGACATCCTGCGCCCGCTGGCGGCGAAGGTTCAGGGCCGCGCGGTGATCAACGACTGGCGCCAGATGAATTCGGAATTGTTCGAAGCGCTGGCGGTCGAGCAGGTCGCGATGTTCGTGATCCTGTGCATCATCATCCTGGTCGCGGCGTTCAACATCGCGTCGTCACTGATCATGCTGGTCCGCGCCAAGACGCGCGACATCGCCATCCTGCGCACGATGGGCGCGACGCGCGGGGCGATGGTGCGGATCTTCATGACGGTAGGCACGACGATCGGCGCGCTGGGAACCATGCTCGGCCTGATCCTCGGCTTCGTGCTGCTGCATTTCCGCCAGCCGATCGTCGATTTCGTCCAGCGATTGTCGGGACAGAATTTGTGGGACCCGCAGATCCGCTTCCTGACCGAACTCCCGTCCAAGCCCAATCCGGTGGAGATCACCGCCGTGGTCCTGATCGCCTTGCTGCTGACCTTCCTCGCGACGCTCTATCCCGCGTTCAAGGCGGCGAGCACCGATCCGGTACAGGTGCTGCGGTATGAGTGACGCCGTCCTTTCCACCAGCGGGCTGACCAAGTCGTTCGTCCAGGGGGGCGAAACGATTGAGGTTTTGCGCGGCGTCGATCTGGGGCTCGGGCCGGGCGAAATCGTCGCGCTGCTCGGGCCATCGGGGTCGGGCAAGTCGACGTTGCTGCAAGCGGTCGGCCTGCTCGAGGGCGGGTTCGGCGGGTCGATCCGCATCGCCGGCGTCGAGGTGGCGCAACAGGAGGCCGCGGCCCGAACGACAACGCGGCGCGACAAGCTCGGCTTCGTCTATCAGTTCCACCACCTGCTCCCGGACTTCAATGCCATCGAGAACGTCGTGCTGCCGCAACTCGTCCATGGCGCCCAGCGGACCGATGCCGATGCGCGGGCCGAGGAGCTGCTGACGACGCTCGGCCTCGGCCACCGCCTGACGCATAAGCCGAGCCAATTGTCAGGCGGCGAGCAGCAACGCGTCGCCGTCGCCCGCGCGCTGGCGAACCGCCCTGCGCTGATCCTTGCCGACGAGCCTACCGGCAACCTCGACGAGGCTACGGCCGACGTGGTGCTCGCCGAACTGCTGCGGCTGGTGCGGCAGGAAGGGTCGGCTGCCTTGATCGCCACGCACAACGAGCGCATCGCAGCGAAGATGGACCGCGTGATGCGGCTGCATGAGGGCCATCTGGCCTAGAGGAGGGGCGCATGACCGCGATCACCGATTTCCACGTCAAAGCGGCCAACGGCAGTGACGCCGATCTCTCGGAGTTCGCCGGCAAGGTTCTGTTGGTCGTCAACGTCGCCTCAAAATGCGGCTTCACGCCGCAATATGAGGGGCTGGAGGCGCTGCACCGCAAATACGCTGATCGCGGGTTCGAGGTGCTGGGGTTCCCCTGCAACCAGTTCGGCGCGCAGGAACCGGGCAACGCCGAGGAAATCGCGACGTTTTGCTCGCTGACCTACGACGTGACCTTTCCGGTCTTCGCCAAGGTCGATGTCAATGGATCCAGCGCCGATCCGCTCTACGCCGAATTGAAGAAGCAGGCACCGGGGTTCCTCGGCACCGAGGGCATCAAGTGGAACTTCACCAAGTTCCTGGTCGGCAAGGACGGCAAGGTCGTCGAACGCTATGGGCCGACGACCAAGCCCGAGGACATCTCAGCGGACATCGAAAAGCTGCTCTGATCAGCGCCGGCGCGCACGCCCGAACAGCGCGCCGCCGATCGCGAGCGCGCTGGCCGCGATCCACAGCCATCCGCCGAGCAGGATCGGGCCGACCGGCATCCACATGATGCGATCGGTCTGATGCAGCGAGATCGCTTCCAGACCCCAGAGAGTCGCGATCAGGAGCGCACCCAGCCGCGCCTCGCGTAGTCCGCCGGTGCCCCGTGCAAAGCGACGAATGATTAGAATCAGCGCGACCGCGGCGATGATCAGCACCACGAGCTGAAACGGCCTTTTCTCCGCAGTCGCCAGACCGTGCGCGAACAGGAAGTTTTCCACCGCTGTGCGCACTGCGTATCGGCCCTGGACTTGCAGATCGACCACCATCAACGCGAACACGGTGGCCGGCGCGTACCAACGCACATCCCGCCGCGACACGCAGGCGAGTGCCGCAACGGTACAGGCGATCGTTCCGACGAGTTGCGTGGCGTTCATGACTGCTCCAAAACCGACCCCCGGGGGATAGGGCGATCGATACGCACGGTATAGTGTTGGCGTATGCCGGGTTTACGCTCGCAGCGATCGCCGTTTTCGCGCTGCGACCCGCGCGCGAGGCGGCGGCGTGGAGCTATTTCGGGGGCTGGCTGATCCTGCCGGTCGCGGCCTATCCGCCGTTCTTTCAGTCGATGACCGTCACGCCGATCGAGATCATGGGGCTGGTGCTGCCCGCCGACATGCTGATCAGCAAGGCGGCCGCGATCGCCGCGGCAACGTGTCTTGCAAGTTTGATCGTCGATTTCCGGCGCTGGCCGACGCTGCGGCTGCGCGCGCTCGACCTCGCGTTGCTCGCTTGGTGTGGCTGGCCGTTGCTTCGCGCCGCGCTGACGGGTGATCCGGCATCGGGACTGGCGCCATCGGCCTATATGCTGGCGGCCTGGGGCGGGAGTTGGCTGATCGGGAAGCTCTATTTCGCGGGCGAGGACGGCGCGGCGGCGTTGCTGAAGGCAATTGCGTGGAGCGGGGTCGCGCTCTTGCCGGTGGCCCTGCTTGAATTGGTCAGAGGGCCGACGGTCTACACGCTACTCTATGGCCGACACCCGTTCAGCATGGACGGGATCGACCGTTACGTTGGCTATCGGCCGCTGGCGATGTTCGAGGACGGCAATCAATATGGCGTCTGGATGGCGATGGCGGCGGTGGCGGCGATCGCGCTGGCCCGGTGCGACCGCAGGTGGCGCTCGACTGCGATCGTGCTGATCGTGACCTCGCTCGCCAGCCAGTCCGTCGGGGCGATCCTGTTACTGGCGGTGGGCGTGCTCGCGCTGAGCGGCCGCGTGCGCATCGCCGCGCGCTGGTGGAAGGCGGGGACGATTGCGACGGGTGCGGGAGCGGTCCTGTATCTTTCCGGGCTTGTCCCGTTCGAGCGGATCGCGCGCCATACCTCGCTCGGCGGGCACGTTCTGGCGCTGGTCCGCAGCACGGGGCGCGGTTCGCTGCTCTGGCGCGTGTCGCAGGACCAGAAGGTCATGCCATTGCTCCACCAGCACCTGCTGATCGGTTGGGGGCGGTGGGATTGGTGGACGCCGATCGGATTTCGGCCGTGGGGCGTACCGATGCTGGTCGTCGGTCAGTTCGGAGTGGTCGGGCTGGCGCTGATGATCGCGGTCGTGTTGGTGGCGCCCGTACTTGTGCTGGCACGGAACGGGGTCGGGAGCGCGATCGGTGCAGTGGCGATCGTTGCGGTCATGGCGGCGGCCGATGCCGCGTTGAACAGCTTCATCTTCTGGCCGGCGATCATCGCCGTCGGCGCGCTGGGGAACTGTCGGTCTGCTCAGAACGCGTCGAACACTGTGGATAACCGCGACCGCCCGCTTTCCATGCCGCGCCGCAATCCCTAACGTGGAGCCATGCCCCATTCCGGCTTCGTGCCCCTCAGAATCTTCTCGTGCTACACGATGCTCGACGGCGCGATCGAGCCGAAGGCGATCGCCAAGGCGGCGCGCGCGCTGGGGTTCCCGGCCGCCGCGCTGACTGACCGCAACGGGCTCTATGCCGCGATGCAGTTCTCCGACGCAGCGATCGACGCCGGGGTGCAGCCGATCATCGGCACGATGCTTGGCGTCGCGCGGCCCGATCTGCCCGAAGGGACGGCGGTCGCGATCGACTGGCTCGCGCTCTATGCTCAGGATGAGGCCGGCTATCTCAATCTGTGCAAACTGGTCAGCGAAGCCCATCTCGGCCGCCCGGTGGAGCAAGCGCCGCATGTCGATCTCGACACGCTGACAGCGCATTCTGAGGGACTCCTCGCGCTGACGGCGGGCGGGGAGGGCGCGCTCGCCCGGCTGTTTGCCGAGGACCAACCCGACCGCGCGCTCTCCTATGCCGACCGGCTCCAGAGGATCTTCGGCGACCGTCTATATGTCGAAATCTCGCGTCGGTTCGATCCCGTCGAAGGCAAGGCCGAAGCCGAATTGCTCGAACTGGCCTATGCCCGGAACCTGCCGATCGTCGCGACCAACCCATGCTGCTTCGCCGATCAGGACTTCGGCGAGGCGCACGACGCCATGCTGTGCATCGCCTCATCCAGCTACATCGCCAGCGAGGATCGCCCGCGCAGTTCGCCCGACGCGTGGATGAAGCCGACGAAAGGCATGCGGACCTTGTTCGCCGACTTGCCGGAGGCGATCGCCAACACGCTGGTCGTCGCGCAGCGCTGCGCGGTCGCCGCACCCAAGCGGAAGCCGATCCTGCCGAGCCTGGCGGGCGACCCTGATGCAGAAGCGGAGGCGCTGCGGACATGGGCGCGCGACGGGTTGGGGAAGCGCATTGCGCGGATCAAGGAACTGGAGGCCGCTCAACACGCTGGGGATGAGCGTTTTCAGGACTATCGCGACCGGCTCGAATTCGAGCTCGACGTGATCATTTCGATGGGGTTTTCGGGCTATTTCCTGATCGTCGCCGATTTCATCCAGTGGGCTAAGTCAAACGACATACCCGTCGGCCCGGGCCGCGGATCGGGCGCCGGCAGCGTGGTGGCGTGGTCGCTGACGATCACCGACCTGAACCCGATCAAGCTGGGGCTGCTGTTCGAACGGTTCCTCAACCCCGAACGCGTGTCGATGCCCGACTTCGACATCGATTTCTGCGAAACGCGGCGCGGCGAGGTGATCCGGTACGTCCAGGAAAAATACGGCCGGGGCCAGGTCGCGCAGATCATTACGTTCGGGACGATGAAGGCGCGCGCGGTGCTCAAGGACACCGGTCGCGTGCTGCAGATGAGCTACGGCCAAATCGACCGGCTGGCCAAGCTGGTGCCCAACCACCCCACCGACCCGTGGACGCTGACGCGCGCGTTGAACGGTGTCAGCGAGCTGATGGCCGAATATCGCGGCGACAAGGACGTGCGCCGCTTGCTCGACCTGGCGATGAAGCTTGAGGGCTTGCCGCGTCACAGTTCGACTCACGCTGCGGGCGTGGTGATCGGCGACCGCCCGCTTGCCGAACTCGTCCCGCTCTATCGCGATCCGCGATCCGATATGCCCGTCACGCAATTCGACATGAAATATGTCGAATATGCCGGATTGGTGAAGTTCGACTTCCTCGGGCTCAAGACCCTGTCGGTGCTCAAGAAGGCGATGCAATTGCTCGCCAAGCGCGGCATCACGCTCGATCTCGACGCGCTGACCTGGGACGATGAGGACGTCTATAAATTGCTCCAGAAGGGCGACACGGTTGGCGTGTTCCAGCTGGAATCGGAAGGCATGCGGCGCACGCTGTCGGCGGTGCGTCCGTCCAATTTCGGCGACATCATCGCGCTCGTCTCGCTGTACCGCCCGGGTCCGATGGACAACATTCCGGCGTTCGGCCGCCGCAAGAACGGACAGGAGCCGATCACCTATCCGCATCCGCTGCTCGAACCGATCCTGGCCGAGACGTACGGCATCTTCGTCTATCAGGAACAGGTGATGCAGGCCGCGCAGGTGCTGGCTGGCTATTCGCTCGGCGGCGCCGATTTGCTGCGCCGCGCGATGGGCAAGAAGATCGCGTCCGAAATGGCGGCGCAGCGCGACCATTTCGTCGCGGGATGCCTGGAGACCAATCAGATCGACAAGGCCAAGGCGAACGAATTGTTCGACTTGATCGACAAGTTCGCCGGCTACGGTTTCAACAAATCGCACGCTGCGGCCTATGCGTTGCTCGCATATCAGACGGCGTGGCTGAAGGCGCATCATCCGCACGAATTCTATGCGGCGTCGATGTGCTATGACCTGCATCTGACCGACAAGCTTGCGATTTTCGTCGACGACATGCGGCGGCTCGGTGTCGCCCTGTTGCCGCCCGACGTGAACGTCAGTCTCGCCGAGTTCGACGTGCAGGCGACCGACGATGGCCTCGCCGTGCGCTACGCACTCGCCGCGTTGAAATCGGTCGGCGAGGGCGCAATGGAGAAGCTCATCGAGGAGCGCGACGAGAAGGGCGCATTCGCCACGCTCGACGAGTTCGCGCATCGGGTGGACCCGCGGTTGCTCAACAAGCGCCAGCTCGAAACGCTCGCAGCGGCGGGTGCGTTCGATGGGATTGATCCCAATCGGGCCGGCATCTTCGCCTGCGCGGAAACGATCCTCGCTACCGCCGCGCGGGTCCACAACCAGAAGACCAGCGGGCAGGGCGGGCTGTTCGGCGAAAGCGAAGCGTCGGGCACGCACATCAAGGTGCCGTTGTCGGCGCGCTGGAGCCTTGCCACGCGGATGGAGCAGGAAAAGGAAGCGTTCGGCTTCTATTTCTCCGCGCACCCGGTCGATCGCTTTTCGCAACTCGCCAAGATGCACGGCGCAAGGCGCTTCGCCGATCTGGGCGACATCCAAATTCCCGAAAACGGCCGCGCGGGCGCGGTGATGGCGGCGATGGTCGAGGATGCGCGCTGGCGCACTTCCGCCAAGGGACGCCGCTACATGATGGCGACGATGTCCGACCCGTCGGGCCAGTTCATCGCGACCTGCTTCGACGACATCGTCGCAGGCGATCTTGAGGAAGCGTCACGCAACGGCGGATGCGGACTGCTGACCGTCGAGCTCGACCGCCGCGCCGGCGAAGAAACCCCGCGCGTGACGATCAAGCGCATCCAGCCGTTCGAGAGCCTGGCCAATACAACGCGCATGATGCTGGAGATCGCGGTCGATGATGCCGTCGCAATCCCCGCGCTCGGCGCTTTGCTATCCGAAGCCCGCGGCGCGCGGGGCGAGGCGCGCATGACCGTGCCGCTTTCGACAGGCGGTACCGCGACGGTGCTGCTGGGCCGCGATTTCCTGCTCGACAGCGAATTGACCGACCGAATCGCCGATCTGCCCGGCGTCACGTCCGCGCAGATCGCGATCGCCCCGCCGCAACGCCTTGCGCTGGTGGGCTAGGCGCGGAATACTGTCCGCCAGAGACAGGGTGGGAGAGTTTGATGAGTTTGGGCGCGATGCAGGATTTCGAGCTACGCGTGATGCGGCTGCTCGATCACGCCGCGCGCGAGCATGGCGGGCGCGAACTGGTCAGCTATTGGGCGGACGGCAGCGAGACGCGGACCGATTGGGCCGGCACGCACCGTGACGCGCGTAAACTGGCGCAGCGGCTCGAGAAATGGGGGATCAAGCCCGGCGACCGCGTCGCGACGTTCGCGATGAACCATACGCATCATTTGACCGCTTGGTACGGCGCGATCGGGATGGGCGGGGTGATCCACACGATCAATCCGCGGCTATTCGACGAGCAACTCGTCTACATCGCGAACCATGCCGAGGACCGGGTGCTGTTCTACGACAAGCAATTTCAGCCGATCATCGACCGGCTGAAGCCGCAATGGACGACCATTGAGCATTACGTGGCGTTCGACGATTTGGGCTTGGACGGTTTTCAGGCTTTGCTCGACGCCGAAGACGGCGACTACGCCTGGCACGAGGGGCCCGAGCGCGACCCGTGCATGATTTGCTACACCAGCGGTACGACGGGGAACCCCAAGGGCGTTCAATATGAACACCGCTCGACCATGATTCACGCCATGGCCGAGGTCGCGCCGTGGGTGTTCAATCTCAGCGCGCGGTCGGTAATTCTGCCTGTAGTGCCGATGTTTCATGCAGCGTCCTGGGGCCTGCCCTTCGCCGCGGCGCTGGCTGGGTCAAAGTTTGTCTATTCGGCAACCAATGACGCGGCGGTGATCTGCCGCTTGATGAACCAGGAAAAGGTCACGCATTCGGCTGGCGTGCCGACCGTCTGGTTGTCGATGTTCCAGCACATGGAATCGACCGGTGAAGAGCCTCGGCACCTGCAGCAGGTCACGATCGGCGGGTCGGCCGCACCGCGTGCGATGATCGAACGGCTGATGAAGATGGGGATCGAGGTCAAGCATCTGTGGGGCATGACCGAGATGTCGCCGATCGGCACGGCCGGCACACCGCCACCCAATTGGGACGAGATGACGCTCGACCAGCAACTCGATTTGGTCTGCAAGCAGGGGCAGGTTCCGTTCGGCGTCGAGCTTCGCGTCATCGATGACGACGGCGTCGAGCAGCCGCGCGACGGCAAGAGTTCGGGCCGGCTCCAGGTCCGTGGGCCATGGGTAGTGAAGCGCTATTTCAAGGCTGAGGCCGATGCGACCGAGGACGGGCAATGGTTCGATACCGGGGACGTCGCGGTGCTCCACCCCGACGGAACGATGCAGATTACCGACCGGTCGAAGGACGTTATCAAGTCGGGCGGCGAATGGATCAGCTCGGTCGATCTGGAAAATGCCGCGATCGGCTGTGCCGGAGTGCACGAAGCGGCGGCGATCGGCGTCTATCATCCCAAATGGGACGAGCGCCCGATCCTGCTGGTCGTGCGCAAGCCCGGCAGCGGCGTGACGCCGGCCGAGATCACCGCGCATCTCGCGGATTACGTCGCCAAATGGTGGCTGCCGGACGAGATCGTGTTCGTCGACGACCTGCCACACACCGCGACGGGCAAGATCCTCAAAACCGAGCTCCGCGCCCGGTTCAAGGACTACAAACTCGCCAGCGCGGCCTGACTTGCCTTTGACCGACGCGCGCCGCAGACTGCGCTAAATGGACATGGTGACGACCGGCAGCGCCGGCGAGAATGGCGTAACGTTGGCGGCGCGGCCCGAGGCGCTGCGATTGGCGCCGCACGAAACCGCGGTCGTCGTGATCGACATGCAGAACGCCTATGCCAGCGGGGGCGGATACGTCGATCTCGCCGGGTTCGACATTGCCGGCGCGGCCGGCGTGATCGGCAAGATTGCGACGGTGCTCGACATCGCACGGCAGGCAGGTGTGCAAGTCGTATATCTCCAGAACGGCTGGGACCCGGATTATAAGGAAGCGGGCGGGCCGGGGTCGCCCAACTGGCACAAGTCGAACGCGCTCAAGACCATGCGCACGCGGCCCGAACTCGCTGGGCAATTGCTCGCGCGCGGGGGGTGGGATTACGAACTGGTCGATGCGCTGAAACCCCAGCCGGGCGACATCACGCTCCACAAGACGCGCTATTCGGCGTTCTTCAACTCGCAGCTCGATTCGACCCTGCGCGCCCGCGGCATTCGCAATATCGTGTTCGTCGGGATCGCCACAAATGTTTGCGTCGAGAGCACGCTGCGCGACGGCTTTCACCTCGAATATTTCGGGGTGATGCTGGAGGATGCGACCCACCATCTCGGCCCGCCCGCGATGCAAGACGCGACGGTCTATAACGTCGAAAAATTCTTCGGCTGGGTCAGCACCGTCGCAGACTTCTGCGGCAGTTTCGGCCAACTTCCTCAACATGATAGCAAGGACTGACGTCATGGCGTTCGAGCCCATCAACCCGCCGCAGTTTCCGACCCCTATCGCGCCCTATTCGGCCGGAGCAAAGGCGGGGAACACGGTTTATGTCTCGGGCGTGCTGGCGCTGGGTGAAGGCGGGGCGGTGCTCCACGTCGGCGACGCCGCAGCGCAGACGCGACATGTGCTTGAGGTGATCAAGGTAACGCTGGAGGCGAGCGGCGCCACCATGGCGGACATCGCGATGAACCACATCTTCCTCAAGGACCTAGCCGACTATGCCGCGTTCAACCAGGTCTATGCCGAGTATTTCCCCGGTGCGAAGCCCGCGCGCTATTGCATAAAATGCGAGCTGGTGAAGCCGGATTGCCTGGTTGAGATCGCCAGTGTGGCGCACATTGGCTGACCCGCTACTCCTTACTCCCACCCCGGCGGAGGCCGGGGCCCAGTTGCGACCGGCCAGATCCTGGGCCCCGGCCTTCGCCGGGGTGGCGTAGATGGGAAATGTCTCAGGGCTTTATTACGAGGCACATGGCAGCGGTCCACCGTTGATCCTGTCGGCCGGGTTGGGCGGATCGGGCGGTTATTGGATGCCGAACGTGCCGGCGCTCGCCGAAACGAATCGCGTCATCCTCTACGATCATCGCGGCACCGGGAAGAGCGACCCCGTGCTGCCGGAAAGCGTGTCGATCGACGATATGGCGCTGGATGTGCTGTCGCTGATGAACGGCCTTGGGATAGAGCGCGCCGACCTGACGGGGCACGCTCTCGGCGGGATTATCGGGCTCGCGCTCGCGCGGCTCGCGCCGGATCGGCTGGGCAAGCTGGTTGTCGTCAATGGCTGGGCAAAGACCGATGCGGTGACGCTGCGCTGTTTCGACGCGCGTCTGCACCTCCTCAAGTCGGGCGGCGCGAAGGCGTATCTCGAGGCCCAGCCGATCTTCCTGTTTCCTGCGCCGTGGATTTCGGAGAACGGTGACCGGCTAGCGCGAGAGACGGAGGCGCATCTCGCGCATTTCCAAGGCGCGCAGACTTTAAAGAAACGCATCGCCGCCATCGCCGCATTCGATGCGAGCGACTGGATCGGCTCGCTCACCACGCCGACCCTCGCGCTCGCCACCCGCGACGACATGCTCGCACCCTATACCGCGTCGGAACGCCTCGCCGTCGCAAACGACAATATCTCGCTCGCGTTGATGGATTGGGGCGGCCACGCCTGCAACGTCACCGATCCCGATACGTTCAATCGCATCGTCCTCGAATTCCTCAGGAGCTAAGCCCATGCAAGTCGGCGTTTTCGTGCCCATCAACAACAATGGCTGGCTGATTTCGGAGAACGCGCCGCAATACATGCCGTCGTTCGACCTCAACAAGCAGATCGCGCAATCGGCGGAGAAGCACGGTCTCGATTTCCTTCTGTCGATGATCAAGCTGCGCGGATTCGGCGGGAAGACCGAGTTCTGGGAATACGGCCTGGAGAGCTTCACGCTGATGGCCGGGCTCGCCGCCGTCACCGAGAAGATCAAGATCTATGCGACCTGTCCGACGCTCGTCATCCCGCCCGCCTTCGCCGCGCGAATGTGCAATACGATCGACAGCATCAGCCAAGGGCGGTTCGGGCTCAACCTGATCACCGGGTGGCAGCGGCCCGAATATAGCCAGATGGGGCTGTGGCCCGGCGACGAGCATTTCCGCAACCGTTACCAGATGTTGGACGAATATGCTCGCATCCTGCGGGAGCTGTGGGAGACCGGGCGGAGCGACTTCAAGGGCGACTATTACCAGATGGACGATTGCCTCGTCCGGCCGAAGCCCGAGGGCGACATGAAGATCATCTGCGCAGGGTCGTCGGACGAGGGTCTCGCCTTCTCCGCGAAATGGGCGGACTACGCCTTCTGCCTCGGCAAGGGCGTGAACACGCCGACCGCGTTCGCGTCGAACAACACGCGCCTCGCCGAAGCGACCGCCAAAACCGGCCGCGACGTGTCGGTGTTCGTCCTCGTCATGATCATCGCCGCCGACACCGACGAGGAAGCAATGGCGCGGTGGAAGCACATCAACGCCGGGGTCGATAACGACGCGATCGCCTGGCTCGCCAACCAGGGCGCCGCCGACAAGGTCAACGCCACCACCAACGTCCGACAGCTCGCCGCGCCCGAGGGGGCGGTCAACATCAACATGGGAACCCTGGTGGGTAGCCATGCGAGTATCGCGCGGATGCTGGATGAGATGGCCGAAGTGCCGAACACCGGCGGCGTGCTGCTGACGTTCGACGATTTCGTGCAGGGGGTCGAGGATTTCGGGACGAAGATCCAGCCGTTGATGAAGAGTCGGGCGGGGCGCTAGTTTCACCGGCAATAGGTGGAGACGGTACGGTGGGACCAACACAATTTGCGACAGCATGTCGGATGGAGCGTGACGCTTTGCTTGCAACTTTCTTCGACGCAAGGGGATCGGCTGTATCTAAATACGTCGCTGCCGCGGAGCTTGATGCCGCTCAAAAAGAACATGTCTATGCCGCGATCGAAGCCGCTTTGACTGATGCGTACTACGGCCTTTTGCTTGCCCTTGATGGCTCAGCGTCGTTGGGCGGTGTTCAGTCGTCGTTCGTCCTCACGGATAACGCAGGCGATATTATCGCTGACGGCGATGGCCGCCTTGAGGCTGCCGCATGGGATGCCTTCCGTTCAAATGAATAGATCAGCGCAAGGCTGACGAGGATCAAAACAACTCCCCTTGTACCCCGCTAGGTGGCCGGAACAAATCGCTCCGCACCGTCAGCCGCTCCTTGTTCAGCCCATGCTTGCGGATCGCTATTTGAAAGCGCGTGCGGATCAGGTCGGCCCACGGGCCGGACCCGCGCATCCGGGTGAAGAAATCGGGGTCGTTGTCGCGGCCGCCGCGGAGCGACTGGATGATCGCCATCACCTTGCCCGCGCGGTCGGGGAAATGCTCGTCCAGCCACGCGCGGAACAAGGGTGCGACTTCGTGCGGCAGGCGGACGGGGAGGAAGTTGATCCCGCGCGCGCCGCTTTCGGCCGCCCGCTCGACGATATGCTCGACCTCGTGGTCGGTAATCGCCGGGATGACCGGCGCGATCGATACGAACACCGGCACGCCGGCATCGGCCAGCCGCCGCACCGCGGTCAGCCGGCGTTCCGGATGCGGCGCGCGCGGCTCGACGGTGCGCGCGATCTTGGGGTCGAGCGAAGTCACCGACACCGCGACCGCCGCCAGCCCCTTCGCCGCCATGGGGGCAAGCAAGTCCAGGTCGCGCACGACTCGGTCGGACTTGGTGGTGATCGTCAGCGGGTGATTGGTCTCGGCCAGCACCTTGATGCACTCGCGCGTGATCTGCCAATGCGCCTCGATCGGCTGATACGGATCGGTGTTGGTCCCGAACGCGATCGGCTTGCAGACATAGCCGCGCTTGCTGAGTTCCTCGCGCAACAGCACCGGCGCGTTGGGCTTGGCGAACAGCTTGCTCTCGAAATCGAGCCCCGGCGACAGGTCGTGATAGGCGTGGCTCGGCCGCGCGAAGCAATAGATGCAACCATGCTCGCACCCGCGATACGGGTTGATCGAGCGGTCAAAACCGATGTCGGGCGACTGGTTCCGTGTGATGATGGTCCGCGCGGTTTCGACCGTGACGGTCGTTTTCAGCTTGGGCAGCGCGCCGTCGATATCCTCCAGCGCGTCGAGCCAATCGCCATCGGCCAACCGTTCTGGCAGGTTGAAGCGGCTGCTTTCGCGGTTGACCGTGGCACCGCGGACGGGACGGGCTTTTGCCATTGCCACAGTCTATCCTTCGCGATAGAACATAGCAAGAACATTGGAGGCGAAAATGGCCAAGCTCAACTATGTCGAACTGCCAGTGCAAAGCACCGAGACGACCAAGGCGTTCTTTAACGCCGCGTTCGGGTGGGACTTTGCGGACTACGGCCCGACCTATGCCGCAACCCAGACGGGAGAAGGCGATCTAGGTCTGCAAGGCGATCGCGCCGAATGGACCAGCGCGCCGCTCCCGGTGATCCAGGTCGACGATCTCGACGTGACGCTGGCCGCGGTGACCGGGGCAGGTGCACGATCTCGCAGCCAATTCGCCTTTCCCGGCGGGCGGCGATTCCATTTCCGCGACCCCAACGGCAACGAACTGGCGGCGATGCAGCCGGCCTAACGCTCCATCAGTCGCGGCATCAATTCGACGAAGTTACAGGGGCGGAAACGGCTGTCGAGCTGGTCCTTGAGGATCATGTCCCAGCCGTCCTTCACCGCGCCGGTCGAGCCGGGTAGCGCGAAGATATAGGTGCCGCCGGCGACGCAGGCGCAGGCGCGCGACTGGATCGTCGATGTGCCGATGTTGGCGTAGCTCAGCCAGCGGAAGGCTTCGCCGAAGCCGGGGATCATCTTTTCGGCGACCGCCTCGACGGCTTCGGGGGTGACGTCACGGCCAGTCACGCCGGTGCCGCCGGTGGTGATGACGACGTCGATGTCGGGGTCGTCGATCCAGGCGGCCAAGCGTTCGACGATCGCGTCTAGGTCGTCACGCTCGATCGTGCGGCTGGCGAGGATGTGCCCCGCGTCGGTTAGTCGTTCCACCAACGTGTCGCCGGATTTGTCGTCTGCCGGTGCGCGTGTGTCGGAGATCGTCAACACGGCAATGCGGACAGGCTGGAAGTGGCGAGTTTCGTCGATGGCCATCTAGCTCTCCGTTCGCCCTGAGCTTGTCGAAGGGCGTGTCCAGTCCGCGTGCTTCGACAGGCTCAGCACGAACGTGGATTGGGGGTCAACGCATGGAAATTAAGCGCGCCGCGCGCGCGGCTTACTTGGCGCTCGGAAACTTCGGCCACTTACCCTGTGCCAGCGCCTCGCGGCTCGGCGACTGCAAGCGACCGCCCTTGGCCTCGTACATCCAGTAATTGCGCATCACCGTCGTCACATAGCCACGCGTTTCCCAGTACGGAATCGATTCGATGTAGAGCAGCGGATCGCCGCCATCCTTGACGATCGAATTCCATTCGGTGACCGGCACCGGCCCGGCATTATACGCGGCCATCACCTTGATCAGCGACCCGTTGGCGAAGCTTTGCGTGCTCAGCCGCTCGAGCGTGCGCTGGCCGACCGCCATGTTGACCGACGGCATCGTCAGCGCTCCACGATCGACCGTGATGCCGCGCTCGCGGGCATAATCGATCGCCGCCGCGGGCATGATCTGCATCAGGCCATAGGCGCCCGCCGGGCTGATCACGTTGCGCTTGAACCGTGATTCCTGGAGCGCGTGCGCGTAGACCAGCGCCTTGTCGATCTTCCACCCGCCATCCGGCGCCCATTTCGGCGCGGGGAAGCGGGCGATCGTCGGCGGCTTGGCCCCTTGCGGGCAATTGTTGCCGAGCCACATCAGCGTCTCGGGCAAGTCGAGCGTCTCGGTCAGGCGCACCAGCGAGGCATATTCGACCGTCGGGCCGATCTTGGCCTGCTGCTTGAGCACGTCGTCGGCCAGATCGGTCTCGCCGATCTCGACCAGTGCCGCGGCAACGCGGACGTTGGGGCGGTTCTGGAGCTTGTCCCAATCGGCGAGCATCAACTCGTCGGAAACGCGTGGTTGTTCCTTGATGCCCAGCTGTTGCCGCGCGAGCATGCCGTAGAAGGTCTCGTCGAGCTGCGCCGCATTCTTCAGCCGCGCTTCGACTAGCTGCGGCTTGTTGCACTTCATGTCGGCGCGCGCCGCCCAATAAAGCCCGGCCGCGCGCAATTCGATGTCGGCGGCACGGGCCGCGACCGACAGGAACGCCTGGCCAGCGGCGGTGCAATCGCCCTGGCGCCATGCGGCGAGTCCGCCGACCCATTCGCCCTGGACCGCCCAGTCGCCGGCGCCGGTGCGCGCCTTATAGGCCATGACTCGCGCGTTGTTGTCGTCGCCCTGGAGGAAATAGATCCACGCGACGCGCTGCTGCCATTCGGCCTGCGCCTCGGGGGTGAGGTTGGGAGTCGCTTCGAGCAGCGCCTGCGCCTCGGGGCCCATATCGGCCTTGATGAAGGGCTGCATCTTCAGCGCGAGGTCGGCGGTCGCGAGGTCGAGCTTGCTCGGCTTGGCGCGGCCACGGGTCGAAGCGCCGTTCGCCCAGACCAGCTTCTGTGGAACCGGCAAGCCCGGTGCGACGACGCCGCGCGACGACAGGATGCGTGCGAGGGCGGGCGACTGAGGCAATTCGGGAGCATTGGCCAGCACGGCAAGCAGCGCGTCATTCTCGACCTTGGGCGAGCCCTTGGCGAGGAAGAGCTGGGCCTGCGCGATCGAATGCAGCGGCCCGGGCTTCATCGTCGTGAGCTGAATCTGCGCGTCCACCCAGCGTTGTTCGCGGATCGCCTTGAACACCGCGCTGTAACCGGCGCGTTGGTCGGAATCGAGTTGCGCGGGAATCCCGCGGGACATCGTGGCAGGGGCAGGGGGATCGCCGGCGGCGAGCGCGGGGCTCGCCAGAATCGGGGTCAGCGCGAGTGCGCTGGCGGCGAACAGATACGCGATCTTCACTCCAGTCCCCCGATCAGCAACCTCAGGTCCTTCCACGAATCCGCCTTCGCCGTAGGCCGCTCCAACAGGAAGCGGGGGTGAAAGCTGGCAACGACCTCACTTGTCCCGCCATCATGATTAACAACGCGTAAACTTCCACGCGCATCGGCGACATCCATCCCCGTGATCGCACGACTCGCCGCATTCCCCAGCGCGAGCACGCATTTCGGGGCCGCAAGCGAGAGGTGGTGGCGGATCAGCGCCTCGAGTTTCTGCCCGGCTTCGTCGGTCACGCGGCCGGCTGGCGGACGCTTCACCGATAGCGCGGTCAGGTAAATTGACTGCCGGTCGCGCCCGATCGCCGCGAGCATGCGGTCGAACAACCGCCCGGCGCTTCCGGACAGCAGCGCACCGGCCGCGTCGTCCTCGCGGTCGGGCATGTCGACGACGATCATCAGGCCGCTCGCGACATCGCCCTGCACGCCCAATACGCGACCCGGCCACCCGGCTTCGGGCCCGGCAGCGCCAAGCCGCCATGCGACGAACCCGGCAAGCGTTTCGGGCAGTTTCGGCTCTTCTGCCACCGCCTCGCGGACCGCGGCAGGCAGCTTGTCCGGCGAAGGAATCCGCGCCAGCCAGTCGCGCGGGCTATGGTCGATCTCACAATCGACCCCGGCGTCGCGCCACCATTCGAGCGCGCTGGCGACGCTCGCGCGCCAATCGTTATGCTGGTCAGCCCCCATGTGATGTCCATAGAGACGATAGTTGACGGCGGGGTCAATTCGCGGGCACCGCTTTAGCAGGTAATCCGTTGTCGCAACGCGATGACTGGCGCTGGAGAATGGGGATGAGCGAACGCGAATCGATGCCGTACGACGTGGTGATCGTCGGCGCGGGGCCGGCGGGCCTGTCGGCGGCGATCCGGTTGAAGCAATTGGCCGCTGAAAAGGGCGGCGAGATTGCGGTCTGCGTGCTCGAAAAGGGCTCCGAAGTCGGCGCGCATATCCTGTCGGGCGCGGTGATCGATCCCAAGAGCCTCGACGAACTGATCCCAGATTGGCGCGACAAGGGCTGCCCGCTGGCCGAAGTGCAGGTCAACGACAACCAGCATTGGATACTGACGAAGAAGAAGCGGTTCTCGATGCCGCACATCGTCACCCCGGCATTCATGCACAACAAGGGCACCTATACCGGCAGCCTGGGCAATTTATGCCGCTGGCTGGCGGGGCAGGCGGAAGAGCTCGGCGTCGAGATATTCCCGGGCTTCGCGGCGGCGGAAATTCTCTACGCGGACGACGGTACCGTGAAGGGAGTCGCGACGGGCGACATGGGCGTCGCTCGCGACGGCAGCCACAAGCCCGATTACCAGCCTGGGCTCGAGCTCCACGCCAAATATACCTTCTTCTCGGAGGGCGCGCGTGGGCATCTGACTCGGCAGCTGGTCGATCGCTTCGACCTGCGCGCGAATTGCGAACCGCAGGTCTATGGGCTCGGCATCAAGGAATTGTGGGACATCAAGCCCGAGAACCACGCTGCGGGCCGCGTGATCCACTCGCAGGGCTGGCCGCTCAGCGAGAGTGGGTCGAACGGTGGCGGGTTTCTCTATTATCAGGCCAACGGGCAAGTCGCGTTGGGCTTCGTGACGTGGCTCAACTACTCGAACCCCTACCTCTCGCCGTTCCAGGAAATGCAGCGCTGGAAGACGCACCCGGCGATCGCGAGCATCCTGGAAGGCGGCAAGCGCGTGTCCTACGGCGCGCGCGCGATCAGCGACGGCGGCTATCAGTCAGTGCCCAAGCTCACGATGCCCGGCGCCGCGTTAATCGGCGACACCGCGGGCTTCCTCAACGTGCCGCGGATCAAGGGCACGCATACGGCGATGAAGTCGGGGATGATGGCCGCCGAGGCTGCGTATGACGCCGTCCATTCGCAGCGTCAGGGCGATGAGCTGACGGCCTATACCGACGCCTACGATAAGAGCTGGGTGAAGAAGGAGCTGTCGGTCGTCCGCAACGTGTTGCCGCTGGTCGAAAAGTTCGGCGAACTGTTCGGCACGCCGCTTGCCGGGATCAACATGTGGCTCGAATCGTGGGGCATCAAAATGCCCTTCACGATGAAGCATCACCCCGACCACAAGAGCCTGTGGCGCAAGGACATGGTCAAGCCGATCGTCTATCCCAAGCCCGACGGCGTACTGACCTTCGATCGGCTGTCGTCGGTGTTCATCTCGAACACCAATCACGAGGAGGACCAGCCGGTCCACCTGACCCTCAAGGATCCCGACATCCCGGTCGAATACGACCTGCCGATGTACGACGAGCCGGCGCAGCGTTACTGCCCAGCCGGGGTGTACGAGATCGTCGGCGAGGAAGAGGGCAATCCGAAGTTCGTGATCAACGCCCAGAACTGTGTCCACTGCAAGACGTGCGACATCAAGGATCCGACCCAGAACATCGTCTGGGTGGTGCCCGAGGGTGGCGGAGGGCCAAACTATCCCAACATGTAAGATAACGGCGCAACCGATCCATCACGCTTCCCCGGCTAAGGCCGGGGTCCAGTTGCGACCGGTCCGATGCTGGACCCCGGCCTTAGCCGGGGAAGAGTGGAATTAATCTCGCTCGTGAAAAT
>JBDSWC010000091.1:0-9059 GCA_039926845.1 Sphingomonas sp. | reverse complement strand
ACGTCGCGCGCCACGTTCGGCGCCGCGCAGAGCCAGCTGCAGTCGGTGGTCAACAACGTCACGACCAACGTCACCAACCTGAGCGACGCGCGTAGCCGCATCGAAGACGCCGACTTCTCGGCCGAATCGACCAACCTGGCGAAGGCGCAGATCCTGAGCCAGGCATCGACCGCGATGCTCGCCCAGGCGAACCAGAACGCGCAGACCGTCCTCAAGCTGCTCCAGTAATCCGAGCAGCCGGAGTCCGGCTCCGGCATCCTG
Source organism: Sphingomonas sp. (assembly GCA_039926845.1). Taxonomy (GTDB): domain Bacteria; phylum Pseudomonadota; class Alphaproteobacteria; order Sphingomonadales; family Sphingomonadaceae; genus Sphingomonas. The sequence goes on along the minus strand of JBDSWC010000091.1, from coordinate 8,798 downwards.
CCCCCCTTCATACAGGGTGGCGGAGCCGAACAGAGGAACCCCGGGGGCCGCGAGGCCACCGGGGTTTTCTGTTGGGCGAGGCAGCGATGTAGCAAAGCTAAATCGCGATCCGCCGAGCCCCGGCCGGCGTCGCCCTAGCGACGACCGACGGCGCGGCTTTGCCGCGGCGGACCAGCTTAAGTTGACACTAGCTTCACACTATCGCGGTTTGCAGCGGGCTCGAACTTTCCGGCCTTCACGGCGTATTTGAAAATTACCGACAAACCGCGTCATCTTTTAACTTTCACACACGCCGTCGCGCGCTGCAGCGAGCCGTTTGGGATGAACCGCGACGTTTCAAAGAGCGTGCGGCAGGGCTGTCGGTGAAAAAGGGGCCGTCCGGATACTGGCAGATGACGGTCTGACCGGACTCGACAGTCGGAGATCAAAAGCCTTCGACCGACGAGTCGTTCCATCCAAATTGTCAGATTTCGACAACGTCGAGCATCTTCGGGAAATCAAAAATAGGTAAACAACTGAAAAGACGTTGTTTCGATCACGTAACAGTCGTCAAGTTTTCCGACACTTGACTCTCGTTAACGAGAAGCAAACCCTGTCGCCGATATCGCTGGAGGGGCTGCGTATGTTGAAAGCTTTGGGCGTCGCCGCATTAATTGCGTTGGCTGCGCCAACGACTGCAAGTGCCGACATATATGACGCTTTCACTGGCTTTAATGGCTCCAATCCAGCCGGCAATTTTCGATACGGCTCTGGCGGCGTCCTTCTGTCAGCTCCGGCCGGAGATTGCGTTACTGGTCTTACGGGCCTTACCTGTCTCCAGACCTTAGCAGGGAGCAACGGAGCGGGGTTTTACAAATCGCAGACGAATTTCACGCTATCGGCCGAAGGCGGCACGAACAATGTGCACATCATCAATACGGCGCTCGTCGCTTCGCCGGATGTCGCGGGTGTCGGCGTCTTCTTTTATGCGCCAACGGCTGGGACCTACTTCATCAATGCGTGGTTCAATGCACAGGATGACCTCGCCACCGGCGTGACCATCACAGGCGTTCGGGGCTTGAACGGAGTTCTGTCTTTCAATCCTGTTGGGTCGGCGAATATCATTCCGTCGAACACGTCCTTCTCTAGGACGGTGACGCTTGGGGCTGGCGATTTCTACGGCTTCTCAATAGGCCCGGGGCAGAGCCCGAACCACGACCTCACCGCGTTTCAGTTCACCGTCCAGAACGGAGTCCCAGAACCCGCGGCGTGGATGACGCTGCTGTTCGGTTTCGGGCTAGTCGGAGCGATAATCCGACGTCGAACAGCGATGGTGGTTGCATAGGCATCGCTCGGCTCCGGCGCCGCATGACACTCTAGGTCCGCTTCGACGCGCGCGGCTCCCGGTTCTGAACGTCCGCAAGTGGGTGTTAGCGGCCGGTGCACGAACGCGTCCGTTGCCCGAATTAATCGGATTGGTCGCCCGGAGGACGCAAAATAGCAACCACCGCCGCGTAACGGCCATCACGGGAACCTTACCGTTTAAAGTCGGTTCTCGCGTCACGCGCCTCGGTAGCAGACTTTGATCCCCTGCTATCGAGGCGTTTGCTATTTGGGTTCCATCGGTTGCGGCCTCAAACCGCGCGCTGCATCGCCTTCTTGAGCCGCGCATGCGCCGAGGCCTTGATCTGGCACACGCGGGCGGCGCCAAGACCGAATACCTGGCCGATCTCCTCGAGGTTGAGTTCATCGACATAATAGAGCTGGATCACCTGCGCCTCGCGTTCGGGCAGCGCGGCGATCGCGGCGATCAACGCGTCGCGCAGGTCGCTTTCGGCGAGCTGATCGAAGGCGTTGGGCTCGTCGGACATGAACCACGGGCCGTCGTCGGTATAGACCTCGTCCAGCGAATCGAAGCGCACGGCTTCGGCGCTCGCATAGTCGGCGCGCAGTTTCTCGATCGTGACGCCCAGCTGGGCGGCGACGGCCGCATCGGTCGGGGGCACGCGGCCGACGGTGAGCATCGCGACGGTCTCCTGATATTGTTTACGGCGGCGCATCGCGCCGCGGGTGAGCGTCGCCTGGCGGCGGGGCTGGTCGATCATCGCGCCGCGCAGCCGCGTCGCGAGATATTGTTCGAACGTGACCTGGCCACGATCCTCGAACCCGTGGATGGCCTCGACCAAAGCGACGAGCCCGATCTGGACGAGGTCCTCGACCTCGCACACGCCCGACACGCTGCCATGGACATGCCACGCGATGCGGCGGACGAGCGGGGTGTGTTTGCGTACCAGCATCTCGACGTCGCGCGCGGGTGCACGGCTATACGTCAGCGGCTGGGCGTCGGCGAACGCCGGTTTCATCGGCTCTTCGCTCATGCGGCGAGCGCCTGGGGGGCGCCGATCACGGCGACGACTTCGACCGCCTTTTCCTCGGGCACTTCGAAGAAGCTCATGACGGGCGTGTCGGGCAGGCACGTCTTGACCAGCTTGCGGATCGCGAGGCGGATCGCGGGCTGGACGACCAATGCGAACGGCTTGGCCTCGGCGATCAGCGGACCGGCGGCCTGTTGCAGCGCTTCGACGATGCGGCGGCCGAGGTCGGGCTCGATCGTGTGGCGGCGCGACGGGTCGGAGCGCACGGCCTGGCCGAGCAGTCCTTCGAGCTGCCCCTCCAGCGTCATCACGCGCAGCGGCTCGTGGACGCCGCACAATTTGCCGATGATCAGCCCGCCGAGTTCGGGGCGGATCGCCTCGATGATTTCCTCGGCGTCGGCGCTCTTCTGCGCGGCGACCGAGATCGCGGCGGCGATGCGGCGGAATTCCTTGAGCGGGATACCTTCGGCGAGCAGGCCCTTGAGCACTTGCGTCAGCGTCGTCAGCGGCAGCGGCGTCGGCGACAGCGCGGCGACCAGTTGCGGGCTGCGTTCCTTGAGCCCGTCAAGCAGCGCCTGGACCTCGTCCGCGCCGAGCAGGTCGGCGGCATTCTGGCTTAACTGATGGTTGAGGTGGGTCGCCATGACGGTGCCCGAATCGACCACCAGATAGCCCTGCCCCGTCGCGGCATCGGCGTCCCCCGGCGAGATCCAGGTCGCCTCGAGCCCGAAGGTCGGGTCCTTGGTCTTCTTGCCCTGCAGCTCGCCGAACCCCTGCCCGGTGTCGAGCGCGAGCATATCGTCGGCCGACGCCTGATCCTCGCCGACGACGACGCCGCCGACCAGGATGCGATAAGTGTAGGGCGCGAGGTTGATGTCGTCGCGCACGCGCACTTGCGGCACGACGAAGCCGAGTTCCTTCGACAGTTGCCGCCGCACGCCGGTGATGCGGCCCATCAAGGGCGCGCCGCGACGCTCGTCGACCAGCGGCACCAGGCCATAGCCGATGTCGAGATTGATCTGCATGCCGTCCGATACTTCCTCCCAGCCGATCTTCGACTGGTCGGGCGCGGGTGCGGCGGGCGCGGGCGGCGGCGGGCGCTTGGCGATCTGGCGCAGCTTCCACGCGGCGAACCCGGCGAGGCCGGCGGCCGACAGCAACACGACGTGCGGCATACCGGGCAGCACGCCGAGGATGCCGAGGATACCGGCGACCGGAGTCCAGGTCCGCGGGCTGCCGAACTGGCTGCCGATCTGCCCGGCCAAGTCGTGGCTCGACGTGACGCGGGTGACGATCGCGGCGGCGGCGATCGACAGCATCAGCGACGGCAGCTGCGCGACGAGCGCGTCGCCGATCGCGAGCAGGACGTAATTGTGCGCGGCGTCGCCCAGCGACATGCCGTGGCTGACGGGGCCGAGGATCAGCCCGCCGACGATATTGGCGAACAGGATCAACAGCGCGGCGACCGCGTCGCCCTTCACGAACTTGGACGAACCGTCCATCGAGCCGTAGAAATCGGCCTCGGTCGATACTTCGACGCGGCGCGCCTTGGCTTCCTCGGGCGTGATCAGGCCGGCGTTGAGATCGGCGTCGATCGCCATCTGCTTGCCGGGCAAGGCGTCGAGGGTGAAGCGCGCCGACACTTCGGACACGCGGCCCGCGCCCTTGGTCACGACGATGAGGTTGATGATGACCAGGATCGCGAACACGAAGATGCCGACGACATAGTCGCCGCCGATCAGGAACGTGCCGAACGCTTCGATGACATGCCCGGCCGCCGCTTCGCCCTCGTGCCCGTGCACCAGCACGACGCGCGTCGACGCGACGTTGAGGCCGAGGCGGAACAGCGTCGCGAACAGCAGCACGCTGGGGAAAGCCGAGAAATCGAGCGGCTTCTGCGCGTTCAACGCGACCATCAGCACCGCCAGGCTGATCCCGATATTGGCGACGAAGAAGATGTCGAGCAGGAAGGCCGGGATCGGCACGACCATGACGCAGACCAGCAGCAGGATCGCCAATGGCAGGAACACGTTGCGGACATTGCCGCCGAACAGCTTGTTTATCGCGGTCACGTGCGGTTAGCCCCCAGGCTTGCGAGCATCATATACGCCAGCCGCGCAGTGTCGGGCGTCGGGCGGAGAAGGTTGACCGAACTGGCGGTCGAGGCCGGCGTGGTGCCAACGGTGGTGGACACGCCCGCGCGGGCAAGCGCCGCTTTGGCCCAGGCCGTCGCGCTGTCATTGCTGTCGGACGACCCGGTGATGACCGTGGCGTCGCCTAGCGTGGTCATACCGGCGAGCGCAGCGAAATTGGCCTTGGCGGTTTCGAAATCGCCGCCGCGGCGCGACACGGCCGGCATCAGCCCCGGATTGCCGTTGAGCGAGTCCGAGGCGAGCCCGACCGCGCCGACCTTCGCCGCGCCCTTGTCGAGCTTGGCGGCGAAGCGGCTGTAGATGTCGCTGAGGCTGCGGGCGTTGCCGCCGGCGTCATAGAAGATCGAGCGGTTGGCGCGCGCCGCGGCGGGGAACATCGCCGCACCCGACACGCCGGGATTGACTTGCATCGTCCGGAGGAACGAGCGCGCGCCGCCCAGCCCGAGGAAATGCGCCATGTAGAGATCGGTGCCCGTCGCGCCGCGGCCCAGCGAGCCTTCGAGCGACGCCTTGTTGTCCGACGCGAACTCGGCGGCCATCGATGCGGAGACGTCGGGGTTGTTGCGCAGACCCAGGATCGCGCTCTTCATCTGGGGGTCGTTGACCACCCAGCGATTGCCGGAGCGCGTGATCGCGTCCGACGCCCAGCCGAGGCCGTAATGGCTGCCGTGCTGCTTGACGACGCCGAGCCAGCTTTGGTCGATGAACTGATAGAGCCCGGTCGCCGACGACGTGCCGGCCCGCGCGGTCGGGTTCAGCCCGCTTTCGAGCTGCGCCTGACCGAGCAGATAGTCGAAATCGATCCCCGTCGCCTGGCTCGCTTTCGCGATCGCCGAACGAACAGTGCCGATATTCCCCGAGATTGCTTCGACGCCCATCGGCCCCTTGCTGGTTGCCCCACTTCAGGAAGGCATTCAGCAAGGCCCGTGCCAGTTCTGGTAAATGCTTATGGTTAACGCCGGTCGACGGCGAACCACGCCTTACGCGTAGGCGGCGATCCCGCGGTTGGGGCGATAGCTGCCGGTATCACCGGCAAGCATTTGCAGCCTGCGGCGGACGTTTGCCGCCAACAGGTTGACGTAGATCCGCGCGGTTTCGTTCAACCGCTGCGCTTCCTCGGCGAGTTCGCGCACGTCTGGCTCGAGCCCGCCGCCGTCGATCGCAGCGAGCGCGTCGATCGCGACCAGCTTGGTCTGGGTCGCGCGGTCGAGTGCGGACACGTCGTTCGCCTTCATCGCCGCGATTTCGGCGTGGAGCGCGTCGATCACGCTGATCAAGCCATCACGCCGGTTCATCGGACATCCAGTCGTAGCGAAGCGCCAGCAATTGATCGGCGATCGTCGTGGGCAGGATCGGGAAGGTGCCGTCCGCGATGGCTTGCTTGATCCGCGCGACACGATCGGTGTCCACCGGCGGGCGCGCCGCGAGCTGGCCGGACAGTTGCGCGGTCGGCGACACCAGCACCTCGGGTGCAGCCACCGGCGCGACCTTCGGCGCCGCCGCCACGGGGGTGACGGGGGCGACGCGGAGGTCGCTGGGCGTCAAGCCCTTCGGTCCGATCGGATCGACCATTGTCCACCTTGCTACTAACTCGGATCATCGAACGACCGCCTATCCAAAACCTTTAGAAAAAATTATTCGCCGCCCGGAATCACTGCCTTGCCGGGCTCGACCGCGACCGCCTGGATCGGCGGCTTGCCGTCCTGAACCTTGATCAGCAGGCGCTGGCCGGCGGCGGCATCGTTGACCGCGATCCCGTCGCGGGTGATCTCGAAGCCGGCATTGCCCGCGCTTACCGATACCGGATCGCCGCGCTTGATGACGATCGCTGGCTTGGCGGCAACGGGCGGCGGCGGGGCGAGCGGGCTGGCCGCGACGAAGGCCGGGGCTGCGATGCGGATCGGCACGTAGATGCGCCATTCGGGGTCGGGGCACGCCACGACCACCGAATCATGCGCGGGCGTGCGCCAGTTCATCGTGACCATCGAGCACGCCGCGAGCTTGAGCCGCGTATCGACCGGGGTGCGTGCGCCGCCATCGTCGCCGATGGCGCGGCCGGTGAAGCCGGCGACGGCCTTGTCGATCATCGTCGTGCTCTGAAAGCTCTGCGCGGCAGCCGGCGCGGCGGCGACGATGGCGGCGAGCGTTAGCGTAGTGCGGATCATGGTTGTGTCCTGGCGGCGGGATCGCCGGTGAAGCTGACGGTGACGAGCGCAGTGCGGCGCCCGGTGCCGGCGGCGGCGATGATGATGCGGTCGGCGGCGACGCCGTGGCCGATGAGATAGGAAACGATCGCGCGCGCGCGGTCGGTCGCGAGCAAATCGGCGCTCCCGGTCGCGGGATCCTTGTCCCCTGCCCCGGCGGTGCCACCGCTCACGCGCAGGCTCGCGCGCGGGTCGCGGAGGTTGGAAGTGGCGAACTCGACCAGCGTATCCGGCGCTTGCGGCACGGCCGAGCTCGGCACGAACGACACGGCGGCGGCGGCGAGCGGGATCGGCATGACCGCAGTGTCGGAAACCTCGCCGCCGAAACCTTCGCGCAATCCCTTGGCGAGCGCCTGACGGTCGGTCGCCTGGACCAGCACGAAAAAGCCGATCAGCAACAGCGCGAGATCGGCGAGCGTCCACAGCCAAAGCGGGCGCGCCGGCGCTGGATCGAGGAGTGCGTCCTCGTTCATGCGACCGCCGCCATCACCGTTGCTCGCGGCTGCCCGTATTCGGCAAGCGCGGCGAGCGGCGCGACCAGACGCGAGCGTTCTTCCGCCTCGGCCCGCGCGCGGCGGCGCAAGCGCACCGCGATCGGCATGGCGATGAGGTTGGCAATCAACGCGCCGTAGAGCGTCGCAAGCAAGGCGACCGCCATGCCCGCGCCGATCGCGGCGGGGTCGGCCATCGCCAAGAACATCTTCACCAGCCCGATCAAGGTGCCGACCATGCCCATCGCGGGCGCGACTTCGGCCATGCCCGACCACATGTCGGCGGCACCAGCGTGGCGCAGGATGCGCGCGCGGCGGCGTTCGTCGAGCAAGCGGGTGACATCGGCGGGGGTTGCGCCATCGACGATCTCGGCGATTGCGGCGGCGACGTCCTTGTCGGCGGTCACCGATCGGTCGAGCGTATGGACGCCGTGACGCTTGGCGATGCGGCCGAGTGCTGCGGCCTGGTCGATCAGCGGCGTCGCATCGAGCGTCCGCCGTGGCAGCGTCGCCAGCGCGGCGATCCCGCGGCCTATATCGCGCAGCGGCGTGCGCAGCACGGTCGCGGCGAACGTGCCGCCGGCGACGATGAGCATCGCGGCGGGATCGAGATAGGGGCCAAGCGCGTCGGGCGTGATCATGCGCGAGGGCTCTGCAAGGTGTGGGCCAGTTTGATTGCGTCGCCATCGTTCTTCAATCCTCCCCTGCCAGGGGGAGGTGGCGCCGAAGGCGACGGAAGGGGCGGAAACGAGACGATAGCTGGTCGCCGCCCCCCCCTCCGTCAGGCTTCGCCTGCCACCTCCCCCTGGCAGGGGAGGATTTGAAAACGGCAACAAACCGGCAATGCGATTGCCGCCAACCGGCAAAGGCTTGCCGCTTTGGCCGCGCCGCGAAGGGCAAATCCGTTCGTGGCGCCAATTGGCACGGCCTTTGCTGAACTCTCGCGCAGGATTTAACGCGAGGACCGGCACATGGCCGACAACAGTCTGTTCGGAATACACGGGGCGGCGCTCGAAGTGCGCGGCCAGCGCATGGGTATTCTCGCCTCGAACATCGCAAACTCGTCGACGCCGGGCTTCAAGGCGCGCGACATCGATTTCCAGAAGGCGCTGCGATCCGCGGCGGGCGGCAGCGTCGACGGCGCGATCACTGGCGCGACGATGTACCGCGTCCCGCTCCAGCCCAGCCTCGACGGCAACACCGTCGACCTGTCGACCGAGCAGACCGCGTTCGCCGAAAACGCCGTCCAGTATCAGACCACCCTAGCCTTCCTGAACGGCCGCATCGGCCAGATCACACGCGCGTTGCGGGGAGAATAAGTCATGCCCAACGGACCGCTCAGCATCTTCCAGGTATCGGGGCGCGCGATGAGCGCGCAGCTCGTGCGGATGAACACCACCGCCTCCAACCTGGCCAATGCCGGGTCGGTCGCGAACTCGGCCGAGACCGCCTATCGCACGATCAAGCCGGTGTTCCGCACCAGCCTGGACAAGGCGAGCGGGATGGCGACGGTCGATGTCGAGAACATCGTCACCGCCGGCAGCGAGCCGACCAAGCGCTACGATCCGACCAATCCGGTCGCCGACAAGGACGGCA
>JBDSWC010000090.1:0-6909 GCA_039926845.1 Sphingomonas sp. | reverse complement strand
CGTGAATCTTCTCGACCTCCTCGGTCTGGTTGTTCGCGGTCCACGTCATCGCGGTGACCACGATCCCGAGCAGCACCGACCCAAGATAGGCATATTCGTAATAGACGATCGACTTCGGCCGCATCCTATTCCCCCTGTTTCAATTCGACAGCTTGTCAGTCTCTTAGCGCGAAATCCAGCCCGATGTCAGCGGCCGGCGCCGACTGCGTCAGTCGCCCGACGCTGATATAGGTGACGCCTGTCTCCGCGATCGCGCGGATCGTGTCGAGCCGGACCCCGCCCGACGCCTCGGTCGGCACCCGCCCGCCGACCAGGGTCACCGCGCCGCGCAGGGTCGGCACGTCCATATTGTCGAGCAGCAGGTGCGTCGCGCCCGCCGCGAGCGCGGGTTCGATCTGATCGACGCGATCGACCTCGACGATGATCCGGGCGATGCCCGCTTCCTTCGCGCGCCGCACTGCCTCGCCCACCGATCCGGCGACGGCGACATGGTTGTCCTTGATCATCGCGGCGTCCCACAGACCCATACGGTGGTTGGTCGCGCCGCCCATCCGCGTCGCGTATTTTTCAAGAAGCCGCAGGCCGGGGATCGTCTTGCGCGTGTCGAGCAAGGTCGCGCCCGTGCCCGCGATCTTATCGACATAGGCGCGGGTCATCGTCGCGATGCCGGACAGGTGCTGCACCGTGTTGAGCGCGGACCGTTCGGCGGTGAGCATGGCGCGAGCGTTGCCGGCGAGGCGCATCAGGTCGCTCCCTGCCGCCGCGCGGTCGCCGTCCGCGACCAGCATGTCGATCTCCACCGCGGGGTCGATCGCGCGGAAAAACGCCCGTGCGATCGGCAGCCCGGCGACGACGATCGCATCGCGGCTGTCCATCACCCCGGCGAAGCGCGCATCGGCGGGGATGACCGCCGCCGAGGTAATGTCACCCCCCTCCCCCAAATCCTCCGCCAGCGTCGCGCGAACGAAGGCGTCGAGCTCGAAGCCGGGAATGTCGAAAGCGGTTTCCGTCATGCGCGCCTGTCTGGCATGATCGGCAGGACGCGACCACCCCGATGGAGCCGATCATGACCGCCTATGTCGCCCTGCTCCGCGCCGTGAACGTCGGCGGCACCGGCAAGCTACCGATGACCGAGCTCACCGCGATGTGCAAGAAGGCCGGGTTCGAGAAGGTGAAGACCTACATCGCCAGCGGCAACGTCGTCTTCACCAGCGGCAAGAGCGAGAAGGCGGTCAAGGCTGCATTCGAAAAGGCGATGCACGACTATGCCGGAAAGCCGGTCGGCGTGATGGTGCGGACCGCGGCCGAAATGGCGGCGATTGCAAAGGCCAACCCCTTCTCCAAGGCGCCGGGCAACCGCGTCGTCGCGATCCTGCTCGACGATGCCCCGCCCAAGGATACCGCCGAGCACGTCCGGCACATCGACGGCGAGGAGATCGCGCTGGGCAAGCGCGAGATCTACGTCCGCTACACCGACCACGGCATGGGCCAGTCGAAGCTCGTCATCCCCGCGGGCAAGGCGGGCACAGCGCGCAATATGAACACCGTCGCCAAGCTGGCGGAGATGGCCGCCACGCTCGACTGACGGCTCAATATGCCCTGTGAAGCCCGGCGGAATGTGCGTCGCGTCCTCCTCAACGTTTGGCCGCTGACCTTCTAGCAGTCTGTCAAAGCGTCGCGTTGTAGGACAGCGCCGACCATTGCCGAGCGCCATCGAATGAAGGACAGTCCGACGAAAGGAGCTTGGCGATGAGCAAGAACAAATTGGACGGCGGCGACGAACTCCAGCTCGGGCTGGTCCAGATGCAGCTCGCGCATGCGCAGAGCGGCGACCGTGCGATCATCGTGCTGGAGGGGCGCGACGCGGCCGGCAAGGACGGCACGATCAAGGCGCTGACCGAGCATCTTTCGGTCCGCTCGACTCGCGTCGTCGCGCTGCCCAAGCCCAACGACCGGCAAAAGACCGAATGGTATTTCCAGCGTTACGTCAGCCAACTCCCCGCGGCGGGCGAGCTCGTGATCTTCAACCGCAGCTGGTACAACCGCGCCGGGGTCGAGGTCGTCAACGGCTTCTCCACGCCCGAGGAACAGGCGCAGTTCCTGAAGGACGTGCCCGATTTCGAACGGATGCTGGTCGAAAGCGGGATCAAGCTGGTCAAGCTGTGGCTCGACATCACCAAAGCCGAGCAGAAGGAGCGGCTCGACGACCGCGCGAGCGATCCGCTGAAGGCGCTCAAACGCTCGCCGCTCGACGCCGTCGCGCAGGACAAATGGAGCGATTACACCAAGGCGCGAGACGCGATGCTAATCGCGACCTCGAGCGCGGTCGCGCCGTGGATTTGCGTGCGGGCCGACCATAAGAAGAAGGCGCACAAGGCGGTGATCCAGCACGTGCTGCGCGCGCTGGCGCCGGACGAGGTGGCGAAGACGGTCGAAGCGCCGGACGCGGAGGTATTGTTTCCGTTTGAGGCGAAGGCGTTGAAGGACGGGCGGTTGGAGAAGTAGTCCTACTAACTCCCCTCCCTGGAAAGGAGGGGCCGGGGGTGGGTGGGAGCCCGCGATGCCATCGCGGATAGGATGACTTCGACGACACCGTCAGAATTTGCGACGACGTCACTGTTCCAAAAGCGTAGAACCTGCCAGCCATTCGCTTCGAGATAGGCCGACCGCTTTTCGTCAGCGGCGATCTGATCTCCGTGATGACCGCCGTCCAACTCAATGGCAATCTTCAGCGATCTGCAGGCGATGTCGATGATGTAATGGCTGACGGGATGTTGCCGCGTGAAGCGCGGGCGATGATCGCGGAGCATAAGCCAAAGTTTTCGTTCGGCTTCAGTTGGCTCGTTGCGAAGGGCGCGAGCGTTGCGCGTGATCTCGGGCGGCGTGCGCTGCATGGTTTCGAAAGTAACAAGCGACGCCGCGTGGTTCCACCCACCCCAACCCCTCCCTTCCAGGGAGGGGAGCTTAAGGTCATCGGGCTTGCCTATTCTTTTTGCTGGTCTCGTAAGACGCATTCCATTCTTCAAACCGCGCGCCCGCAGTCGCCCTTATCTCCTCAAGCTCCAAGATCAGCTCGTCGATTTCCTTGGAAATCTCTTGCGTATTCTGAGCATCAAGCGTGAGGCACATTTCACCTCCGCCCGCCTTGTTGGGAAATGTATGGTATTCATCGATAGCGATATGACCGCTGGGCCAGCCACTCCCCATCATAACGCGCACTAATTTAAAGCGCGGCATCAATCCCCCGTCACCCTAACCGGCCCCAGATCCCCCATCCCCACCGTCCCACTCGCCATCGCGAGCATGGCGTCTAGGCTCTTCTTCGCCTGCAGCCGCAAGCTTTCCTCGATCTCGATCCGCGGTTCGAGGTCACGCAGCGCGACGTAGAGCTTCTCCATCGTGTTGAGCGCCATGTAGGGGCAGATATTGCAGTTGCAGTTGCCATCCGCGCCCGGCGCGCCGATGAAATGCTTGTCCGGCGCGGCCTTTTCCATCTGGTGGATGATGTGCGGCTCGGTCGCGACAATCAGCGTGTCGCCCGGCATCTCGCCCGCGAATTTGAGGATGCCGCTGGTCGATCCGACATAATCGGCATGGTCTAGGATGTAGGGCGGACATTCGGGGTGTGCGGCGATCGGCGCGCCGGGGTGCTTTAGCTGCAGCTTGAGCAATTCGGTCTCGCTGAACGCCTCGTGCACGATGCACACGCCGGGCCACAACAGCATCTCGCGCCCCGTCTTGCGCGAGAGATAGCCGCCCAGATTCTTGTCGGGGCCGAAGATGATCTTCTGGCCCTTGGGGATTTGGCTAAGGATCTTTTCCGCCGACGAGCTGGTGACGATGACGTCGCTGAGTGCCTTCACCTCGGTCGAGCAGTTGATGTAGGTCAGCGCGATCGCGTCCGGATGCTGCGCGCGGAACGCGGCGAACTGGTCGGGCGGGCAACTGTCCTCGAGACTGCACCCGGCGTTGAGGTCGGGCAGCACGACGATCTTGTCGGGCGACAGGATTTTGGCGGTTTCCGCCATGAATTTGACCCCGCAGAACGCGATCACCTCGGCGCCGGTCGCCTGCGCTTTTTTCGACAGGTCGAGGCTGTCGCCGACGAAGTCCGCAATGTCCTGGATTTCGGGCTTCTGGTAATAATGCGCCAGGATGACCGCGTTGCGTTCCTGGCGCAGGCGGTCGATCTCCGCGCGAAGATCGACCCCGGTCAGCGTCCCGCCAATACCCTTGCGCGCGTCCATGCCATCGTCCTCGCTGTCCAGCGAGTCAGATGGACGTGCACGCCCGATGGATCAAGGGTGGGGCATCGGCGGATAGGCCATCGGCGCGACCGCAGCGCCGGGCGACCCGGCAGTTACCCAGGCATGCAGCGCGGGCGCCAGCGGCGAGGCGGCCAGTATATCAACTAGCAGCCGCGAGCCGAACAACGTGGCGAGCCCCCACCACCAGGCAGGATGGACTCGACCGGTGCGACGCCAGTCGATGGTGATCGCAGTGACCGGGATGACGAACATCATCACGGTCTCCACCTCGGGGGCATAGGGGACGAACAGCGGCATCGGCAGCAATCGACCAAAGCCAGGGCCCATCAGCGCCGCCATTCCGCAGAAATGCAGCCGCTTATGCCAATCGGTCTGCCGCCGCCGCACGATCGCCGCGGTCGACAGCGCGGCAAAGGTATAGACCGTCATCGGCGCCATGATCAGGAAATAGCCCGGCGTGAAGAACGGCGCGGTCCGCGCGTATCGCTCCGCCTCGACCGCGACCATCGTGCCGACCACTACCATCAGCGCGATCCACGCCGCGCCGAGCCACCCAAGTCGTTTGTGGAGAGCGATCGAGCCGGTCGTCGCGAGCAAGGTCTGGGTCAAATAGATCGTTACCCAGCCGAAGAAGGTCAGCGCATGGATATGAACGTAAAGCGGTGCCCCGAAACTCGAGCGGCCCGCGGCGAGTTGAGTGCTGAACCCCGCGACCAATACCAGCACCATGAAGATGCCGCCCCACAGAATTACTCGGTCGTCGTCCCGCACGATCCTGGATGGTGCAATGGTCGCCATGATACTTCCCCCCGGAAAATTCTGACTGAAGCGTATCAAATCACGGCGCGCGCCGCCAGTCCTCGCTGTGCTCGCTCACAAGGCCGCGCGTCCGCAGATCGATCAGGTGCGCCAGCACCGACCGTTCGGCGGCCGGGAACAGGCGCGGATCGATCCCGACATACATCTTGGCGACCATCGCCGGGATACTCTGCGGCGCGGCATCGAGCAGGCGCAGGATCTGGCCCTCGCGCTGCTTGCGGTGCCCGATCAGCCCACGCACTAATCGCTGGGGCCGATCGACCGGGTCGCCGTGCGCCGGATAATAGATGCGGTCGTCGCGGTCCTGCAGTTTGGCGAGGCTCGCCATATACGCCGCCATGTCGCCATCCGGGGGGGAGACGATGGTGGTCGACCAGCCCATCACATGATCACCGGTGAACAGCACCTTGGTCTCGGGGAGGGCGAAGGCCAGGTGATTGCTGGTATGACCGGGCGTCGCCAGCGCGGTCAGCGTCCAGCCCTCGCCCGACACGCTCTCCCCCTCGGCCAGGATGCGGTCGGGCGCGTAGTCGGCATCGAAGCTGGCGTCGGCACGCGGGCCGAGATCGTCGAGCGCGAGCGGGGCGCAGCCGACGATAGGTGCCCCTGTGACGGCCTTCAGCGGCCCGGCGCCGGGGCTGTGGTCCCTGTGCGTGTGCGTGATGACGATCGCGGCTACCGGACGGCCGTCGATCGCGCGGAGCAGCGCGGCGATATGTGCGGGATCATCCGGGCCGGGGTCGATCACCGCGAGGTCGGTCGTGCCGACCAGATGCGTTTGCGTGCCGGTATGCGTGAACGGCGACGGATTGTTCGCCAACACCCGCGTGACCAGCGGTTCGAGGACCTGCGGCACGCCGGGCTGTTGCTCGTCCATGATCGGCAGATGACGCGGCGGGCAGAGGTTGGCAAGGGTTCGGGGCAAGCGCGTGACCGGCGCCGCCCCGTTCCCCTCCCTCCGGCTCGTGACCTCAGTCGGGCTGCGCCCGCTCGGCTTCCATCTCACGGATCGCGTCGTCGATACCTTCGAGCGCGTCCCTGCGCCGTTCGGCCGACAACGCGTTGTTACTCATAATGCCTTCGCGCGAGCGGCGCAGGCTTTCGAGCGCTTGGTCAAAAGCCCGACGCTGGATATCCTTGGCCCGCACCATCCTGTCCGCGTTCAGCGATGCCATGCGCTCGATCCGGTCGGTGCAAATCACCATCACGCGCCTGCCGTCCCTGGACTTGTCGAGGATCATTTCGTCGCTGGTAATCACGGTCTTGCCATTACCCCTGCGGTCAGAGTCGCATCGCCGCGAGCGGATGTTGGGCATATTCCGCGGGTTCGGCATGTCCTTCATTTCGGGCATGTCCGCGACATCGGGCAAATCCTTGACGTCCTCGCTGATCGTGTTGCCGTCCTTGTCGATCTTGACGATCTTGATCCTCTTCACGCGGCGAGGCGCATCGCGGTCGGTCGCTGCAACAACGGCGGCGGGCGGTGCAGGTGGCGCCGGCAGGTCGGCTCCTTCGGGCATCGCAGGCGGTGCCGGTGGCGCGCTCTGCAGCTTGACGTCGAGCTTGGTGATGTCAATCCCGGTCGCCTTTTCGACGCCGGCGCGCACGCTGGCGGCGGCGGCGGTGCCGCTGGCAGTCCCGGCGAGCCCGGCGATCATCAGCGCGGCGACGGCGGTGCCGCCGAGCGCGAGGCGGAGGCGCGAGCGCGATCCGGTGGTGAGCATCTTCAATCGTCCTTTCAGGTCGTGAATGGTATGGAGATGGCACGCCGCCGACACCGCGCCGCCGTGCGCCGCCTTGATGATCGCGCAGGCATAGGTGT
>JBDSWC010000089.1:0-2617 GCA_039926845.1 Sphingomonas sp. | reverse complement strand
GACCGCGAGTCGCGCGCTGTGCTGTCATCACCACGTCATCCTAGTCGGGTTGAAGCCCGCCAGGAAAGCGAATGGGGGCGTGAGTGTTTCATCCCGACCTGATGCGACATCCGGACAGTTGCCCGGCCTTGGTGCTGAACGCGGATTATACGCCGCTCAGTTACTACCCGCTCTCCGTTTGGCCGTGGCAGACCGCCGTCAAGGCGGTCTTTTTGGATCGGGTCGACATCGTCTCGCATTACGAACGCGAAGTGCGCAGTCCGACCTTCGCACTCAAGCTGCCCAGCGTGATCGCGCTCAAGTCGTTCGTGAGGCCCAGCCAGTTTCCCGCGTTCACCCGGTTCAACCTGTTCCTGCGCGACAAATTCGCGTGCCAATATTGCGGGACGCATAAGGATTTGACGTTCGACCATGTCGTGCCGCGTGCCTATGGCGGGCGGACGACCTGGGAGAATGTCGCGACCGCCTGTGCGCCGTGCAACCTCAAGAAGGGCGGCCGCACCCCGCGCGAGGCAAAGATGCCGCTCCACGTCGAGCCGATCCGCCCGACCAGCTGGCAATTGCAGGACCATGGCAAGAGCTTCCCGCCCAATTACCTCCACGATACGTGGCGGGATTGGCTCTATTGGGACATCGAGCTGGAGGCGTAGGGCGCCCTAGCCGCCGCTGCGCGTCAGCGCGATCCGGCGGTACACCTTGCCGTCACCGGTTATCAATGTGCCGTCGAGCCGATCGCCACGAACGATAAAGCGCCACCGTGCCGGGCGGCGCTGGCGGTCATACGTCGTTGCAGTGAGCGTCGAGGTGACGGGATCAAAGGTCGCGTCGAGCGAGCCGAACTCCTCATATGTCGTACCGACCAGCTTGCTCATTACGATTCGATAACGGCCGTTTGCGCCGAGAATGACTTGATACGCCGATGTCTCGTCATTGCAGGCCGAGGGCCGCACCTGACAGATCGAACTCCCACGCCAGCTGCCCGCGGGATCGTCGGACGCTGCACCCGCCAGCGCCAGCCATCCTGTCACACAGATAGCTCCATAACGAACTTGGCGGATGGGTTTTCGGACGTCCATCGCTGCTTTCCTTCCTTCGGTCATAAAATGCCACGATCGCCGGGTCCGACGCAATGATTGACCGGCGTCGCGCTGCGGTGCAGCATACATCAATGGCCGACCTCCCGACGATCACCAACAACCCCGACATTCGCTTCCTGGGCAAGCTGCTCGGCGATGTGATCCGCGCCTACGGCGGCGAGGAGCTGTTCCGGCGCACCGAATATATCCGATCGGCCTCGGTCGACCGGCACCGCGGGGTGGGCGGGGACGTCGATCTCGGGCTCGACCGGCTGACGCTCGACGAGACGCTCGATTTCGTGCGCGGGTTCATGCTGTTCTCGATGCTCGCCAACCTCGCCGAGGACCGCCAGGGCGTCGCCGCCGAGCCGGGGGCGGATGTCGCCGCGGCGATCGAACGATTGGCGAAGGAGGGAATCGGCAAGGACCAGGTCGCGGCGTTGCTCGAGACGTCGCTGATCGCCCCGGTGCTGACCGCCCACCCGACCGAAGTGCGGCGCAAGTCGATGATCGACCACCGCAACCGCATCGCCGCGCTGATGGCGATGCGCGATGCCGGGACGGCGACCACGCCCGACGGCGACGACGTCGAACAGGCGATCACGCGGCAGATCGCGCTGCTGTGGCAGACGCGTGTGCTGCGGCGCGAGCGGCTCTACGTCAACGACGAGGTCGAGACGGCCTTGTCGTATCTGCGCGACGTGTTTCTTCCGGTGTTACCGGGGCTCTATCAGCGCTGGGACCGAGCGCTCGGCGAACGCGTGCCGAGCTTCGCCAAGCCCGGCAGCTGGATCGGCGGCGACCGCGACGGCAACCCGAATGTGGTGGCGGCGTCGCTCGCCACCGCGCTGGCGAAATCGTGCGAGGCGGTGCTCGGCTATTATCTCGACGCCGTGCACGCGCTCGGCGCCGAACTGTCGATTTCGACCGACCATGCCACGGTCAGCGACGAATTGCTCGCGCTCGCCGCGCGCAGCGGCGACACCGCACCGAGCCGCGACGACGAGCCGTATCGTCGGGCGCTGTCGGGCGTTTATGCCCGGCTGGCGGCGACGCACCTCGCGCTGACCGGCAAGCCCGCGCCGCGCCCGGGCACGCTGAAGGGCGAGGCCTGTTCGAGCCCGCACGCGCTGCGCCGCGATCTCGTCACCATCGCGCATGCACTGTCAGACGAAGGCGACGGGCCGCTCGCCACGGGCGGCGCGCTCGGGCGATTGATCCGCGCGGTCGATACGTTCGGGTTCCACCTCGCGACGCTTGATCTGCGCCAGAACAGCGCCGTGCACGAGCGCGTGGTCGGCGAAATGCTCAAGGTTGCGGGGGTCGAGGACGATTACGTCGCGCTCGACGAGACTGCGCGGATCGACCTGCTGCGTCGCGAACTCGCCAATGCGCGGCCGCTGGTCAGCCCCTATGCAGCCTATTCGGAGGAGACCGCGAGCGAACTCGCGATCCTACGCGCCGCCGCTGACGCGCACGGCACCTACGGCCCGGCGTGCATCCGCCAATATATCGTCTCGATGGCGATGTCGGTCAGCGAC
>JBDSWC010000088.1:0-2522 GCA_039926845.1 Sphingomonas sp. | reverse complement strand
TGGCGAAGGATTGGCCGACGATCGATTTCGTCGTCCATGCGATCGGCTTTTCGGACAAGAACGAGCTGCGCGGCCGGTTCGTGGACACCAGCCTCGACAATTTCCTGATGACGATGAACATCAGCGTCTATTCGTTCGTCGCCGTCGCCCAACGCGCGGCGGCGATGATGCGCAACGGCGGCTCGCTGCTGACGCTCAGCTATTACGGCGCGGAAAAAGTGATCCCGCATTATAACGTGATGGGGCTGGCCAAGGCGGCGCTCGAGACCAGCGTGCAATATCTCGCAGTCGATCTGGGCCGCGACAATATCCGCGTCAACGCGATCTCCGCCGGGCCGATCAAGACGCTCGCGGCGAGCGGGATCGGCGATTTCCGCCTGATCCTGAAGTGGAACGAACTCAACGCGCCGCTCAAGCGCAACGTCACGATCGAGGACGTCGGCGGGGCGGGGCTGTATCTATGCAGCGACCTGGCGAGCGGGGTGACGGGCGAGGTCCATCACGTCGACGCCGGCTACAACGTCATCGGCATGAAGGCGGAAGACGCGCCGGACATCGCGCTGGTGTGACAGGGGTGAAGGGGGGCTTCGCCTTTGCGGCGCTGATCGGGATTGCAGGCGGCGCGGCTGCTGCTGCAGGAGGCCAGTCGGCGCCGACGCCGCCAGCCGCGTCATCCTTGGCCGGTACGGAGAAGTTATGTGGACTGACTGCCGCGTCAGCTGGCGAATTCGAGCCACAGGTCGCAAAGCTGCCTGGAATTATGCGAAAGTCCGACCAGAACGGTTATCGTGTCTACATCGAAGACGCGAAGCGGCGGATTTGGGATTTCACAACGTCGGCGATTCCCGGGCATCCGGCTGCCGCTTGCATTAGTGTGGTACCGGACGGACGCGGGTCGCAGATCAAAGTCGAAATCGTTTGCGAAGGCAGCCAGCCCGATTGCGATGCCATTGCGGCCTCGTTCAAAGTCTTGGCGGCGCGCACCGGGGGTCGTTCCGATGAGCTATAACAGCTTCGGCCACGTCTTCCGTTTCACCACCTGGGGAGAGAGTCACGGGCCGGCGATCGGTGCGGTTGTCGACGGGTGCCCGCCGGGGCTGACGCTGAGCGAGGGCGACATCCAGCCGTTCCTCGACGCGCGGCGGCCGGGACAATCGCGCTTCACGACGCAGCGGCAGGAGCCCGACGCGGTGCGCATCCTGTCGGGGGTGTTCGAGGGGAAGACGACCGGCACGCCGATTTCGCTGGTGATCGACAATGTCGATCAACGGTCGAAGGACTATTCGGAGGTCGCGGCGGCCTATCGCCCCGGCCACGCCGACTACGCCTATGACGCCAAATACGGCTTTCGCGACTATCGCGGCGGCGGGCGGTCGTCGGCGCGCGAAACCGCCAGCCGAGTCGCGGCGGGCGCGGTGGCGCGGCTGGTCATCCCCGAAGTGACGATCACCGCCTGGGTCGAGGCGATCGGCGGCGACGCGATCGATCCGGCGAAGTTCGACGCGGGCCAGATCGCCAACAACCCGTTCTTCTGCCCCGATGCGGATGCCGCGAAGCGCTGGGAAAAGTTGGTCGACGGCGCGCGCAAGGCGGGGTCGTCGCTCGGTGCGGTGATCGCATGTCAGGCGACCGGGGTCCCCGCCGGCTGGGGGGCGCCGCTCTACGCCAAGCTCGACGCCGAACTTGCGCATGCGTGCATGGGGATCAACGCCGTCAAGGGTGTCGAGATCGGCGACGGCTTCGGCGCCGCCGCGCTGTCCGGCGAAGCGAATGCCGACGCGATGCGGCCGGGCAATGATGGCCCGATCTTCCTCGCCAACCACGCGGGCGGGATCGCCGGCGGCATCTCGACCGGCCAGCCGATCGCGTTACGCGTCGCGTTCAAGCCGACCAGCTCGATTCTGACCCCGGTCGAGACGATCACGCGCCCAAATGAAGACGGGATTTCCGAGGCGACCGATATCCGCACCAAGGGCCGCCACGACCCCTGCGTCGGCATCCGCGGCACGCCCGTCGTGGAAGCCATGGTCGCGCTGGTGCTGGCCGACCAGAAACTGCTCCACCGCGCGCAAAACGGCTGATCTCCGGACGGTTGATCCCGCATACGGCTCATTCCACGGTCAGACGTTCGTCATCGGGGACGCCTTGCGCATGCCGGACGGACCTTTCGTGCGCGCCAACTCTTCGACTCAGGGTCCATCAAGGGACCAGGAGATTTTCATGAAGTTCGTTATTCTCGCCGGCGCATTGATCGCCGGCACCTCGGGTGTCGCCATCGCGCAGACCCTGCCGTCGGTATCGACCCCGCAGACCAATATTCCGCCGGTATCGACGCCGAGCACGACCCTGCCGCCGGTAACGACCCCGCCGGTGACCGCGCCCGACACGAGCACGAATACGAGTGTCGACGCGAGCGCGGCAGTGCCGCCGGTCGATGCCACCATCAGCAGCACGACGACAGCGACGACGAGCGACAACGGCGCGACCACCGACACGTCGACCACCACCACGACGAAGAAGAA
>JBDSWC010000087.1:0-4494 GCA_039926845.1 Sphingomonas sp. | reverse complement strand
TCATGCTGCCCTTGATGATGAAAGAACGCATTTGGAAGCTCCCTAGATAAAGGATTTGGTCGGCTTTTTCCGGCCTTAATACCCAAATCGAGGTGGACATTAATCGGTAATATCATTTCGCTCAAGCTGGTTTTCGTCCACACCCAAGCGCGACGAGGAAATCGGGCAGTCTGGCAGCCAATGCGGCGTCGAATTCCGCGGGCGCAATGGCCACGCCGAGCGCCGCCGCGCTGGTCACCGGATAGTCGGGCAACCCACAGGGCACGATCCCGCCGAAGTGCGTCAGATCAGGGTCGAGGTTCACCGCAAAGCCGTGCAATGTGATCCAGCGCTTCACGCGCACGCCGATCGCGCCGATCTTGGCTTCGTCCGCTCCGTGACCGGTCCAGATGCCGACCCGTCCGGGCTCGGCGCGCGTGGCGATGCCGAAATCGCCCAGGGTCGCGATCAGCCATTGTTCGAGCGCGTGGACGAAACACCGGACGTCGCGCCCGCGCTTGTCGAGGTCGAGCACGAGGTAGCCGACCCGCTGCCCCGGCCCGTGATAGGTATAGCGCCCGCCGCGCCCGGTATCGAACACCGGAAAGCGCGGGTCGATCAGCTCGGCGGGGTCGGCGCTGGTCCCCGCGGTATAGACCGGCGGATGTTCGAGCAGCCACACCAGCTCGCGCGCCTCGCCAGCCGCGACCGCCGCGACGCGCGCCTCCATCTCGGCCAGGCTCTCGGCATAGGGCGTCAGCCCGGCGGACACGCGCCACTCGATGTCGTCGGGGATCATCGCGCTTCGACGAACCGCTCGTGTGCCAGCAATGCTTCGATTTGACGCCAGCGGGGGTCGAGCCAGGCAAACAGCGCGGGATTGGTAGTGTTCCCGCACCGCAGCCAAAGGAGTGCAAATCGATCTGGCAGGCGCAACGTCACGAAATCCTCGTCCTTGCTGATCAGGATTGCATCGTCCACTTCGGCCCTTGCAGCGATTTCGGCGTCACTCCCGGCGACCATGCCAATATCGACGACATGCGTGGATGAATGCCCTCGATCCCGCGACCATACGCACAAGGCAGGCGGCAATTGCGCGTCGATCAGGAATTTCATTCGGCGGCGAGCACCACCGCGTGGTCAGCCTGTGCCGCCGCATAGGCCAACACCGCGCGAATGTCGTCCCGACTCAGATAGGGAAAGTCCGCCGTGATGTCGTCTGGGGTGGCGCCGCCAGCGAGCATTTCGAGCACGTCGCTGACGCGGACTCGCGTGCCCGCGACCACCGGACGTCCGCCACAGACTTGCGGATCGACGGCGATGCGTGGAAAGCCTGACAGCGTCATTCGCGATATTTGCGATAGAATTGCGATTTCCGCAACTTTATGGACGCTGCCAATCGGCGGTCTGGAGAACACGATGGTCAATATGGGCAACGTCTGGGACCGGACCACCGGATTCATCGCCGACAATTCGCGTGCGATCCTATCCATTGCCGTGCCCGGCTTGTTGCTGCCGCTGGCCGCGAGCCGGGTCGTGAGCGGCGCTATGCAGGATTGCGGCAACGCCATCAATCCGCTGACCGGCGGCATTCTGTCGGTCGTCCTCATGGTGCCGGTGCTGTGGAGCGTGCTCGCCCTGACCGCGCTGGTGGTATCGAGCGGCGGAGCGGCAGAGGCCGGCCGTGCCGCGCTGAGCAGCCTGGGCCGCGCGATCGCGGCGATCGTATTGATCGTCGCAGCGCTGATCGTCGTGTTGTTGCCGCTCATGCTTGCGAGGTCGGGGAGCGGGCCGTCGTTCACGGTCAATACGTGCGCTGCGTCCGCTGCCTCGGCCGCACAAGGCAACGCTCCCGTCTGGGTGCCCGTTTACGGCGTGGTCTGGCTGATCATGGCGGTGTTCATCGCGGCGCGGCTGACGATGCTGTACCCCGTCGTCGTCGTGGAAGGCGGGGTGGTCGGCGCGCTGCGACGGGCTTGGCAATTGAGTCGTGGCATCGTCTGGAAACTGATCGGCGTCACGATCCTGTTTCAGGTGGTCAAGGCAATCGCCGAGCTCGCCGCGCTGCTGGTGTTGGGTTCGATAGGGAAAATGCTAGCGCCGGAAGCCGGGCCGTTCGGGGCGTCGACAATCGTCGTGGCCATTTTGGTGGCGTGCGTCGGGGTTGCGTTCTGGGTGATCGTCGCGACCTTTACAGCGCTGTTGTACCGCGACGTGACCGGCCAAGGTCTGCGGCCCGCCGCGTGAGATTGCGCGCGACGACGATCTATGCCGATGCCTGGGCGGCGTGGCGGCGCGACTGGACCGTGCTGACCGCGGTGGCGGGGATGTTCGTGTTTCTACCCCAGCTCGCGCTCCTGTTGTTGATGCCAAGTCCGCCGGACGTCGGCACGGTGACCAGCGCGGACCCTAGCGATGCGACCTTCCAGGCCTATTCGTTGGCGTTCCAGGGGTGGCTCGCCAGTTATGGCTGGTGGTATATCGTGGCCGGGGTCGCGCAGTTGTACGGCCAATTTGCCGTGGTCGCGAACTACCTGACGCGCGGTGCGACCGTCGGCCGCGCGCTGGCCGAGGCGCTGCGGCTCCTGCCGCGGATGACGCTGGCCTGGACTATCTGGATGCTGCCATTCGGTCTGCTCGGCCTGGCCCTGCTCCGCTTTCCGTTCCTGATCATGCCCGCGCTCGCGCTGGTGCTGTCGCGGACCTTGCTGGTTGCCCCGGCAATCATTGCGGCGCGGCCGATCGGCGCAGTCGCGGCAATCGGGCGGAGCTTCACGCTGACGCGCGGCCACATGCTGCAGTTGGCCGGCGTGGTGTTGAGCGTGGTGCTCGCGCAATATCTGCTCACGGTGCCGTTCCTGGCGCTCGATCAATGGATGGCCACCAACGCGCCGAACCCGATCGCGCGGGTGATGGTCGATACGATCGCCGCCGCGGCCGCGGCACTTGGCTCGATCGCGATGGCGCTGGTTCAGGTCGCCGCGTGGCGACGGCTCAGCTCCAGCTAGCCATCGGCGGCAGGCTCATCAAAATAGCGTCGATGTTGCCGCCGGTCTTGAGCCCGAACAATGTCCCGCGGTCGTAGACCAGATTGAATTCGGCGTAGCGCCCGCGCCATTCGCGCATCGCCTGCACCTCGGCGTCGGTGAACGGCGCATCCATCCGCCGCCGCACGATCCGCGGAAAGGCGTCGAGAAACGCGCGCCCGACATCCTGCACGAACGCGAAATCGCCCGCGAAATCGCCCTCGAGATGGTCGAAGAAGATACCGCCGACGCCGCGATGCACTAGGCGGTGCGGGATGTAGAAATAATCGTCGGCCCACTTTTTGAAGCGCGGATAATAGCTTGCGTCGTGACGATCGCACGCGGCCCGCAACGTCGCGTGGAAGTCGTTGGTATCTTCCGCGATTGGCAGCGGTGGGTTGAGGTCGGCACCGCCGCCGAACCAGCGCTTGGTGGTGACCAGGAAGCGGCAGTTCATGTGGACTGCGGGGACATGCGGATTGGCCATGTGCGCGACCAGGCTGATCCCGGTGGCGAAGAAGGTGGGATCCTCCGCCGCGCCGTGAATGGTCTTGCCGAATTCGCCCACGAAAACGCCGCCGACGGTCGAGACGTTGACCCCGACCTTTTCGAACACGCGGCCCTTCATCACTCCGCGCACGCCGCCGCCGCCGTCCGCGCCCGACGGATCGACGCGGTCCCAGGGGATGTAATCGAACGCCGCGTCGGACCCGGCTTCGCGCTCGATCGCCTCGAACTCGGCGCAGATCAGGTCGCGCAGATGCTCGAACCACTGGCGCGCGGCGGCCTGTTCGGTGTCGAGCTCGATCATTCTGGCCATCCTTCGGTCTGCCGCAGCGCTTCGCCGAGCGCCATCGCCGCTGATACCGCGACGTTCAAGGACCGAAATCCGGCGTGCATCGGAATGAAGACGCGCAAATCGGCGCGGTCATGGACGGTATCAGGGACGCCGGCGCCCTCGCTGCCGAACAGCAATACGTCCTCCGGCTCGAATTGCGCAGCGGGAAGGCGCACCGCCGCCTTGGTCGTTAGCAGCACTAGTCGCCCAACCAGTTGCGCCGCAAACGCCTCCCAATCGGCATGGCGCACGACCTCCGCCTGTCCCGCATAATCCATCCCGGCACGCGCCATCGCACGGTCGCCGAATGCGAACCCCATCGGCTCGATCAGGTCGACGCCGACCCCCATGCACGCCGCCAGCCGCAGGATGGTGCCGACGTTCCCGGCAATGTCAGGCTGGTAGAGCGCTATCCGCATCAAAAAGCCGTTGGCAAAGGTATGTCCCCGTGTCTATCAGGCGCGCAGCTTCCGTGGGGACGGGGGCGTTCAGGCGGGCGCGGCTCCCCAAGCCGTTCTCAAGCGTTCCGCCACCGGATTTAGACGTGCAAGGGCTTAGCTGAATGGCGACCGATACTGCTGTAACGCCGGGTGAGTCGCCCGAATTGGTGAGCGATCCGCGCCGCCGCGACTTTCTCAACATCGCCGCGGT
>JBDSWC010000086.1:0-9374 GCA_039926845.1 Sphingomonas sp. | reverse complement strand
GCAGTTCGTTATTCGGTGTCACTCAATCACTTTCGAAACGGCGCGGCCCATTCCGGGCGGCGCATCAATTTGCGTGGGCGCGTTCCCACATCATCGCCAATCCCTGAATCGTCAGGTCGGGCTCGATAGTATCGAATATGGTGGTGTTCTTCTCGAAAAGAACCGCCAACCCTCCGGTCGCGACCACGGTAACGGGACGCCCGACCTCCGCCTTCATCCGCGCGACCAGCCCCTCGATCATCGCGATATAGCCCCAATAGATGCCGATTTGCATCTGACTGACGGTATCGCGGCCGATCACGGTCGGGTCGGTGGGCGCCTCGATCGCGATGCGCGGCAGCTTCGCGGCGGCGGCAACGAGCGCATCGAGCGACAGATTGATCCCCGGCGCGATGATCCCGCCCTTGTAGGCGCCTTGATAGTCGACCCAGTCCACCGTCGTCGCGGTGCCGAAATCGATCACGATCAAGTCGCCTTCGTGCAGCGCGTGCGCGGCAACCGTATTGACCGCGCGGTCGGCACCCAGGCTTTGCGGCTCCTGCACGTCGATCGCGATGCCGTATTCGACCGGCTTCTGCCCAGCGATCAGCGCGGTGGTCTTGAAATACTTCTCCGCCAGCACCTGAAGGTTGTGCGTCGCACGCGGGACGACGGTCGAGACGATCACACCGGTCACGTCGCTGCGGTCGTAACCTTCGAGAGTGAGGAGTTGGCTAAGCCACACCGCATATTCGTCGGCGGTGCGGCGCGGATCGGTGGCGATCCGCCAGCGGCCCTTGACCTCGCGCCCGTCGAGCAAGGCAAAAACGACATTGGTGTTGCCGGCATCGATCGCGAGCAGCATTTTGGGCCCCTTTCGATCTAGAGCAGGAAGACATCGCCGGCGTGAATGACACGCCGCGTGCCGTCCGCCAAGCGAAGGATGAGCGCGCCCTCGGCATCGAGCCCGTCGAACAGGCCGTCGATCGTCGATCTGTCGGGCAATCGCGCGGTGAGCGGCGTGCCGGCGGGATGTGCGCGTTCGACCCAGCGGCGGCGGACGACATCGATCCCCTCGCCCCGCCAACGTTCGACCCAGCGCGCGAAGGCTTCGGCTAGCGTTTCGATGAAGTCAGCGGGATCGACCGCGATCCCGTGCGCGGCCAGGCTGGTCGCAACGCGATCGGTGTCGGTCGGGTGGTGCGCCATATTGGCGCCGAAGCCGATCACGACGGCCGCGCCGGCACGTTCGAGCAGGATGCCCGACCATTTCGCGCCGTCGATCAGCAGGTCGTTCGGCCATTTGATTCGCGCCGCGCCGGGAAGATAAGCCCCCACCGCTTCCTCGATCGCCACCGCGGCCACTAGCGCGAGCGTCGCGGCGGGCGGATCGCTCGGGCGGATGCGGACCAGTGTCGAAACGTACAGGTTGCCAGTTGGCGACACCCACGCCCTGCCCTGTCGCCCGCGCCCGCTGGTCTGGCGGTCGGCGCGGAGCCAGACGCCTTCCTCCAGCCCGCTCGCGGCCAGCGCGATCATGTCGGCATTGGTCGATCCGGTCTCGGCGACCGTGCGGATCCACTGGCTCAGAACAGCGCCTTCGCGGCCGCCGCAGACCAAAGCCCGATCGGCTTCAACGCGAACCAGCCGACCGGCGATATGAACACGGCCATCACGGTGATGATCGCGAACTCAATCGCGGTGCCGGCACTACGTTGGAACGCTGGCGCGGGTCTATCGAAATACATCACCTTGATGATGCGCAGATAATAATAGGCACCGATCACCGAGGCGACGAAGCCAACCACCGCCAGCGGATACAGGCCAGCCTGCACCGCTGCTTGGAACACCGCCAACTTGGCGAAGAAGCCGAGTAGCGGCGGGATGCCGGCGAGGCTGAACATGAAGATCGCCATCGCCGCCGCGAGCCCCGGCCGCGTCTCGGACATTCCCGACATACTGTCGATGCTCTCGACCGGGTCGCCGTTCGCATCGCGCATCTGGAGCACGACCAGGAATCCGCCCAGCGTCATCGCGATATAGATCGCGAGATACAGCAGCACCGACGCGACGCCCGCCGCGGTCCCGGCCGCCAAACCGACCAGCATGAAACCGACATTGTTGATCGACGAATAAGCGAGCAGCCGTTTGACGTTGCGCTGCCCGATCGCCGCCACCGCACCGAAGATGATCGACGCGAGGCTGGCGAAGATCACGATCTGGCGCCACTCGGCGACGGCCGGGCCCATCGCCTCGATCGCGACGCGCACGGCCAGCGCGACCGCTGCAACCTTGGGCGCCGATGCGAAAAAGGTTGTCACCGGCGTCGGCGCGCCTTCGTAGACGTCGGGGGTCCACATGTGGAACGGCACCGCCGACATCTTGAACGCGAGACCGGCGAACACGAACACTAGGCCGAACGTCAGCCCTAGCGACTTACCCGCGCCAAAAGCGGTTGCGATACCGGTGAAGAGCGTCGTGCCACTGAAGCCGTAGACCAGCGAGATACCGTAGAGCAGGATACCCGAGGCGAGCGCACCAAGGACGAAGTATTTCAAGCCAGCCTCGGCCGAGCGCTGATCGCGACGCATGAAGCTCGCGAGCACATAGGCGGCCAGGCTGTTGAGTTCGAGCCCCACATAGAGCGTCAGCATGTCGCCCGCCGACGCCATCATCCCCATGCCCGCCACCGCGAGCAGGATCAGCACGGGATATTCGGGGTGCAGGCTGTCGCCGTCACCATGCGCGAAGAAGCGCGGCGCGATCACGATCGAGACGGCGGCGGCGATGTAGATCAGCACCTTGGCAAAGGCGGCGAACGCATCGGCGCGGTAGAGGCCGTCGAACACGACGCCAGCGTAGGAGGCTGGGCCCGCGAGCGAAATCCCCGCGCCTAACAGCACCGCGACCGCGGTCCAGCTGACCATACGCGTCGATTTTTGCCCTCCCCAAGCCGAGACCAGCATCAGCGCGAGCGCGCCGATCGACAGAACGAGTTCTGGCATCGTCGCCTGGAGCGAGGTGTTCCAGTCCATCACTTCACCCCCTCATGATGCGGGGGAATCGCGACCACCTTGCCCGGCGTCGGCGCGGCATCGCCCGCCGGCTTGGCGCGGTCGATCCGGTCGAGCAGGATCTTCACGTCGGTCCGCATCGGCGCGAGGAAGCTTTCGGGATAAACGCCCATCCACAATACTGCTGCTGCGATCGGCGCGAGCAGCCATAGTTCGCGGGTGTTGAGATCGGTCATCGCGCGAACGTCATCGGACTTGATCTCGCCGAACACGACGCGGCGATAAAGATAGAGCATGTAAGCCGCACCCAGGATAATACCGGTCGTGCACAGCAAGGTGATCGTGGTCGACACCTCGTACGTGCCCGCCAGGCTCAGGAACTCGCCGACGAAGTTGCTCGTGCCGGGCAGACCGACCGACGCCATCGTGAACAGCATGAACAGCGTCGCATAGCGCGGCATGTTGATCGCCAGCCCGCCATAGCGGTCGATCTCGCGCGTGTGCAGCCGGTCGTAGATCACGCCGACGCACAGAAACAATGCGGCAGACACCAGACCGTGGCCGAGCATCACCATCATCCCGCCCTCGATCCCTTGGCGGTTGAAGCAGAACAGCCCGATCGTCACGATCGCCATATGCGCAACCGACGAATAGGCGATCAGCTTCTTCATGTCGGACTGCACCAGCGCAACCAGCGAGGTGTAGATCACGGCGACCGCCGACAGGCCGAACACGAGCCAGACGAAATAGGACGAGGCCTCAGGAAACATCGGCACCGAAAAGCGCAGGAAGCCGTAGCCGCCGAGCTTCAACAATACGCCGGCCAGGATCACCGACCCCGCGGTCGGCGCCTGGACGTGCGCGTCGGGCAGCCAGGTGTGGACCGGCCACATCGGCATCTTGACCGCAAACGACGCGAAGAACGCCAGCCACAGCCAAGTCTGCGCGTGGACCGGGAAATCGTGGTTGAGCAACGTCGGGATGTACGTCGTCCCAGCCTCGTTCACCATCCACAGCATCGCGACCAGCATCAGCAGCGAGCCGAGCAAGGTGTAGAGAAAGAACTTATAGCTCGCGTAGATGCGGTTCGCGCCGCCCCAGATGCCAATGATCAGGAACATCGGGATCAGGCCGCCTTCGAAGAAAATGTAGAACAGGAACAGATCCTGTGCGGCGAAGGTGCCGATCATCAGCACTTCGGTCAGCAGGAATGCCGCCATATATTCGGGCACGCGCTTTTCGATCGAGGTCCAGCTCGCGCCGATGCAGATCGGCATCAGGAACACCGACAGCGCGATCAGCAGCAACGCGAAGCCGTCGATGCCGAGCGACCAGTTGAAGGTGCCGAACAGCGGCAGATTTTCGACGAATTGCCATTGCGGGCCGCCGATCTGGAACTGGCTCCACAGCACAACGCCGAGCGCGAGGTCGGCGAGCGTCGCCGCGAGCGCCAGCCAGCGCGCGTTGGTGGCGCTGACGAACAGGCACGCGACCGCCGCGATCGCCGGCACGGCCAGCATTACAGAAAGGATGGGGAAAGCGCTCATCGAACGTCCCCCTTCCCCGTTCGTGTCGAGCGAAGTCGAGACACGGTGGCGACGTCCAGTTTGGCCGGTTCTCGACTACGCTCGCAACGAACGGAAGAAAGAAGAGTCACATTCCTACTCACCGGCTGATCGCCCAGGTAACGGCGGCGGTCAGGCCGATCAGCATGACGAAGGCATAGGTATAGACATATCCGGTTTGCAGGCGGCCAGCGACGCGGCTGCCCAATGCGACGACCCAGGCCGAGCCGTTCGGGCCGAAGCGATCGATAACGCCCTCATCGCCCGCTTTCCAGAACAGCCGGCCGAATGCGAAGGCGGGGCGGACGAACAGCAAATTGTAGAGCTCGTCGAAATACCATTTGTTGAACACGAAGCGGTAGATTCCGTCGAACGTCGCGGTGAAGCGCGCGGGGATGTCGGGCTTACGGATATAGGCGAGCCAGGCGCCCCACAGGCCGAGCAGCATCACGATCGTCGCCGACAGCTTGACCCAGACCGGCACCTCGTGCGCGGCGTGATAGAGGTGCTCGTTGAATGCGATCGCGCCGCGCCAGTAGCGCTCGCCCGCCTCCGGCTCGATGAACCAGCCGTGGAACACGAAGCCCGCCAACACCGCGCCGGTCGCCAGCAGGATCAGCGGTACCAGCATCGACCACGGGCTTTCGTGCGGATGATAGCCGCCGGTGCCGCCCGGCAGTTCGTGTGCGTCGGGTTCATCGGCGTGATGGCCGTGCCCGGCATCTTCCGCCGCCGGATCGTCATGATGGTGGCCGTGATCGTGAAGCGCATGCTGGATATGCTCGGACAGTGCCCAGCGCGGCTTGCCCCAAAAGGTCAGGAACATCAGCCGCCACGAATAGAAGCTGGTCAGAAGCGCGGCGAGCACGCCGACCCAGAACGCGCCGGTGCCGCGTCCCGAGGCATAGGCGAGCTCTAGAATTCCGTCCTTCGAGTGGAAACCGGCGAAACCGATCGGCGGCAGACCGAACACGCCGGGAATGCCGACCCCGGTGATCGCCAGCGTGCCGAGCAACATGACCCAGAAGGTGATGGGGATCTGCTTTCGCAAGCCGCCGTAGAACCGCATGTCCTGCTCGTGGTGCATCGCGTGGATCACCGAGCCGGCGCCCAGGAACAGCAGCGCCTTGAAGAAAGCGTGCGTGAACAGGTGGAACATTGCCGCGCCGTACGCCCCGCTGCCCGCCGCGAAGAACATGTAGCCGAGCTGCGAGCAGGTCGAATAGGCGATCACGCGCTTGATGTCGTTCTGGCACGTGCCAATCGTGGCGGCGAAGATGCAAGTCGCGGCGCCGATGGTGACGACGAAGGTCAGCGCGACCTCGCTCTGCTCGAACATCGGCGACAGGCGGCACACCATGAAAACGCCGGCCGTGACCATCGTCGCGGCATGGATCAGCGCCGACACCGGCGTAGGCCCCTCCATCGCGTCGGGCAGCCAGGTGTGCAGGCCGAGCTGCGCCGACTTGCCCATCGCGCCGACGAACAGGCACAGGCACAGCACCGTCATCGTGTCGAAGCGATGGCCAAGGAAGCCGAACGTCGACCCGGCCATGCTGGGCGCGGCGGCGAGGATTTCCGGGATCGAGACGGTGCCGAACACCAGGAACGTCCCGAAAATGCCGAGCATGAAGCCGAGATCGCCGACGCGGTTGACGACGAACGCCTTGATCGCGGCGGCGTTGGCGCTCGGTTTCTTGAACCAGAAGCCGATCAGCAGATAACTCGCGAGGCCGACGCCTTCCCAGCCGAAGAACATCTGGACCAGATTGTTCGCGGTCACCAGCATCAGCATCGCGAAGGTGAACAGCGACAGATAGGCAAAGAACCGCGGCTGATCGGGGTCCTCGTCCATATAGCCCCAGCTATAGAGGTGGACGAGCGCCGAGACGCTGGTGATCACCACCAGCATCACCGCGGTCAGGCTGTCGACGCGGAGCGCCCAGGCGACATCGAGGTCGCCCGACTTCATCCATTCGAACACCGGCGCGACGGTCGCGTCGGCGCCGCCGAGATAATGGATGAAGACCGGCCAGCTGAGCGCGCACGAAATGAACAGCGCGCCGGTTGTGATGGCCTTGGCCGGCACATTGCCGATCGCGCGATTGCCGAGGCCAGCAACGATGGCCGCGAGAAGCGGCAGGAAGACGATGAGCTGGATCACGCGCTCACCCCTTCATCCGGCTGGGATCGTCGACCGAAATCGTCCCCCGGCCGCGGAAATAGATCACCAGGATGGCCAGCCCGATCGCCGCCTCGCCCGCGGCGACGGTCAGCACGAACATCGCGAACACTTGCCCTACGAGATCGTGGAGATACGCCGAGAAGGCGACGAAATTCAGGTTCACCGCGAGCAGGATCAGCTCGATCGACATCAGCATGATGATGAGATTCTTGCGGTTGGCGATCATGCCAAGCACACCCATCCCGAACAGGATGGCGGCGAACACCAGATAGTGCGTCAGGCCGATCACAGCTCCACCCCCTGCCCTACGGGCGGCTGCATGTTGCGCGTCGCGTCCTGCGGGCGGCGCGACACCTGGCGATTGATGTTCTGGCCTTTCACCCCGCCACGTGCGCGGTGCGTCAGTACGATCGCGCCGATCATTGCGACGAGCAGGACCAGGCCTGCGCCTTCGAACACGTAGAGATAATGCGAATAGAGCAGGTTCCCGATCGCCTCGATATTGGGCGTCTTGTCGGGTGTCGGCGCGATCCGCTGGTCGAGCTTTAGCCCACCGGCCGACCAACCGAGGATCGCGACGACCGCCTCCGCCGCGAGCACGGCGGCAAACGCCAGCCCGATGAGCGCATAGCGCGCGAACCCGGCGCGCATCGTCGCGAAATCGACGTCGAGCATCATCACGACGAACAGGAACAGCACCGCGACCGCGCCGACGTACACGATCACCAGCAGCATCGCGATGAACTCCGCCCCGCACAGCAGCATCAGCCCCGCCGCGTTGAAGAATGCGAGGATCAGCCACAGCACCGAATGCACCGGATTGCGCGCGGTGATCGTCATCCCGCCGCTGGCGAGCATGACGAGACCGAACAGGTAGAAGGCGATTGCCTGGATCACGGAATCAGGGGTCCCCGGGAAGTTGGAGCGCGATTAACGGTAGGGTGCATCGGCGGCAAGGTTCGCGGCGATCGCGCGTTCCCAGCGGTCGCCGTTATCGAGCAGTTTCGCCTTGTCGTAGATCAATTCCTCGCGCGTTTCGGTCGAAAATTCGAAGTTCGGCCCCTCGACGATGGCATCGACCGGGCACGCTTCCTGGCAGAGACCGCAATAAATGCACTTGGTCATGTCGATGTCGTAGCGCGTCGTTCGCCGGCTGCCGTCGTCGCGCGGCTCGGCCTCGATCGTGATCGCCAGCGCCGGACAGATCGCCTCGCACAATTTGCACGCGATGCAGCGTTCCTCGCCGTTGGGATAGCGACGCAACGCATGCTCGCCGCGGAACCGGGGCGAGATCGGGTTCTTCTCGAACGGATAGTTGATCGTCGCCTTGGGCTTGAAGAAATAGCGCAAGGTCAGCGCGTGCGCCTTGATGAACTCCCATAGCGTGAACGACTTGATGATCTGGCCGACGCTCATTTTGCGTTCTCGATGCTGGTGTCCATGGGTAGGCAATTGAATGTGCCCTTAGGCGCGTAAACCGTCGTATTCTCCGGGATCGAACCGGGACACGGCACCCGGGTCAGCATCAGGAACCCCGACACCAGGAACACGAAGATCAGCGACAGCGGCAGGAATATCTTCCAGCCCAGCCGCATCAGCTGGTCGTAGCGATAGCGCGGGACGGTTGCCTTCACCCAACTGAACAGGAAGAAGAAGAACAGGATCTTGGCGAACAGCCAGATGATCCCCGGCACCGCATACATCCACCCGACGTTGAGCGGCGGGAGATAACCGCCCCAGAACAGAATGGTGTTGAGCGCGCACATCAGGATAACGTTGGCATACTCGCCGAGCCAGTAGAGCGCGAAGCTCATCGACGAATATTCGGTCTGGTAACCCGCGACGAGCTCGCTCTCCGCTTCGGTCAGGTCGAATGGGGCGCGCTGCGTCTCGGCAAGGCTGGAGATGAAGAACACCACCGCCATCGGGAACAGCAACGGGTTGATGAAATTGCCGTTGACCCAGCCCCAGGCATAGCCGCGCTGCGCCTCGACGATGGTCGACAGGTTGAAGCTGCCCGCCCAGAGCACGACCGAGATCAGCACGAAGCCGATCGACACTTCGTAGCTGACCATTTGCGCCGCCGCGCGCAACGCCGAATAGAACGGATATTTGGAGTTCGACGCCCAGCCGGCGATGATGATGCCGTAAACGCCGAGGCTCGACGCCGCGAGCACGTAGAGCAGCCCGACGTTGATGTTCGCCAGCACTACGCCCGCCTGGAACGGCACCACCGCCCACACGATCAACGCGACGGTGAAGGTGATGATCGGCGCGATCAGGAACAGGCCCTTGTTCGCGGCCGAGGGGATGATCGTTTCCTGCAGGAAGACCTTGAGCCCGTCGGCGAACGACTGGAGTAGCCCGAACGGCCCGACCACGTTCGGCCCGCGGCGGAGCGCCATCGCCGCCCAGATCTTGCGGTCGGCGTAGATGATCATCGCCACTGCGAGCATGAGCGGCAGCGCGATGACGAGAATGTCGATGATCGTCGCGATGAACCACGCCCAGCCGTAGTCCAAGCCGAGATAGGTGAACCAGGAGGTCATGCCTGCATCTTCCGTTCCCCCGCGAAGGCGGGGGTCCAGAGCCGCTTAGCGCTCCGCTCGTGACCCTGGACCCCCGCCTTCG
>JBDSWC010000085.1:0-18553 GCA_039926845.1 Sphingomonas sp. | reverse complement strand
TCGCTTGGGGGTTTCGATGCGCGCCATATTGGCGGCGCTCTCTAGTAGACAGACCGGCGACGCGCTAGCGTTTCGTCATGGCCATGAACCTGGGCAAGCGGATCGCCCCACCGCGCTTCATCGCCTTTGCAGTGATCTTCATCGTCGGCTTGATCGTCGCGATCCCGGCGCAAGGCTGGGCGCGGGGGGCGATGATCGCATTCGACATTGCCGCCGCCGTCTTCCTCATTTCCATCACTTGGGTGCTGCGCGCCGGCGAAGCAGACCAGATGCGTCAGGCGGCGGCGGCGAACGATGCCAACCGCGGCGGCCTGCTGATACTGACGGTCGTGACGTCGATCGTCATCATGGTCGCGGTGGTGACCGAGAAAATGGAGAAGGCGTCGCCCTGGGCGATCGCGCTGGTGCTGGTGTCGCTCGCGCTCGCCTGGATCTTCTCGAACACGATCTATGCACTGCACTACGCGCACATGTTCTATGGGCAGAACGGCGGCGAGGACCTGGGGGGGATCGATTTTCCCGATTGCGGCAACCCCGATTATTGGGACTTCGTCTATTTCAGCTTCACGCTCGGCATGACGTTCCAGACCAGCGACGTCGACATCACCAGTCGCCGAATCCGCCGAATCGTTACTGGACATTGCCTGGCGGCGTTCGTGTTCAATCTGGGTGTGCTGGCGTTCACGATCAATTCGATCGGGGGTGGTTGAAGCCGGTGTAACACTGCCTTACGACAGCGGACCTGACCGAACAGGAAGGCCCATCCCCGATGATCCGTCGCACTGCGCTCGCGTTTCTTCTCGCCGCAACCGCCACCGCCGCTTTTGCCCAGGCCAACAATTCGAAGCCGCAACCTGTGCCGGTCGTCGATACCATCTCGGCCGCCGCGGATGTCCCCTATCCGGGCACGATGACGATCGACATCGACGCGACCGACGTGCGGCGCGGCATCTTCGCGATCCGCCAGACGATCCCCGTCGCCAAGAGCGGCGACTTCGTCATCCTGTTCCCCAAATGGGTGCCGGGCGGCCACACCCCGCGCAACGAGATCGAGAAGGTGATCGGGCTGACCGTGACCGGCGGCGGCAAGCCGATCGCGTGGACGCGCGATCCGGTCGACGTCTACGCCTTCCATCTCGACATCCCCAAGGGGGTGAAGTCGATCGAGGTGCGCTTCCAATACGCCACCGCGACCAAGGGCGATCAGGGCCGCATCATGGTCACGCCCAACATGATGAGCCTGCAGACGATCGTCGCCAGTCTCTACCCGGCCGGCTATTTCGTGCGGCAGATCCCGGTCAAGCTGACGGTGAAATATCCCGACGGCTGGTCGGCGGCATCGGCGCTCAACGCCAAGGTCGTGGGATCGACCTACACGTACGAGCCGACCAACTACGAAATCCTGATCGACAGCCCGATCGTCGCCGGGCGCTATTACAAGAAATGGGCGTTGAGCCCGCGCGTCAACATGAACGTCTTTGCCGACAACCAGAAGGAACTCGACGCCGCGACGCCCGAAATGATCGACGCGCACAAACGGATGGTCGACCAGGAAGTGAAGCTGTTCGGCACGCAGCATTACGACCATTACGAGTTCCTCGTTTCGGTATCGAACGAGTTGGGCGGAATCGGGCTCGAGCATCACCGTTCGACCGAAATCGGCGTTCGGATGGGCTATTTCAGCGACTGGGCGATGAACGTGAATTCGCGCAACGTCTTCCCGCACGAATACACGCACAGCTGGGACGGCAAATTTCGCCGCGGTGCGGACCTGTGGACCCCTGATTACCGCTATCCGATGCGCGACAGCCTGCTGTGGGTCTATGAGGGCCAGACGCAATTCTGGGGCTACGTCATCCAGGCGCGCGCCAACCTCGTCAGCAAGCAGGACACGCTCGATCAATATGCCGCGATCGCCGCGAACCTCGACAATATGCCGGGGCGCAACTGGCGCGCGCTGATCGACACCACCAACGGCCCGATCATCTCGAACCGCAAGCCGGTGGCGTGGGCCGACTATCAGCGCGGCGAGGAATATTACAACGAGGGCCTGCTGGTCTGGATGGAAGTCGATTCGATCCTCCGCGAGCAGTCGAAGGGCACCAGGTCGATCGACGATTTCGCGAAGGCATTCTTCGGCATCAACGATGGCGACTGGGGCGAGGTGACCTATACGTTCGACGACGTCGTCAAGACCCTCAACGGGATCCAGCCCTATGACTGGCGCGGTTTCCTGACCAAGCGCCTGACCGAAACCGGCCAGCCGGCGCCGCTCGGCGGGTTCGAGCGCAACGGCTACAAATTGGTCTACACCGACCAGCAGACACCGACCGGCAAGCAGAACGAACGCGCCCGCAAGTTCACCGATCTGACCTATTCGCTCGGCCTGACCGTGGGCAGCGACGCGAGCCTGGGCTCGGTGCGCTGGGGCAGCCCGGCTTACACCGCCGGGCTGACGCTCGGCGACACGATCGTCGCGGTCAACGGCCTTGCCTACACGGACGACCGTCTGCGCGCAGCGGTCACCGACGCCAAGGATTCGAAGACGCCGATCGTGCTGCTCGTGAAGATGGGCGAGGAAGTGCGCAGCGTCAGCATCGACTATCACGGGGGGCTGCGCTATCCGCACTTCGTCAAGACCGGCACGGGGGAAACCGGGCTGGATCGGCTGCTGACCCCGCGCTGACGGGGCGGCCGGGAGGGGATGTCGCACCATCCTTTGAGGAAGACGAATGAACATCGACATGATTCCCGTTGGGAAGAATCCTCCCGAGAGCCTCAACGTCATCATCGAAGTGCCGACCGGCGGCGAGCCGGTGAAATATGAGTTCGACAAGAAATCGGGCGCGCTGTTCGTCGACCGCATCCTCCACACGCCGATGCGCTACCCGGCCAATTACGGTTTTATCCCGCATACGTTGTCATTGGACGGCGACCCGCTTGATGCTCTGGTGATTTCGCGCTCGCCGTTCATCGCCGGCTGCGTGGTGCGCGCGCGCCCGATCGGCGTGCTCAAGCTCGAGGACGAGGCCGGCGGCGACGAGAAGATCATCTGTGTGCCCGTCGACACTACCTTCCCTTATTATTCGGACGTCGGCGAACGGCAGGATCTGCCCTCGATCGTGCTCCAGCAAATCGAGCATTTCTTCACCCACTATAAGGACCTTGAACCCGAAAAGTGGGTCCGCGTCGGCAGCTGGGGCGACGCCGCCGAAGCACGGCAGATCGTGGTAGAGTCGATCGACCGCGCGAAGGTCGCCAAGGACGCATGACGTCGCGCACCGCCTGGCGGTTGTGCGTGCTGGCGGGACTGATCGCGTTCGTCATCTCGTGGAGCTTCGGCCGCATCCCGGGCCTGATCGCGTGCGGACCGGTGTCGGGCGGGTTGAGCCCGATCATCGGGTTCGAACTGGCGCGCACGCCCGCTGACATCGCGGCGCTGTTCGGCGTGGAGCCGTGCCGGTCGACCCTGGTCGGCGCGCAATGGACCGGGCTGTGGCTCGACGCATTGGGTTTCATCCCCTCCTATAGCGCGTTCCTGATCCTCGCCGCGATCGCCGCGAGCCGCGGGCAGTTGCGCATGGCGATCGTCGCGATGCTCGTCGTCGCCGCGCTGAGCGATGAGGTCGAGGGGCTGGTGATGGGCGGCATCATGAAGGCGCTGCCGGGAACGCAGGTGCAACTCGACCAGCTCTATTGGGCGGTCCGCATCAAGTTCGGCCTGCTCGCGCTGGCGACGGCGCTGATCGGCCTCGCCATCGTCCGCCTCGGCGGACTGATGCCGCTGCTGCTCGGGGCCATCGTGTGGATCGGCGGCATGGCGGCGATCTATGGCTTCGGCGAATTGCCTGGGCCGGTCATGATGCAGGCCTTCACGATCGCCTGGTTCGCGCTGCTGGCGACGGCGATCGTCGCCGCGGTCAAACCATCACTATTCGTCGGTCGGTGGGGAACGACTAGCGCTGCTTAACCGTTGCGCGCTTCGCTTTCGGTTTCTTCACCGGTGCCCGCCGCTCCGCTTCCAGCCCGAGCAGCCCCCAGCGGCGCAGTTCGTCGGGGTCGTCGTATACGTCGTCGGGCGCGCGGCGATAGTTCATCGACCCGATCCGATCGCCCATCTCATAGGTGAAGCGCCCGCAGCCCGCCGCGTCCCACACCGCGTCGCTCTCGGCGTCGGCCTTGAACCACAGCACGCCGTCATGGCTGACGATCGCGAAGATCGTGCCACCGCAATAGAGCGTCGCGCCGCCCATCATCGCGCGCTTGGTGACCGGCCCGACCGGCTCCATCGCCTCGCTTACCCAGTCGATCAGCCCCTGGTCCGCCGCCATTAGCCGCGCCCCGCTAGCGTGACCAGCGCGTCGCCACTCACCCGCCGCACGGTCCATTCGTCCATCCTGGCGGCGCCCATCGCGGTGTAGAAATCGATCGCCGGCGTGTTCCAGTCGAGCACCGCCCATTCGAACCGCGCGCAATCGCGGTCGAGCGCCAGTTCCGCGAGGTGCCTGAGCAACGCGGTGCCCACGCCCGACCCGCGCGCATCAGGGGTAACGTAAAGATCCTCGAGATACAGTCCCTTGCGTCCGGTCCAGGTCGAGAAATTGTGGAAGAACAGCGCGAAGCCGACCGCGATGCCGTCCTGCTCGGCGATCACTGCCTCAGCCGATCGCTCCTCGAACAAGGCATAAGTCAGTCCGGCCTCGGTTGCGACCACAGCATCGGGCTCGCGCTCGAACGCGGCGAGTTCCTTGACCAATCGCAGGATCAACACGGCATCGACGGGCGTGGCGGGACGGATCGTCAGCGTCAAAACGCAGCCTCCACGTTCTCGATGTTGCGCTTGCGCGCGGCGACCAGGCAGCCGGCGATGATCATCACGGCCCCCGCCAGCGTATAGGGCGCGACCGGCTCGTGGAACACCACCCAGCCCCACAGCGCCGCCCAGATGAACCCGGTGTATTCGGTCGGCGCGAGATAGTTCGCCTCGCCGCGCGCATAGGCCCAGGCGAGGATCAGCAGCGATACCGTCGCCAAAGCCGCGGCGAGCACGATCGCCGGGGCATGCTGAAGGTCGGGCACCGCGGCGAAAAACGGCGCGAAGCAAGCGAAGATCGCCCCGACGATCACGCTCTGGAAGAACGCGACCTCGCTCGGCCCCGCGACCATCGCCTGCTGGCGCATCAGCACGATGTTGTAGGCGTAGCAGACCGCGGAGAGCAAGACGGCGACGGTGCCGACGAAGCGCTCGTGGTTGGGCGCCGCGCTCGCCTGGCCGAGCATGATCACCCCGACGCCCCCAAAAGCGATCAACGAGGCGATAATGGCGCGCGGCGGAATGCGTTCCTTGAGCACGAACGCCGCGCCGAACAACGCCAGGAGCGGCGCGATGAAGGCGAGCGCGATGGCCTGCGCCATCGGGATTTTTGCCAGCCCCCAGAAGAAGGTCACCGCCATTACCGCCGACACGCAACCGCGGATCAGATGGACGCGCATCACGTCCCGCGTCGGCCAGTTCTTGCGCGTCGGCAGGTAGATCAGCCCGGTGAACAGGATCCCCGCGAGCGTCCGCCAGAACAAGGTCGTGAACGCCCCGATCTGGAGCGTCAGCCCCTTCATCACCGCGTCCATCGACGAGAAGATCGCGATTCCCGCAACCGCGACTGCGAAGACCAGAGCTTGGGAAGGTGCGTGGCGGGTCATGCCCGGCCGATAGCGGGCCGGGGTCGTTACGTCACCAGCACTCCTCCTTATGACGTCACAAGGAAGACGCGTGGATTATTTGAGGGTCATCTTGTCGCCGACGATCGATATATCGACGTGGCTGAGATAGTTCTGGCCGAGCAGCGAGATGCCCAGCCCGTCGAGCACCAGTGCGTGAATCCCGCTGACGCGCTTTCCGTCCAGCACGACGTCGTCGAGCAACACTTCCTGCCCGCGCACCGCGCCCGACGCGCCGCTGCCGACGACTTCGAACTGGCCGGGATCGAACTTGACGCCGGCGCGGCGAGCATCGTCCTGGGTCAAGGCGACGGTGGTCGCGCCGGTATCGACGACGAACTTGATCGGCTCGCCGTTGACGTCGGCGACGGTGAAAAAGTGGCCGTTATCCTCGCGTTCGAGCACGGTCTCGCGCGGCTGGTCGGCGGTCGCGACCGCGGCAAGCGCAGGCGGCGGCGCGGCCTTGGGCTTGGCGCCCGGCAGCAGCAGGCCGACGAGGATGCCCATCATCGTGACGGCGAGGAAAGCGAATTTCATGGGAGGGCCTTAGCCGCCGCCGCTTGCGGTCCGCTTTATCGGCATGATTAACGCCGCGGTTACCGCTTGGCGAAATAGGCGAAGATCGCGTCGCCCGTGCGGGTCGATGCGTTGCGCCATCCCGGCGCGTCGGCGAGGTTCGACGGCTTGCTGCCAGCATCGACGATCAGCACGGTCGGCGTGCCCATGATTCCGTTGAGCCCGAACCGCCGCGCGAGGTCGAGGTTCTTGTCCTTTTGACCCACGTCGATCCACACGATCTCATACTTGCCGGCCAGCATCTCGCGGAAGCGCGGCGTCGCGAACCAGCCGGCAAGCGTGCGGCTGTCGTGGCACCAGTTCGCGCCGAACACGAGGATGATGCGATGCCCGTTGGCCGAGGCGCGCGCCATCGCCGCGGCAACATCGCGCTGCGCGCGGTCGGGATGCCCGAACGGCTTGGCTTCGGGGTTGGGCGCCGCGGCAATCAGCGCGGGCACGGCGAGCATTAGCGCGAGCGCTTTCACGCCGCTTGCGCCTGCTCGCTCGCCTCGATCTCCGCCGCCTTCGCCTCGACCAGCTTGACGATATGCTCGATCATGTCGGCGTCCTGGACGTGGTGGTCGGTGACGCCCGACAGATAGACCATGTGCTTGCCGTTGCCGCCGCCGGTGATGCCGATATCGGTCTCGCGCGCCTCGCCCGGCCCATTGACGACGCAGCCGAGGACGGAGAGCGACATCGGCGTGCGGATGTGCTGGAGCCGTTCTTCGAGCGCCTGCACCGTGCGGATGACGTCGAACCCCTGCCGCGCGCAACTCGGGCACGACACGACGCGCACGCCGCGGTTGCGGACGCCGAGCGCCTTGAGAATCTCGAACCCGACGCGGACTTCCTCCTCTGGCTCGGCCGACAGCGAGACGCGGATCGTGTCGCCGATGCCGTACCACAGCAGCGAGCCGATCCCGATCGACGACTTGACCGTCCCGCCGACGAACCCGCCCGCTTCGGTGATGCCGAGATGCAGCGGGCAATCGACGACTTCGGCGAGTTGCTGATACGCGGCGACCGCGAGGAACAGGTCGCTCGCCTTCACCGCAACCTTGAATTCGTGGAAGTCGCGATCCTGGAGCAGCTTGATGTGATCGAGCGCGCTTTCGACCAGCGCTTCGGGGCACGGCTCGCCATATTTTTCGAGCAGGTCCTTTTCCAAGCTGCCGGCATTGACCCCGATGCGGATCGAACAGCCATTCGCCTTGGCCGCGTTGACCACTTCGTTCACACGCTCGGCCGATCCGATATTGCCCGGATTGATCCGCAGGCACGCCGCGCCTGCATCAGCCGCCTCGAGTGCGCGCTTGTAATGGAAATGGATGTCGGCGACGATCGGCACGCGGCTCGCACGGACGATCTGGCCGAGTGCCGCGGTGCTGTCGGTGTCGGGGCACGACACGCGGATGATATCGACCCCGGCCTCCTCGCAGCGGCGGATCTGGTCGATCGTCGCGCGCGGATCGCTGGTCGGCGTGTTGGTCATCGTCTGGACGGTGACGGGCGCATCGCCGCCGACGGGGACGGTGCCGACCATGATCTGGCGGCTCTGACGGCGCGTGATGTCGCGCCAGGGACGTAAGGACATGGGCGACGCCTATACGCCCGAAGCGGCACCGCGCCAAGGCGAGCGCGCGTCAATCATTTGGTCAGCCGATGCGCCTATTGATCCCGATCAAGCCGATGACCGACTTATCCCCTCCCCGCACCCGCCATTACGGGCTCGACTGGCTCCGCATCGGCGCGTTCGGCTTGCTGATTGTGTATCACGTGGCGATGGTCTTCTCGACCTGGGACTGGGTGATCAAGTCGCCTGTCACTTATCCGCAATTGATCGTGCCGCTGGCGATCCTCACGCCGTGGCGATTGCCGCTGCTGTTCGCGGTGTCGGGCTATGCGAGCCGTAAGCTGTTGGACAAATCGGGTGAGCCCGGCGCGTTCGTCGCGTCGCGCAACCGGCGGCTGCTGATCCCCTGGGCGTTCGCGATGGTCGCGCTGATCCCGGTCGAGACGTGGGTGCGCGCGAAGATCGCCGGCTATCCCGATGGGCTGATCCATTACTGGCTACGCGACTATTGGAGCCTCGCCCCGACCTATGGGCCGCCATTCCCGAGCTGGGAGCATTTGTGGTTCATCGTCTATCTATGGGCCTATACGATGGCGCTCGCCGGATTGCTGGCGATGCGCGGCTGGAGCGCGGAGCGGACGACGCTGGCCGGCGACTGGCTGGCGAAGGGCGCGCGGCTCGTCTGGGCGCCGATCGCCGCTCTGGCGCTCGCCAAGCTCGCGGTGATGTTCGTCATCCCGGAAAAGCAAGGCCTGTTCACCGACTGGAACGCGCATCTGCTGTACTTCCCGATCTTCCTGTTCGGCTTCGCGCTCGGTGGCCGAAGCGCGCTGTGGCCGGCAATCGCACGAGCGCAGCGCGTCGCCATCGCGCTGGTCTTCGCATCGGGGCTGGTCGTGATCTGGGTCGAGCTCGCCTATGCGGAGCACCACATGCCACCGCACGGCGTTATGGCGCTGGATCGTGTCTCGCGCATCGCCATGGCGTGGAGCATGATCCTGATCCTGTTCCACCTCGCCGAGCGCCACCTCAACCGCGACCACCGCTGGCGAGCGACGCTCGCAGAGGCGGTGTTCCCGCTCTACATCGCGCACCATCCCGCGATCGTCGTGCTGGCGTGGTTGACGCTGCCCTGGGGTCTCACTCCGCTCGCCGAATTCGCGCTGCTGCTCGCCGGTACGTTCGGGTTTTCGATCGCCTTCTATCTGGTTGGACGCGAAGCCGCATGGCTGCGCCCATTGATCGGCCTCGCCCGGCCGTTAGTCCGCCGGGCGGTAACGCCGGCTACCGCGCAAGGTCGCGCCTGACGCCAGCGCGACGGTGAAGTCGCCCGATTTGTCGGTTTCGATCCGCCGGATCGCCGTGCGACGCACGAGGCGTCCGCGATGGATCCGCAGGAAGGCGCCGCCCAGTTCCGCTTCGACAGCCGCCAACGTCGCGCGGTGGAGCAACGTCCTGCCCTGCCAGCTTATCTCGACATAATTGCCCGCCGACGCGATCGATTCGATCTCCTCGACCGGCAGCATGTGCGTGACCGCGCCGTCATTGACTGCAAGCATCATCGGCGCGTCGGCCGGTGGTGTCGCGGCCCTGTCGATCAGCCATTGCGCGATCGCGAACAGTCCGACGAATTGCAGATACGAGCCGATGTCCTTGCGAAATTCGTACAGCGGTTTGTTGTCGAGCCCGTCGAAGAAATTGTACGGGCCCGCGCCGGTGGCGTTGTAATACATATGCCGCAGCCCGACCATCAACAGCACGTGCCAGCCCGACGCGATCACGCAACCAACTACCGAGGCCAGCCCGACCAATATCCACGGGAAACGCGGCGGCCGGATCCATTTCACTGCAAGCCAAATGGCCGGATAGATCGTGAACCACGCGATCATGCTGGTCCATTCCCACGACCAGATCAGGTCGCCGCGGATTTGCTGGCCGTTCGCCGCCCTTTCGCTGATCGACGATTCGGCGTTGGCGAACATGATCACCGCGACGATCAGCAGAAATACGGCCCCCAGCCCGAGCGCAAGCTTGCGCTG
The DNA here is from genome assembly GCA_039926845.1 of Sphingomonas sp. GTDB lineage: Bacteria > Pseudomonadota > Alphaproteobacteria > Sphingomonadales > Sphingomonadaceae > Sphingomonas. The sequence continues at coordinate 8,662 of JBDSWC010000085.1, read as the reverse complement.
CGTCCCGTTCATCCCGCGCCACCCGCCGCTCGTCCCGCTATCGTTTGCCATCGTCCCCGTGAAGCCGCCTTTTGCCCCTCTCCGATACCGGGCCGCACGCCGCGCCGCTAGCCATCCGCTCATCCCGAACGACGGAGGCAAAGATGGAACGGCATTACGGCATGGACTGGCTGAGGATCGGCGCCTTCGCGCTGCTCATCCTCTATCATATCGGCATGGTCTTCGTGCCATGGGGTTTCCACATCAAGACCGCGCAGCCGATGGACTGGGTCGAAATCCCGATGCTGCTGACCAATCCGTGGCGGCTGACCTTGCTATTCGTTGTGTCGGGCTATGCGAGCCGCGCTTTGTTCGCGAAATCGAGCGGGATCGGCGGTTTCCTGAAGAACCGCAATGCGCGGCTGTTGATCCCGCTGCTGTTCGGCATGGCGGTGATCGTCCCGCCGCAAACCTGGGTCGAGGTCGTCGGCAAGCACGGCTATGCGCATGGCTTCGCGTGGTTCTTCACGCACGATTATTTCCGTTTCGGCACCTTGTTCGGCATCGTCATGCCGACTTGGAACCATCTGTGGTTCGTCGTCTATCTGTGGGTCTACACGCTGGCGCTCGCGTTGCTGATGCTCGTCCCCGGATCGGGCAAGCTCCAGCCCGCGTTCGACAAATTGTTCGGCGGCAGCCGCGCACTGTGGGTGCCGGTCGCATTCCTGATGGTCACCCAATACTGGCTGTTCCACCGCAAGGACGACACGCACGACCTTTTCGGTGACGCGCTCGCGCATCTGCAATATTTCCCCGCTTTCCTGTTCGGCTTCGGCCTCGCCGGCGCGCGCGCGGCGATGAGAGGGCTGGCCGGATACTGGAAGCTGTCGGCGGCGCTCGCGATCGGCAGTTATGCAATTATCGCCGGACTGCTGCTCGCTTATCCCGACTTCAGCTTTCCCGACCACGATGTGACGCGGGTTTTTCAGATCGTCCGCGAGATCGACGTCTGGGTCGCGATCGCCGCGCTGATCGGCATTGCGGAACGGTTTTGGAACCGCGACCATCGCTGGCGTGCGACGCTCGCCGAAGCGACATTTCCCTTCTACATCATCCATCAGACCGCGATCGTGCTGGTCGAATTCTGGATCAAGCCGCTCGATCTCGGGGCGCTTGCCGAATTCCTTATCCTCGTGTCGGCAACGGTGGCGGCGTGCTGGGGCTTCTATCTGAATGGGCGCAAAGTGAACTGGCTGCGGCCGCTGATCGGGCTCAAGCGGCGGACGGCGCCAACCCCGGTTGCGCCACTTGATAACATCCGCGCGCAACCCGACGTGGCCTGACACCGTTATGGCCTAAATAAACACGGCTGGCGGCGCGGTGGGTAGCCATCGCGCCGTCAGCCATTACATGGCGCGGCGATGGAACGGCACTACGGCATGGATTGGCTGCGCATCGGTGCGTTCGCCGTCCTGATCCTCTACCACACCGCGATGGTGTTCACGCCGTGGGGCTTCCATGTGAAGACCGCGCAGCCGGTCGACGGATTGTCGGTGGCGATGCTGATCACCAATCCGTGGCGACTGACCTTGCTGTTCGTGGTGTCGGGCTATGCCAGCCGCGCGCTGTTCGCCAAGTCGGGCGGCGTGGCGCGGTTCATGACCAGCCGCGCGAACCGATTACTGGTACCGCTGGCGTTTGGCGTCGCGGTGCTCGTGCCGCCACAAAGCTGGGTCGAACTTGTGACGCAGCACGGTTACGCGCGCGACTTCGGCTATTTCCTGCTCCACGATTATTTTGCCTTCGCCGCGATCGACGGCGTTGGGCTGCCGACCTGGAACCATCTGTGGTTCGTCGGCTACCTGTTCGCCTATACCGCCGCGCTGTCGCTAATCCTGCTGGTCCCGCGACCAGCAAAGCTGCAGGCGTATTTCGATGCGGCGTTCGGCGGCTGGCGCGCGATGGTGGTTCCGGCGGTCTATCTGGTGCTCAGCCAAGTCGTGGTCTTTCACCGCTGGACCGACAGCCAGGACTTGATCCACGATGGCATCGCGCACCTTGCTTACTTCCCGGCCTTCCTGTTCGGGTTCGGCCTGGCGCGGTCGAAGCCGGTGATGGCGGGGTTCGTGCGCTGGTGGAAACCGGCGGCGGCGCTGGCGGTGGCGAGCTACGCCTTCGGCGCGGGCGTCGAGTTGACCTATCCGGGCAGCCAAGTGCCGCCGCAATGGCTCGGCGACCAGATGCTCGTCGCGCATCAGCTGCAATGCTGGGCCGCGGTCGCGGCGCTGATGGGGCTCGCCGAGCGCTATCTCAACCGCGACGCCGCGATCCGCCCGATGCTGACCGAAGCGGTATTCCCGTTCTACCTGATCCATCAGACGGTGATCGTACTCGGCGAGTTCGCGCTCAAGTCGCTCGGCCTCGGTGCCGCGGCGGAGTTCGCCATCCTTGTGCCGACAACGGTCGTCGGATGCTGGGCGTTCTACCTGATTGGCCGCGAAGTGAATTGGTTGCGCCCGCTGATCGGATTGCGGCGCCGCGCCGCCGGGTCTACCGCTCGCCGCCATGACGCAATCTTCCCCTCGCTGGTCGCTGGTAATCCACGGTGGCGCCGGCGCGATCGCGCGCAGCCAGACCTCGCCTGACACCGACGCGGGGCTTCGGGCCGCGCTGAACCTCGCACTCGACGCTGGATCGGCGATCCTCTCCGGCGGGGGCGCGTCGCTCGACGCGGTCGAGGCGGCAGTGCGCGTGCTCGAGGATGACCCGCATTTCAACGCCGGGCGCGGTGCGGCCTTCACCTACGAGGGCAAGACCGAGCTAGACGCCGCGATCATGGACGGCGGCGACTTGCGCGCCGGATCGGTCGCGGGCGTGACCGCGACCAAGAACCCGGTGACGCTGGCGCGCGCGGTGATGGAGGAAAGCGCGCACGTCCTGCTCGGGCGCGAGGGCGCGGATGCGTTCAGCCGCGAGCACGGGATCGAGCAAGCCGACGCCGATTGGTTCGCGGTGCCCGAACGCCGACGCCAGCTCGACGAATTGCTCGCCAATGGCGGCAAGTTCGACGTCGACATGAAATACGGCACGGTCGGCGCGGTGGCGCTCGATCAGGCGGGGCACATCGCCGCCGCGACCTCGACCGGTGGGGTGACCGGCAAGCGCTGGGGCCGGATCGGCGACTCGCCGCTGATCGGCGCGGGCACCTATGCCGACGATCGCGGCGCGGCTGTCTCCTGCACCGGCGCGGGCGAGTTCTTCATCCGCGAAAGCGTCGCGTTCCAGATCAACGCGCGCGTGAGGTTTTTGGGCGAAAGCCTGCAACTCGCGGCCGATACGGTGATGACTGAGGTCAAGGCACTCGGCGGCACCGGCGGCGTGATCGTCACCGACGCTAAGGGCAGCGCGGCGTGGAGCTTCACCACCGCCAGCCTCTATCGCGGCCGCGCCAATGCCGATGGCGACCGCAGGGTGGCGCTCTACGACGACGAGGATTGAGCACCGCGGTGCACAGGCGTAGGCGGTGGCGATGAAGCGCATCTTTGTTCTGCTCACGGCGCTGACCGCGCTCCTCGTCGCCTCGCCCGCCGGTGCCTATTGGGAATATGGTCATCAAACGATCGCGCAGATCGCCTGGGCCAACATCAAGCCGACGACGCGCACCCGCATCCTCGCGCTACTGCGCCAGCAGAAATTGCTCGGCACGCCCGAATGCAAGGCCGGGACGATCGAGGATGCCGCGGTCTGGGCCGATTGCATCAAGGGAATCAAGACTCCCGACGGCAAGCAGAAGTTCGGCGAGACCAACGCCTGGCACTATCAGGACGTCAATATCTGCCAGCCCTTCGACCTGATCGAAGCGTGCAAGGACGACAATTGCGTGTCGGCGCAAATCGTCCGTGACGCCAAGCTGCTTGCCGACCGCCGTGCTCCCACCGCCGACCGCTTACGCGCACTCGTCTTCCTGATTCATTTCGTCGGTGATCTCCATCAACCGCTCCACGCGGGCGAAAAAGGTGACAAGGGCGGTAACGACGTTAAGGCGGATTACGGCACCTACACCGCGAGCCGGCTCAACCTGCATTCGATCTGGGACGGCTATCTCGCCGAACGGGCGATTTCGACCGGGCCGAGCTTGGTGCGGCGCTATCCCATGGGCGAACGCGCGCGCATCGCGGGGGGCAGCGTCACCGACTGGAGCCGCGAGAGCTGGCAAGTCGCGCGCGACGCGACCTATGCCACCGCGATCGGCGGCGATCCGTGCGGGCCGACCCCGACGCGCGTGCGGCTCGACAATACGGCGATCGACCGCTTGGTCCCGACCGTCCGTCTGGAGGTAAAGCGCGGGGGACTGCGGCTGGCCAGAATGCTCGATCGAGCGCTCGGCTAACGTCTGACTCGCGCTTGCGGGAGTGTAACGAAGGCTTGCGGTTAACCATAATGTGCGCTCCCATCGCCGGTTCCAGCAACCGAGTCGCAGGGAACCACGGCCATGACCACAGGCGCGCGCGTTATCGCCTATCATCGACCCCTCACGTCATCGTTCGGCGATCGGTTCGAGGCGACGATGATCAGCCGTCAGGTGGATGTTGGCTTCGGATCTAAGCGATTCCACTTCACGATGCAGAGCAGCCGTTTTCACCGGTCCGCGCGACAGGCCGATCGTCCCCGTAGCGGCTCTGCCTTGTGGCGAGCGATGGGATATTTCGGCTGCGCGTCGCTGGCACTCGGCCTAGTATTCGTGGCCGGGAGCGCGCTGCGCGCCTCACCGCCCGCCGATCCTTACGCCGTGGTGTTGCCAATCGACGCCAAGCTCGCGTCCATAGCGCCGCGACACAAAGCTAAGCCGCGGCAAGCCGTTCGGACCAAGCCGGCGACGCCATTCGCGCCCGCCGCGAACGCCGTCGAGGATTGGTCCGTGACACCCGCTTCCGATACGGACGAGGCCGGCTTGGGGATCGCAAGGCCAGACCCGGACGTCACGACCCTGCCGACGGTCAATGGTGAGCGCGCCGTGGCGGTCTATGGTCCGCGGCGCCTCATCGGCGGCAAATCTTGCCGCGATGTCAGCGTGTTCGTGCGGGGGTCCGACGGCAAAGTCAGCGTTTCTCCCGCTTCGCAGTGCGGAGCGGCGCGCTGACGGTTACTCCTCGCCGCGCCAGCGCCACTTCCACCCGCCGCGCGTATGCTGTGCGGAAACTGTAGCCAGAGCCAATGTCGCCGCGACAAGGATGGTAACGGCAACATAAGGATGGCGCGGCATCAGCGCGGCGGCCGTGACCGCGACCGTGATCAGATACGCGCCTAATACCGCCCAGCCCTGCCACGCGATCGGCAGGCCGGCACCGTAACCGAAGCGTTTCGGGGCAAACCAGTCGCCGTCACTCATCGTCATTCTCCTTCGGCGGCCGCCCGCGTTTAGCGCGCACTGGGTCCGCCAGTTTGACGCCGCGCTTGGCCAGTGCCTCGCGCAACAGGCATTCGACTTGCGCGTTGACGCTCCGCAGGTCGCTCGCCGCCGCGCGCTCGATCGCGGCGTAAAGGCCGGGATCGAGGCGTAACGGGAACGCCTTTTTGGGAGGAGCCGCCACGGTCCGCGCTTACTGGTAGAGCGAGCCTGCGTTGACGATCGGCTGCGTATCGCGCTCGCCGCACAGCACCACCATCAGGTTCGACACCATCGCCGCTCGGCGCTCGTCGTCGAGCTCAACCACGCCCTTGGCCGACAATTGCTCGAGCGCCATCTGGACCATGCCGACCGCGCCCTCGACCAACGTCTGACGCGCTGCGACCACGGCCTGTGCCTGTTGCCGCCGAAGCATCGCCCCGGCAATTTCCTGAGCATAGGCGAGGTGCGTAAAGCCGCATTCATCGACGGTGATCCCCGCCATCGACAGCCGGGCGATCAACTCCTGACGGAGCTCGACGCCGACCTGATCGTGGTTGCCGCGCAGGGTCACTTCCTGGTGCTCGAAATCGTCATACGGATAGCGCGAGCCGATCGTGCGGACGGCGGCCTCGATCTGGACCATCACGAACGCTTTGTAATCGTCGACGTCGAACAGCGCCTGCGCGGTGTCAGTCACGCGCCATACCACTTGGGCGGCGATCTCGATCGGGTTGCCGCGCAGGTCGTTGACCTTGATCTTGTCCGAGATGATGTTGTTGGCGCGCGCCGAGACTTTCTTCTTGCCGTACCACGGCACGATCCAGCGCAGACCGGTCGTGCGATCCGTGCCCTTGTAACTGCCGAACAGCGTGATCGCCGCCGCCTGGTTGGGCTGAAGCATGTAGAAGCCCGGCATCACGAACGCGAAGGTAAGCGCGCCGAGCAACAGCAGCGGCACGCCGACCGCCGCGTTGGAGTCGATCTGGGTCGCGCCGAAAATCGCGACGACGATCGCGATCAGCATGACGAACAGCATAAGATAGCCGCTCGACGTCGATGCCGCTCGTTCCAGCGACAGGTTCAACGCCGCTTGGCGACCGGTGATAGGCGAAGCAATCGTGGCCATGGGGCCCTCCCGTTTATTATGATATCATATTTATATCGGGATTGAGCGAGTCGCAAGCGGAATCGAAAAAGGGCGGCAGCGCCTTCGCGCCACCGCCCTAATCGTTTGAATTGCAGCGCGTTATTGCAGGACGATCGTCACCGCGCGGCGGTTCTGCGCCCAGCTCGCTTCGTCCGACCCCAGTGCGACCGGACGCTCCTTGCCGTAGCTGATCGTCGTGATTCGCGCCGGGTTGATGCCCTTCGCCGCGAGATAATTCTTCGCGGCGTTGGCGCGACGATCGCCGAGCGCGAGATTGTATTCACGCGTACCGCGTTCGTCGGCATGGCCCTCGATGGTGATGCGGCGGTCGGGCCATTGCAGCAGCCACCCGGCTTGCGTGTCTAGGATCGAGCGCGAGGTCGCATCGATGTCGTACATGTCGAGCGCGAAATGGATCGTGTCGCTCATCACTGAACGCTGGAAATCCTGCGGACTGCCGGGGACGACCACGCCATCGCCGTTATTCGCGCCGGCATTGGGATCGGCCGGGGTCTCACCCGCGGTCGGCGGCAGCACTTTCGGCCGCTTGCTCGCGCACCCCGCGGTCGCCGCCAGCGCGGCAAGCAGGATTAGCTTCGTGGTGGCAGTTGCCATTGTCGGTACTCCTTCTTTGGCGTGTGTAACGATCAGTCGGCGCGGATCGGTCCCCAGCTCGGGTCCGATCCGTCGAACGGCGTGGGCAAACGACGCTCGTTGACCCCGGTCAGGTCGACCGACCACAAGTCCGCGACCCCCGATCCGCCCTCGGTCGAGCGGAAGAACATGATAACGCGGCCGTTGGGCGACCAGCTCGGCGCTTCGTCCTGCCACCCGTCGGTCAGCATCTTCTCGCCCCCGCCCGCGGGCGACATGACCCCGACATGGAAGCCGCCGCCCATCTTGGTGAAGGCAATCAGGTCGCCGCGCGGGCTCCACGCCGGCGTTGCGTAGCGGCCGCTGCCGAAGCTGATGCGCTGCTGGTTTGAGCCGTCGGCGTTCATCACATAGAGCTGCTGCGCGCCCGATCGGTCGCTTTCGAACACGATGCGGCTGCCGTCGGGCGAATAGCTGCCGCCGGTGTCGATTCCTGTCGATGTGGTCAGTCGCTGCCACTGCCCGCCGCCCGACGGGATGCGGTAGAGGTCGGTGTTGCCGTTCTGCGCCATCGAGAACAGGATCCACTGCCCGTTCGGCGAGAAGCGCGGCGCGAACGCCAGACTGACGTCGGTGACGAGCTTGGTCTGGCGGCCCGACGCGATGTCGTAGACGTAGATCGTCGGTTTCTTGTCGAGATACGACAGATAGGCGATCCGCCGCTGGTCGCGCGACAGCGTCGGGGTCAGCACGATCGTCTGGCCGTTGGTCAGGAAGCGGCCGTTGAAGCCGTCCTGGTCCATCAGCGCGAGCCGCTTGACCCGCTTGCCCTTGGGCCCGGTCTCCGAAACGTAGACCACGCGGCTGTCGAAATACGGGCCTTCGCCGGTCAGCCGCGTATAGACCATGTCTGCGCATTTGTGCGCGGCGCGGCGCCATTCACCGAACGGCAACACATAGCCCTGTCGCGCCAGCTCGCGCTGCTGCGCGGTGTCGTAGAGGTAGCAGCCGACGGTCAGCGTGCCGTTGCCGTTCGAACGGACATAGCCCTGGACGAGCGCCGTCGCGCCCGCGGCGCTCCACCCGTAGTAGTTGGGTGCGGTCGCTTCGGCGAAGGGAACGTTCAGCAACTGTTCGTTGGGGAGCGGCTTGAACAGGCCAGAATTCTTGAGGTCGCCGGTGATCACATCGGCGAGTTGACGACCGAGTGCATCGGTCGGGCCGGCCGGCGTCGAGACGACTTCAGACGTCGGCATCGGCGGAACCGCGATCCCCATCGGCGCGGAGATGCCGCCCTCGACGTCGACTACGAGCCCGCCGGGAGTCGGCGTGGGGGTCGGCGCCGGCGCGGTCTGCGCGTGCGCGGCGCTCGCTTATGCGGAGCTCGCCACTTTGATCCCGACCTCGGGCAGCGCCTATACCTATACCTATTCGGTGCTCGGCGAGACGCTCGCCTGGATCATCGGCTGGAGCCTGATCCTCGAATATTCGGTCGCCTGCAGCGCGGTCGCGGTCGGCTGGGCGGGCTATCTGGTCGGCTGGCTGCAATCGAT
>JBDSWC010000084.1:0-5401 GCA_039926845.1 Sphingomonas sp. | reverse complement strand
TCCCGACCTCGCTGCGCTCGGCCACCCTCTCCCCGGAGGGGAGAGGGAGATGAGCGCCCTGTCCTACCCCATCACCGCGACCCAGGCCGACATCGACGAGCTCGGCCACGTCAACAATGCGGCGTGGGTGAAGTGGATCCAGGACATCGCCGTCGCGCACTGGAACAGCATCGCGACGCCGGAGCAGCGCGAGGCGTTGATCTGGGTCGTGACGCGGCACGAGATCGATTATCGCGGCAATGTCTCCGCCGGCGAGACGGTGACCGCCGAAACCTGGGTCGCCGACCCGCCGCAGGGCGCGCGGTTCAACCGGCACGTGAAATTCACCGGGGTCGACGGCAAGGTGAAGGTGCAGGCGGGGACGACCTGGGCGCTTATCGACCGTGCGACCGGAACTGGCGGCGCCGTTTCTGGTCTGACCGGTTCCCCTCCCTGAAAGGGAGGGGAGTCAGGACTCCCTTTTCACCTCGGCGATCGCTGTCCGGCTCTGCCGCGCCCAGGTTTCGCGGCCCGTCAGGAACGCCTTCCATCCCAGCATCGCGCCCCAGTGGCGGAAGAGCTGGAAGCTGAACGGCTCGAGCACCGCCGCGGCCAGCGCTGGCCCCAACCGCAACCCTTTGGTCTGCCCGGTCCAGCGCGAATAGAGCTTCAGCGAGGCAAGGTGGAAGGTCAGGTCGATCAGGATCTTGGCGACCATGATGATCAGGATCGGCAGCACGATGTGGAACTTCCCGCTGATCAGCACGACCGCCAGAATCACGAACGCGGTCAGCCCGAACACCGGCTGTAACGTGTCCGCCGCCTTGACCGGCAGCATCGCGGTGCCGAGCTTCCCGAAGCGGCGGTTCGCCACCATGTCGCGGTTCCAGTGCTGGGTCTGCAGGAACCCGCCGAACCAGCGGCGGCGCTGACGCAGGAACGCCGGGAGCGTAGCGGGCGCGTCAGTGCTGGCGAGTGCACCACCGACCACGCGCACCTGCCAATCGCGGCCGCTGTCGTGTGCGAAGCGGTGGAGGCGGTGGATCAGTTCGTAATCCTCGACCAGGCAATCGGGATCGAACCCGCCGACCTCGACCACCGCCTTGGTCCGGAACGCGGCGAACGCGCCCGACACGAGGAGCAGACCGTTGACCCGTTGCCACGCGTAACGCGACAGGAAGTTGCGGACATATTCGTAGGTTTGGAACCACTCGAACAACCGCCCCGACAGGCTCGGCCCGCACATCGGGCGGATTACCCCGGTTGCCGCGACGAGGCTCGGCTCGGCGGCGAACGCGGCGCGCATCGCGGCGATCGCGCCCGGTTCGAGCAAGGTGTCGGCGTCGACGGTGATCACGATATCCTCGTCGACGTGCAGGACCGCGGCGTTGAGCGCGCGCGCCTTGCCGCCATGCGGGAGGCGCAGCCAGCGGAGACTCGGCAAGTCGCGCGCGGGCGGACTGATCTCGCCGATCGCCGGTTGGTCGAGCCCATAGCGCGCCAGCGTCGTCGCGGTCGCGTCGTCCGATCCGTCGTCGGCGATCAGGATGAGGTCCGGGGGCCCCGCCTGTGCCGCCAGCCGGTCGATCGTCACGTCGATTACCGCCGCTTCGTTGCGCGCGGCGACGATTACCGCGAGACTCGGCACGGGGCCTTCCAGCGGCGGCACCGTCGTCCCATGCCGCAGCGGCCAGATCTCGATCGCGGTGAAGATCAACAGCGCGGTGTCGTAGAGGATGTAGGCGACGCCCACCGACCAGACGAGGAGGCCCTGACGCAGAAACGCCTGAACCACCAGCGCGACGAACGCCACATACACGAGTGCCGTGATCGCCCGGCTCGGCCAGCCGACGCGGCGCGGGTTCAACCGGGGCGATTGCTTCGCAAAGGTCTGGGCGAGCGCGTCGGCCGCCGTGCGCTGGAGCATCTTGGGTATGACACCTGGGGAGGAAGCAAAGGCCTACTAGCGTTCGTTTCGTGGCCGAACTAGCCTGAACGCCGGATGACGAAGGGAATGAAGGTGGAACTGCAGCGTTATACGAAAATCGCCATTCTGCTCCATTGGGTGGTCGCACTCGGCGTCATTACCAACGTCGTGCTCGCGTGGATCTGGCCGCTCGGCGACCATAACGACGCGATCGCCGTATATGTTCGGCCGATGATCGACAGCCACAAGTCGATCGGGGTCACTGTGCTCGGCCTCGCCATTCTTCGCCTCCTTTGGCGTCTGGGGCACAAGCCACCCCCGTATCCCGCCAGCTACAAACCGTGGGAGGCGAAACTGTCGCATGTGGTTCATTGGGGACTCTATTTCGTCATCCTGGCGATGCCGATCACCGGTTGGGTGATGGATTCGGCGTGGAAGGACGCGGCGACTCACCCGATGCTGTTCTTCGGCACGTTCGAATGGCCGCGGCTGGGCTTCATCATGAATCTGCCCGCAGATACGAGGGAATGGGTTCATTCGACGTTTGGCGCGGCGCACGAACTGATCGCTAAGCTGGTTTATCTGCTGGTTGCGCTCCATCTCGTCGGGGCGCTCAAGCATCAGTTCCAGGGCGCGAAGGAGCTGCAGCGGATGGGGATCGGACGCTGACGACATTGACCGCAAACCACGGGAAGCATGCCAAAGGCGGTGCGCCTAGATCGCTTGTCACAGCGATTAAGGACCCCGCTATGACCTACGCCTACGCCATCCATCCCTCGCCCGTCGGCAAGCTCAAGCTGGTGGCCAGCGACAAGGGACTTGCCGCGATCCTGTGGGAGAATGACCGCGAGGACCGCGTGCCGCTCGGCGCGATAGCCGAGCAGCCCAACCATCCCGTGCTGGTCGAAACGAAGCGCCAGCTCGACGACTATTTCGCGGGCAAACGCAGCCAGTTCGACCTGCCGCTCGATTTCCGCGGCACCGAGTTTCAGAAGAGCGTGTGGGCCGCGTTGCTCACCATCCCCGCCGGCGAAACGCGCAGCTATGCCGAGATCGCGGCGCAGATCGGCCGGCCCAGCGCGTGCCGCGCGGTCGGTGCGGCGAACGGCAAGAACCCGATTTCGATCGTGGCACCGTGTCATCGCGTGATCGGCAGCGATGGGTCGCTCACCGGCTTTGCCGGCGGGCTGGAAGGGAAAAAGTTGCTACTCGAGCTCGAGCAGCGGGCGACCTAGTCGATCGTCGCCTGGTCCGACAGGTCTTCGCCCGATGCGGGGCCGGTCGGGCCGCGATAGACGCGCAGGCCGCGACCACCGCCGACGCGGATGATCTTGGCGTTCGAGGTTGGCGCCGGGCTGGGCTTCATCGCCGACGCGATAGTCGTTCCCGTCGCGCTGGTCGTTACCGCAGACGTCACCACACCACGATAGATCTGCACCGACCCGACCGACTCCACGCCGGCATAAGTCACGTCGCCGCCGCCGGTGCGCCCGGTCAGGCTCGGCTCCGCACCCGAATAAGGCTGCCGGAACGCGAGTGCGCGTTCCATGCCCGAGCGCCAGCGGTAGAAGATATGCGCGCCAACCGTCGCCACCTTGTCCATGCTGGTCGCCCACCACGGTGAGACGTAGTTGGCGTGATAGAAGGTCGCCGACCCGACCGGGGCGTAAACCGTGCCGGCCAGCGCGGCGCCGGCCACCGCGCGGGCGCGCGCCCATCCAGAGGCGCTTGGCGTGCGATTGAGCGAGCCGTCGCAGGTGAAGGTGAACTGGCAACCCGTGGATCGCGTCGAACCCTGATAGACCACGCCGCATACGCTCGACGGAAAGGCGCGGTCGCGGACGCGGTTGAGCACGACTTGCGCGACGGCGCGCTGGCCGTCCTCGGATTGGTTGTTGGCTTCGTAATAGACCGCTTGGGTGAGGCAATCGAGTGCGCGCGCGGCATCGTCGGGGCTCTGCGTCCCGGCGAGCGCGTTGAACGCAGGCGCGGCGGCGAATTCAGTCGCGGTGGAATCGGATGATGCGCCATCGGGAATGCTCAAATCGGTCGGCACGTTGAGGTCGAGCTTTTCGAGCATGACCTTGGGCGGCAGCTTGGGAATCGCCAGCGTCGCGGTCGATCCGTCATTGTCCTGCACGCACGCCGACACCGCCAGCGCAGCCATCAGGCCAAGCGCCACCCGCGCCGCCAGGAATATCCCGCCCCGTTTCACGCCCTCTGCGGTAGTGGAGTGGGGTTAGTGACGAGTTAATTCAGCCCGAATTCCTGAGTGCCGTCGCGATCGCGTTGATCGACAGCAGGATACCCTCCGCCACGCGCGGATCGTCCTCGCCGGCGCGGTGGCGCTTCATCAGTTCGATCTGGAGCAGGTTGAGCGGCTCGATATAGGGCAGGCGCAGCCGGATCGAGGCGTCGAGCGCGGGGTGCTTTTCGAGCAGCCGCGACTGGCCGGTGGCGTCGAGTAACCCATGCTTCGCTTGTTCCCACCCGTCGTGGATGCGCGGGAAGATCGCGTCGGCCAACGCGCGATCCTCGACCAACGCGACGTAGCGTTCGGCGATGCCCATGTCGGACTTGGCGATCACTTGCTCCATGTTGGCGAGCGTCGCGGCGAAGAACGGCCAGCCCTCCGCCATTTCGCGCAACAGCCGCTTGTCGGCGAACCCGGCCAGTGCCTGCCCGACGCCGTACCAGCCCGGTAGCATCACGCGCGCCTGCGCCCAGCTGAACACCCAGGGGATCGCGCGCAGATCCTCGATCGCGTCGGATTTCTTGCGGCTCGCCGGCCGGCTGCCGATCTTGAGGTTCGCGATTTCCGCGATCGGCGTCATCTGGCGGAAGAAGGTGCGGAAGCCCTCGGTGTCGTAGACGAGGCCGCGGTACGCCTTGAACGCGCTGGCCGAGAGTTCGTCCATCGCCGCGCCGAACCGCGCGCGATCGGCATCCGACAGCGCGGGGGGCTCCAGGCTAGCGAGCAGCGACGCCGCGGCGATCGCTTCCAGATTGATCGTGGCAGCTTCGCGCGTGCCGTATTTTGCCGCGATCACCTCGCCCTGTTCGGTGATGCGGATGCGGCCCTGCACCGTCCCGGGCGGTTGCGCGCGGATCGCCGCGAACGCCGACCCGCCGCCACGCCCGACCGCGCCGCCGCGACCGTGGAACAGCTGCATCCCGACGCCGGCCTTGGCGAATACCGGCGCCAGCGCCTCCGACGCGCGGCTCAACTGCCACGTCGAGGTCAGATACCCGCCATCCTTGTTCGAATCCGAATAGCCGATCATCACTTCCTGGACGCCGCGCGCGGACGCGATCGCGGCGACTTCGGGCAGCGCGAACCAGTCGGTCATGATCCGCGGCGCGGCTTCGAGGTCGCTGACCGTTTCGAACAGCGGCACCGACATGATGGCGGCGCTCGGCGGGTCGCCCGGGACGTAGAGCCCGACCTCCTTGAGCAGCAAATGCACCTCGAGCAAGTCGCTGACCGACATCGCC
>JBDSWC010000083.1:0-122105 GCA_039926845.1 Sphingomonas sp. | reverse complement strand
GCAGTTCACGACATCCCCAACAAGAGGAGCGAGCGACCGCCATGGCCGCCAACCGCACGTTTTCGATCATCAAGCCCGATGCCACGCGCCGCAACCTGACCGGTGCGGTGACCAAGATGCTGGAGGAAGCGGGCCTCCGCGTCGTCGCGTCGAAGCGCATCCACATGACCCGCGACCAGGCCGAGGGCTTCTACGCGGTCCACAAGGAGCGGCCGTTCTTCGGCGAGCTGGTGGACTTCATGATTTCCGGCCCGGTCGTGGTCCAGGTGCTCGAAGGCGAGAACGCCATGCAGCGCAACCGCGACATCATGGGCGCGACCAACCCCGCGAACGCCGAGCCGGGCACGATCCGCAAGGAATTGGCCGAATCGATCGAGGCGAACACCGTCCACGGTTCGGACTCGGACGAAAATGCGGCGATCGAGATCGCGTATTTCTTCAAGCCCGAAGAAATCGTCGGCTGATGCTTTGCTGGCGCTCCTGCGAAAGCAGGAGCCCAGGGTTATAGCTGTCTCCGTTCGTGGCTCTGGGCTCCTGCTTTCGCAGGAGAACTATTTACCCTGAGACTTCCACAAAGCGTCGATTCGCGCCTGTGACCCGCCGCACTCGTGCAGGCGCAGCCCGATAACGTGCAGGTCGCGCCCTAGCGGCGGGAGCCGGCCGTTGGTGCGCCACACGATATCGAACACGCCCGTCGTCGATAGCGGCTTGTCGTCGTCGGTGTAATTGACGGTCAGCAGCACCGGCAGCTTGCCGGTCTGCTTGTCCGCGCCGCCGTCCGTGACCTTCAGCAACGCGCTTTCGTACCAGCGGGCCGGGATCGTCTGCGTGGGGCTGGTCTGCGTGCCGGCGCCAAGGTCGCTCGGGAAGACGACCTGGATATCGCCGAGCGTGTGCCGGTCGTCGGCGGTGATGACGATATCCTTATCGCGCACGGTCGATCGCACCTGGTAGCGCGACTTGTCCTGCGCATCGGCGGCTTTCTCGGCTTGCTTGTCGGCCTCGTCCGCCTTGCGATCGTGCCACGTCATCCACAGGCTGATCGCGGCGATCAGCAGCCCGGCGACCGCGACGAACTCGCCGAGATTGATCCAGCGGCGGCGTGTGGCGGCGGCTTCGGCCTTGGCGACGGCCTCGGTCGCGGCGACCTCCATCTTGCTGTCTTCGCTCATCGCCCACCCGCTTCCAGCAAACGCCGTGGTGCGACCATTTCCCAGCTGATCGCGATGCGGTCCTCGATCCGATCCCAGTCCGTTGTGTTGCCGTTCAGCTCCATCCCGATCCAGCCCGACGGGCCGAGATAGGGCGGTATGTGATAGAAATCGGGGTCCATCTCCACGAGCATCACCTGCTCCTCGCGCCCCGACGTCTTGACCATCACCGCGGTGTGCCCGTCGTTATGATGGTTGTGCCAGACATAGGCGTAAACCTTGCCCTTCTCGATGAAGAAGGCGGGGGAGCCGTGCGAGAGTTTCTCCGCGGCTTCCGGATACTTCATGCAGATCGCGCGGACGCGGGCGAGGTCGGCTTCGTAATCTGGGCTCATCGTGCCGCGAAGTCTGCCAGAACGCGCGGGTAAAGGCGATGCTCTTCGGCGAGCACGCGGGCGGCGAGGGTTTCGGCGTCGTCCCCGGGCAGGATCGGCACGCGCGCCTGGCCGAGCACCTCGCCCGCGTCGAGTTCTTCGGTCACGACATGGACCGAGCATCCGGCCTCGGCGTCGCCGGCGTCGATCGCGCGCTGGTGCGTGTCGAGGCCCTTATAGTTGGGCAGCAGCGAGGGGTGGATGTTGATGATACGCCCGCGCCACGCGGCTACGAACTCGTCGGATAGGAGGCGCATATAGCCGGCGAGCGCGATGATCTGGGCGCCCGCTTCACGTAACGCGGCGGTCAGCGCGGCTTCGTAGGCGGGTTTGCCGATCCCCTTCGGCGACAGCGCGTAGATCGGGATGCCGCGCTCCATGGTCCAGGTAAGCCCCGGCGCGTCGGGCTTATCCGAGGCGACGACGACGACTTCGTAGGCTTCGCCGGCGGCCTCGACGAGCGCCATCATGTTCGACCCGCGGCCCGAAATCAGGATAGCGACCTTCTTCACGACGACGCCTCCCCGGCGAAGGCCGGGGCCCAGTTGCGATCGGCCCGAAACTGGGCCCCGGCTTTCGCCGGGGAGGCGTAAGGTTCAGGCATTGTGCGTCGCAGTCCAGTCGCCGCGCGCGCTCCAAGTCTCGGCCGAGCCGCAGACCGTGCAGCCGCGCTCGCCCGCCATGATCTCGCCGATCCGGAATGCGGTTTCGCCCGCCGCTTCGAGCGCGCTTGTCACAGCGACCACCTGGCCCGCCGCGACGACCACCGCCATGCCGACCCCGCAGTTGAACGTCCGCGCCATTTCTTCTGGCTCGATTGCCCCTTGCGCCTGCAGGAACGCCATCAGGCGCGACTGCTCCCAGGCGTCGGCATCGATCTGGGCGTGCGCGCCCTCTGGCAGGACGCGCGGGATGTTCTCGAGCAAGCCGCCGCCGGTAATGTGCGCCAGCCCCTTGATCCGCCCCTCCGCGATCAGTGGCAGCAAGCTCTTCACGTAAATTCGTGTCGGCGCCATCAGTGCGTCGATCAGCAACACGTCGCTGTCGAACAGGGCAGGGCGATCGAGCTTCCAGCCCTTGTCCGCCGCCAGCCGCCGAACCAGCGAATAGCCATTGGAATGCACCCCAGACGACGCGAGCCCCAGGATCACGTCACCCGCTGCGACGTCTTTCCCAGTCAACACCCGGTCGCGTTCCACCGCTCCGACGCAGAAACCCGCGAGATCGTAATCGCCCGCCGCATACATCCCCGGCATTTCCGCCGTCTCGCCGCCTATCAACGCGCAGCCGGCAATGCGACAACCCTTGGCGATCCCCGCCACAACGCGCGTCGCGACATCGTTGTCGAGCTTTCCGGTCGCATAATAATCGAGGAAGAACAGCGGCTCGGCGCCCTGCACGATCAGATCGTTGACGCACATCGCGACCAGGTCGATCCCGACTCCGTCGTGCCGCCCGCTGTCGATCGCGAGCTTCAGTTTGGTCCCGACGCCATCGTTCGCCGCGACGAGCAACGGATCGACAAACCCCGCCGCCTTCAAGTCGAAGAACCCGCCGAACCCGCCGAGATCGGCATCCGCCCCGGGCCGCCGCGTCGCCTTGGCGAGCGGGCCGATCGCGCGAACCAGCGCGTTGCCGGCGGCGATCGACACCCCCGCATCGGCATAGGTATAGGGGCTGTTGCGGCGCTGGTCTTCGCTCATGCACAGCCCGGTAGACATATCGCGCTTGGATTTCCACGGGCTCTTCGCCAAAAGGGCGCCCAAGATGCCCAGCGCCCGCTTATTCCACGCTTCCGCCGTCGTTGCGGCCCTGACGCTCGCTGGCGCCGCGGGGATGGTCGCGGCGCAATCGACGCCCACCGATACGATCGATACCAACGCGCCGGTCGATGCGTCGGGCACGTATCAGGTCGATGGCGTCATGGTCGATGTGACCGGCCCCAACGCCGAGGCCGCGCGCTACGCCGGGTGGCGAGTCGCGCAGCGCAAGGGTTACGCGATGCTCGCCAAGAAAATGGGCGTGGGCGGCGGCGTACCCTCCGACGGTGTGCTCGATTCGATGGTCACCGGGATCGTCATCCAGAACGAGCAGATCGGCCCCAACCGCTATATCGCGCGGCTCGGCGTGCTGTTCAGCCGCGGCAAGATCGGCGGCATGCTCGGCGTGGGCGGGGAGGGGACACGATCCTCGCCGATGATCCTGATCCCAATCCAATGGTCTGGGGGCACGGCGGTCGCGTTCGAACAGAAAACGGCCTGGCAGGATGCCTGGGCACGGTTCCGCGCGGGCGACAGCGCGGTCGATTACGTTCGCCCGATCGGCAGCGGTCCCGATTCGCTGTTGCTCAACGAAGGCCAGATCGGCCGCCGCGATCGCGGCTGGTGGCGCAGCGTCCTCGATCAATATGCCGCATCCGATATTCTGACCCCGGTGGTGACGTTGTCGCGGCAATGGCCCGGCGGCCCCGTCATCGGCACGTTCGAGGCGCGGCACGGTGCCGACAATCACGTGCTCGCGCGCTTCACCTTGCGGGTCGAAAGCGAGGACGGCCTGTCGGCGCTGCTCGACGCCGGCGTGAAGCGGCTCGACACGATCTATCAGGGAGCGTTGAAGGGCGGGGGCCTCGCCTACGATCCCAGCCTTGCCTACATCGCGCCGCCGATGCCGACGCCGACTGCGACACCGGAAGCGACCGATACCCCAACCGACACCGCCGTCACGACGGATACGCCGACGGCGAGCACCGCGTCGTTCACGATCCAGTTCGATACCCCCACCGCCGGCTCGGTCTCGTCGATCGAGGCCGCGGTGCGCGGCGTGCCGGGGGTCAGCGGCGCATCGACCACCAGCATGGCGATCGGCGGCGTGTCGGTGATGCGGTTGAATTTCAGCGGGGACCCGGATTTGCTGCGGACGTCGCTCCAGTCGCGCGGGTTCCAGGTCGGGCGCAGCGGCAACACGCTGCGCATTCGCCGCGCGGAGGCGACTCCGGAAGGATGAGCCAGCTCGGCCTGCCGCTGGCCTGGCCACCCGGCCCCGGCGACAACGAATTCCTGGTGACGGCGTCGAACAGCCACGCCTTCCACTTGCTCGAACGCTGGGCGACATGGCCCGTGATGACGGCGTTGCTGGTCGGCCCGCGCAAGTCTGGCCGTAGCGTGCTTGCGCGCGTGTTCGCCAGCCGCAGCGGCGGCACCTTCATCGACGATGCCGACCGCCGCGCCGAAAAGGATCTGTTTCACGCCTGGAACGAGGCCCAGGCTGCCCATCGCCCGCAATTGTTCATCGCCGAAAGCGCGCCGCCCGACTGGCGCGTGTCCTTGCCCGACCTGCGCTCACGGCTCGCCGCCAGCCCGGTTGCGCAGATCGGCCCGCCCGACGACGCGCTGATGCGCTCGTTGCTCGAACGCCAGTTCCTGCGGCGCCACCTCGATGCGCGGCCCGATCTGATCGACTGGCTGATCGCGCGGCTCGAACGCAATTTCGTCGCGGTGGAGCGCGCGGTCGATGTCCTCGACCAGGACGTGCTGGAACGCCGCAAGCGCTTGTCGATTCCGCGCGCACGGGCCACATTGGCGGCGGCGGGAATCATCGCCCTGCCGTCACAGGATGATCCATGAACCGCCCGGCCCATATCGCGCGTCTCGCCAACGACGATGACGATACGTTCGAGCGGAGCGATAGCGGCGAACGCTATTTCAATCGCGAGCTGAGCTGGCTGGCGTTCAACCGCCGCGTGCTCGAGGAGGCGTGCAATGCCGCGCACCCGCTGCTCGAACGCGTGCGTTTCCTCTCGATCTCGGGTTCCAACCTCGACGAATTCTTCATGGTCCGCGTCGCGGGTCTGTTGGGACAGCAGAAACAGGAGGTCGAACGGCGCTCGGCGGACGGGTTGACCACACGCGAGCAGTTGAAGGCGATCATCGCGGGGGCAGATGCCCTGGTCGAGGACCAACGCGCGGTATGGCGCGATCTGCGTCGCGATCTCGCGGCGGCGGGCATCCAGGTGTTGGGATCACGCCAGATCGACGAGGCGGTCAGCGCCGACGACGCGGCCTGGCTCGAAAGCCACTTCCGCGACCAGATTTTCCCGATTCTGACGCCGCAAGCGCTCGATCCCGCGCATCCGTTCCCGTTCCTTCCCAACAAGGGGCTGGCGGTGATCTTCGACCTTGTTCGCGCGTCGGACGGCGAGGAAATCCGCGAGCTAGTGATGCTGCCCGCGCCAATGGCGCGGTTCGTGCGCTTGCCGGGTGAGCCGGCGCGCTACGTCGCGGTCGAATCGCTGGTGAAGCGGTTCTCGTCGATCATCTTCCCCGGCTATGCGGTATCCGGTGCCGCCGAGTTCCGCGTGCTGCGCGACAGCGACATCGAGATCGAGGAGGAGGCCGAGGATCTGGTCCGCTACTTCGCCAACGCGATCAAGCGGCGGCGGCGGGGCAGGGTGATCCGGCTCGAACTCGAATCGGGGATGCCCGAGGGGCTGGGCGCGGTGTTGCGCGACGAGCTGGCGGGCGGCGACGCGTTCGTCACCGAAAGCGGCGCGTTTCTCGGGATCAGCGATCTCGAAGCGATCATCGACGAGAACCGCCCCGATCTGAAGTTTATCAGCTTCGCGCCGCGTTTTCCGGAGCGCATTCGCGAGTTCGGCGGTGATTGCTTCGCGGCGATCAAGGCCAAGGACATCGTCGTCCACCACCCCTACGAAACGTTCGAGGTGGTGATCGAATTCCTCAAACAAGCCGCCGCCGACCCCGACGTCGTCGCGATCAAGCAGACGCTTTATCGCGCCGGCACGCAGTCGGCGGTCATCAACGCGCTGATCGCCGCTGCCGAATCGGGCAAGTCGGTGACGGCGGTGGTGGAGCTCAAGGCGCGGTTCGACGAGGAGCAGAATCTGCTCTGGGCCTCGGCGCTCGAGCGCGCCGGGGTGCAGGTCGTCTACGGGTTCTTCGACTGGAAGACCCACGCCAAGGTCTCGATGGTCGTCCGGCGCGAGGCGGGCGAATACAAGACCTACTGCCATTTCGGGACGGGCAATTATCACCCCGTCACCGCGCGCATCTACACCGACCTCAGCTTCTTCACCGCCGACCCCGACCTCGGCCGCGACGCTGCGCAGATCTTCAACTACGTGACCGGCTATGTTGAGCCCGTACTTAAATACGTCGGCATCAGCCCCCGCGACATGCGCCCGCGACTGACTGCGCTGATCGACGCCGAGATCGCCAACGCGAACGCGGGCAACCCCGCCGCGATCTGGGCCAAGATGAACTCGGTGGTCGATCCCGCGATCATCGAAAAGCTCTACGAAGCGTCGAATGCCGGAGTGGAAATCGACCTCATCATCCGCGGCATCTGTTGCCTGCGCCCTGGTGTGCCCGGCATGTCGGAGAATATTCGGGTGAAATCGGTGATCGGCCGCTTTCTCGAACACAGTCGCATCTGGTGCTTCGGCAACGGCAAGTCGCTGCCCAACGACGGCGCGAAGATTTTCATCTCCTCGGCCGACTGGATGCCGCGCAATTTCGACCGGCGCGTCGAATATATGCTGCCAATCCTCAACCCGACCGTCCACGACCAGATCCTCGATCAGGTGATGGTGGCCAATCTGATCGATACCGAGCAGAGCTGGGCGCTTAATTCCGACGGCAGTTACGACCGCCTCGATCCCGGCGCGAAGCCGTTCAACTTGCATCGCTATTTCATGACCAACCCGTCGCTCAGCGGGCGCGGCGCGGCGCTGGAGGGCGGGGCGGTCCCGAAACTATCGCTGGCACGGCGGCGTTAGCCCCTCGATGGCGACGCTTCTGTTCAACAAGCCCCGCGCCGACGCCGCGGACGCGCCGCCGCGCACAGCCATCATCGATATTGGATCGAATTCGATCCGCCTCGTCGTCTATCAGGGCCCGGCGCGCTTACCCGCCACCTTGTTCAACGAAAAGGTCATGGCGGGGTTGGGCAAGGGCCTGGCGCAGAATGGCAAGCTGGCGCCGGAGGCGATAGCGCTTGCGATCGAGGCGCTCGAACGCTTCGCCGCGCTCGCGCATGAAATGGAGGTGACGTCGCTGCGGACCGTCGCCACCGCTGCGGTTCGCGATGCCGCCAACGGCCACATCCTGCTCGACGCCGCCGCGCGGATCGGCTTGCCCGTCGAGTTGCTGTCGGGCGAGCAGGAAGCGATCGCCGCAGGGATGGGCGTATTGTCCGCTATCCCCGACGCCGACGGTATCGTCGGCGACCTTGGTGGCGGCAGCCTGGAGCTGGTGCGCGTCAAGAAAGGCGAGATCCGTGACCGTGTGTCGTTTCCGCTCGGCGTGCTTCGCGTTGCTGCGCTGCGCACCAAGGGCAAAGGCGCGATCGACCGCCGCGTTGCAAAGTTGATCGCTCAGGCCGGCTGGACCGGCAAGGGCAAGGGGCTGCCGCTCTATCTGGTCGGTGGATCCTGGCGCAGCCTGGCGCGGCTCGACATGCAGGTGCAGCGCTACCCGCTGCCGGTCATCCAGCAATATGCGATGCCACCCGAAGCGATCACACGGCTGGTGCGTACGGTCAGCCATGTGGGGAAGGGAACGCTGAAGGCAGTGCCGGGCATCTCGTCGCAACGCGCACCGATGCTCAACGATGCGGCTGCGTTGCTTGCGTCGCTTATCCGGCACCTGAAGAGCGAGCGCACCATCGTGTCGAGTTTCGGCCTACGCGAAGGGCTGCTCTACGACGCGCTCGACGCCGAGACGCGCGAACAGGATCCACTGATCGTCGCGACACGCGAAGAGGGCCGGCGGCTCGGTCGGTTTCGGGAGCACGGGGATTTGCTCGACGGCTGGATTTTACCATTGTTCGATGATTCGCCCGCGATGGCGCGACTGCGCCATGCGGCGTGTCTGTTGGCCGATGTGGGTTGGAACGCCAATCCCGAATTCCGCGCCGAACGCGGGGTCGAGATCGCGCTGCACGGCAATTGGGTTGCGATCGACGCGCGCGGCCGCGCGATCATCGCGCAAGCGTTGTGGACGTCGCTCGGTGGCGGGTCCGGCACACCGCTTGGGCTCGACCAGCTTGCATCGCCCGCCGACCTCAAGCGCGCGGTGCAATGGGGCCTCGCGATGCGCCTCGGCCAGCGATTGTCGGGCGGCGTCGCCGGGCCGCTCCAACGGTCGAAGTTGGGCGAGAATGGTACGACGCTGTCAATCCACCTCGCCGGCACGGATCTCGCGCTATATGGCGAGGCGGTGCAGAAACGTCACGCCGTGCTGGCCGCCGCCTGCGACCGCGAACCGGTGTTGACGAGCGAGCCCTAACCGCAGGAGAAACGCTCGATGCTACC
This sequence comes from Sphingomonas sp., assembly GCA_039926845.1. Classification (GTDB taxonomy): domain Bacteria; phylum Pseudomonadota; class Alphaproteobacteria; order Sphingomonadales; family Sphingomonadaceae; genus Sphingomonas. Next base: position 113,190 of record JBDSWC010000083.1, on the reverse strand, counting down.
CTTTGCATCGGTGTAAATGTTGAGCCGGTCAGCGCGATAATCCATCGTCACTGCTTGGCCGGGACGAATGCCACGAGAATCCTTGACGCCGGCTCGCACCATCGCTTCGTGAATAAGATCGACCGTCAAGGTCTTCCCGACGAATTCCTCCAATCGCGCGGTCGAGCATTTGCCCCTAAGCGGCGGGCCGGGCAGCGGTGCGACCGCCGCGCAGCCGCCCAGCGCGACCGCGAGCAACGCAATTCTTCTCACTCTGCCTTCTCCGTCCGCGTCATGCACAGCTTACCGTTGACCACCGCGAACGCCACGCGGCCCTCGACCAGGTCGAGCGCTTCGTGCCCGAACTGGTCGTAACGCCAGCCTTCGAGGATCGACAGCCCGGTCCGCTGCCCCGCGGCCAGCGCCTCGAGATCCTCCGACCGCGCCCGCAACCGCGATGCGACATCGATGTCGCGCGACCGGATCTTGAGCAACAGCTTCAACAGGTCGGCGACCAGTGCGCCGTCCTTGCCCAGTCCCGGCTTGCGGTCGTCGCGCGGCGGCATTTCCTCGGCGGTCATCGGTTTGGCGTCTGCAATCGACGCCATCAGCCGCGCGCCGATGTCGTTTCCCGCCCAGGTGGCCGACAGTCCGCGGACTCGCGCCAGATCGCTCTGCTTCTTGGGCGGATGGCTGGCGAGGTCGGCCAGCGTCTCATCCTTGACGATGCGGCCGCGCGGCAAGTTCTTTCCCCGCGCTTCGATCTCGCGCCACCGGGCGAGCGACTTCAATCGTCCGAGCACGTCAGGCTTGCGCCCCGCGATCCGCACGCGCTTCCAGGCTAGTTCGGGATCGTTGGCATAGTTCGCCGGGTCGGCGACGCGTTCCATCTCCTGATCGAGCCATGCACCGCGGCCAGTTGTCTTCAGCCGCTCCAACATCTTGGGGAAAATGGTTGCCAGATGCGTCACGTCGCCGATCGCATAATCGACCTGCCGCGTCTCGAGCGGGCGCCGCGCCCAGTCGGTGAACCGCGCGCCCTTGTCGACCTGAATGCCGAGCCAGCTATCGACCAGGTTCGAATACCCGATCTGCTCGCCTTGCCCCAGCGCCATCGCCGCGATCTGCGTGTCGAACAGCGGATGCGGAGTCTTGGCCGTAAGATTGTAGATAATCTCGATATCCTGCCCGCCGGCATGGAAGACCTTCAAGACATCCTCATTGTTGACCAGCAGGCCGAGCAAGGGCTGCATATCGATCCCCGGCAGCATCGGATCGATCGCCGCGGCTTCGTTCTCATCCGCGATCTGGATGAGGCAAAGCTCCGGCCAGAACGTGCTCTCACGCATGAACTCGGTGTCGACGCACACGAACGGCGATTGGGCGAGACGGGTGCAGAGATTGGCGAGGGCTGCGTTGTCCTCGATCAGGCCATGGATATGCATCTTGGTCCCATAGCGAGGTGCGCGCGCTTGACAAAGGGTGGTATGGCGACAAAGCGCAACGGCTTTCCGGCCGTGTGCCGTTTCCAAACACCGAGTAGAAAAAATGCACGCCTATCGTTCGCACACTTGCGCCGCCTTGACCGCAGCAGAGGTCGGGCAGGACGTCCGCCTGTCGGGCTGGGTGCATCGCAAGCGGGACCATGGCGGCGTGCTGTTCGTCGATTTGCGCGATCACTACGGGATTACGCAGGTCGTGGCAGACAGCGATAGCCCCGCGCTGGCGATCCTGGAAGGATTGCGCGCGGAATCGGTCATCACGATCGACGGCACGGTCAAGGCGCGTGCCGAGGGCACGGCGAACCCGAACCTCGCGACGGGCGAGATCGAAGTGTTCGCACGCAACGTGACGATCCAGTCGGCGGCGCAGGAATTGCCGCTCCCGGTCGCGGGCGAGGCTGATTACCCGGAGGATATTCGCCTCCGTTATCGCTTCCTCGATCTCCGCCGCGAAAAGCTCCACGCCAATATCGTGCTGCGCTCGAACGTCATTTCGAGCTTGCGCCGGCGCATGGTCGATCAGGGCTTCACCGAGTTCCAGACCCCGATCCTTACCGCGAGCTCGCCGGAAGGTGCGCGCGACTATCTGGTCCCAAGCCGCGTCCATCCCGGCAAATTCTACGCGCTTCCGCAGGCGCCGCAGATGTTCAAGCAGCTGCTGATGGTCGCCGGCTTCGACCGCTACTTCCAGATTGCGCCGTGTTTCCGCGACGAGGATGCGCGCGCCGACCGTTCGCCGGGCGAGTTCTACCAGCTCGATTTCGAGATGAGCTACGTCACGCAGGACGACGTGTTCGCCGCCATCGAGCCGGTGCTGCACGGCGTCTTCGAGGAATTCGCCGACTGGCAGGGCAAGGGCCGCACCGTTTCGCCGCTGCCGTTCAAGCGCATTCCCTACAGGGAATCGATGCTCAAATACGGCTCCGACAAGCCCGATTTGCGCAACCCGGTGTTGATCACCGACGTGTCCGATCACTTCAAGGGCTCGGGTTTCGGCCGATTCGCGTCGATGGTCGAAGCCGGCGATGTCGTGCGTGCGCTACCCGCGCCGAACACCGCGGAAAAGTCGCGGAAGTTCTTCGACGACATGAATAGCTGGGCGCAGTCCGAGGGATTCCCCGGACTCGGCTACGCGACCCAGAAGGACGGCGTATTCGGCGGGCCGATCGCCAACAATCACGGCCAGGACGGCATGAAGGCGATCGCCGACGCGCTCGGTCTCGGTCCGAACGACGGCATCTTCTTCTCGGCTGGCAAGGAAGCGCAGGCGGCCAAGCTCGCAGGGCTCGCCCGCACTCGCGTTGCCGAGCAGCTCGAACTGATCGACGCCAACCGCTTCGAATTCTGTTGGATCGTCGACTTCCCGATGTTCGAGTATGACGAAGATACGAAGAAGGTCGATTTCAGCCACAACCCCTTCAGCATGCCGCAGGGCGAGCTCGAGGCGCTGGAGACCAAGGACCCGCTCGACATCCTCGCCTACCAGTACGACATCGTGTGCAACGGTGTGGAACTATCGTCGGGCGCGATCCGGAATCACCGGCCGGAGATCATGTACAAGGCGTTCGAGATCGCCGGCTACACGCAGCAGGATGTCGACACCAACTTCGCCGGCATGATCAACGCGTTCAAGTTCGGCGCGCCACCGCACGGTGGCTCCGCGCCGGGCGTCGACCGAATCGTCATGCTGCTCGCCGACGAGCCCAACATCCGCGAGGTCATCGTCTTCCCGATGACACAGAAGGCCGAGGATCTGATGATGGGCGCACCGAACTTCGCGACCAGCAAGCAGCTTCGCGAACTCAACATCCGTCTGGTCGATCAGTCCGCCGCGGCGAAAGCGGCGGCAGTCACGGGCGTAGTCGATCCGACTGCGGGTTAAGTTCGCGGCGGTTCACTTTCTATCGGGGTGGGGCTAATACCCCGCCATGATCGACCGCTATTTCCTCAGCCACCCGCGCAGCGTTGGTGAAACCTATCCCGAACACGCCGCGACCGCGTTCGGTTTCGGCGTCCGGATGATCGGCGGCGGGCTTGCCGCGATCGTCCACGGCATATTCCCGTCGCTGTGCACCCGCACCGCGAGCAACACGGTCAAGACGCTCTACGGCCGGATGAAATCGCGCCAGCCCAATTTCGCCGAACGACCGCCCGCCTTCACCGAACCCGATTGGCAACTCGAATACGAGATCTGATCTTGTGATTCGCCATGTCGCGATCATCGGTGCGGGGTTTTCGGGCACGCTGCAGGCAATCAATCTGCTGCGCCACGATGGCCCGCGCGCGACGCTGATCGAGCGCGCGCCGGAGCCGGGCAAGGGGCTGGCCTATGGCGCGGCCTATCCCGATCACGTACTCAACGTCCGCGCGTCGAACATGAGTGCGCTGCCCGACGATCCCGATCATTTCGTGCGCTGGCTGGCGGCGAACGGGCGGGAGGATGCCGGCGCGACGTTCGTGCAGCGGGTGACTTACGGGGCGTATCTGCGCGATCAGTTGCAACATGCATTGGCGACCTCCGGCGATCGACTGGCCCTGGTGCAAGCCGATGTTGGCGACGTCCAGCAAGCGGGCGAGGGGGTCGAGGTCGCGCTTACCGATGGCCGCACCATCGCTGCCGACACAGCCGTCCTCGCGGTGGGCAATCTGCCGCCGCACGACCCACCGGGCTTCGGCGACTCGCTGACGGCGGCGCGTTACAAGAGCGATCCCTGGGATCGCAGCGTGCCGCTGGGATTGCGCGACGACGACACCGTGCTGTTGATCGGCACCGGTCTGACGATGGTCGATATCGCGTTATTGCTCGAATCGAGCGGCTTCAAGGGACGGATCGTCGCGCTGTCGCGGCGCGGTTTGCTGCCGCATCGCCATGATGCACCCGGCCCGATGCACGCCAAGCTCGCCGAACGTCCGGTCGCGCCGCCGTCCGAACTGGTGGCGATGGTGCGCGGGCGCGGCGAGGCAATCGGCTGGCGAAACGCGGTCGATGAGCTGCGTCCCTACACCCAGGCGATGTGGGCTAACGGCACCGACGCCGAGCGCCAGCGCTTCCTGCGCCACTTGCGCCCGTGGTGGGATGTGCACCGCCACCGCCTCGCACCTCAAGTCGCCGATCGGCTCGCGGCGATGCAGGCGAGGGGTCAATTAGAGGTCGTCGCCGGCAAAACCATCGCCGCTGAGGAAACCGCCGATGGCATTGCGGTCACTTGGCGCCGCCGGGGAAACGATTCACCCGAAACGCTGATTGCGCAGCGGATAATCAATTGCACCGGACCGCAGGGAGACCTGACGCGCACGACCGAACCACTGCTCGGCACACTGCAACAGCGTGGCGTTGTTCGTCCCGACCCTGCGCGGCTCGGTCTCGACGTCGATTCGCGTGCGCAGACGATCGCGGCGGATGGGACGGCGAACGAGTGGCTCTACGCACTCGGCCCGATGACGCGCGGTGCGTTCTGGGAAATCGTCGCGGTGCCCGACATCCGGCAACAAACCTGGAACCTCGCGCGGCGGCTGTCGAACGCGCAATGGGTGGGAGGCGAGGGGCTCTAGCTCACAGGTAGAGCAACACGCACGGAAGCATTGCGCCCGCGAGCATGATGGCGAGATAGGTCCGCCGCGTGCGAACGTTGGCGAGTGCTATGGTCAGCCCGATCAGCGTCGACAGCAACAGCCCAATCGCCATCAACACGACGAAGACCTTGAGCGGCAATGTGCTGGGTCGCTTTAACGCGGCGCCAGATGGCTTCGGCATCGGCGGCTTGGCAGCGTCTTCGTCGTGCGGCGGTTCTGGCGTCGCGGTGCGTGGGGGTGACTGGTCCTTGTGAACCGAGGCCACCCATACCATCCAGGCGGGCGGTGGTCCGCCCCATCCTTTTTCCTCGGGTAGCCGGAACGTCTGCAACGCGCCGCTAATCGAGAACAGGATGATCGCCGGCGCAAAGAACACACCGAGATAGAGATGGTAACGCCGCAGCGTCATGAGCGTCTGGGTTTTCATGCCGGTGCGAACTCTCCGCTGTCGTCCATTACGTGAAGTACGCCGTCGGCGATCGCGAAATACGCACCGTGGAGCTTGAGCGTTCCAGCCGCTTCACGTTCCGGGATGCATGGGAAGGTGCGCAGGTTGCGCAGGCTCACGCGTACCGTCTCGAGCTCCAGCGCGCGGATCGCTTCGGGGCCGGTACCGTATTCGGCGACCACGCACTCGCGTGCTTCGTCGAGCATGTCGACCCAATGATCGATGAACCCGCCGGCGCCCGGCGGTGCACCCTTGAAGCGCTGCGACAGCGCCGCCGCGACGCCGCCGCACGATCCGTGGCCGAGCACGACGATCTCGCCGACCTCCAACTGCGTCACCGCAAATTCGAGTGCGGCGGAGACGCCGTGGCGCCCGCCACCTAGTTCGAACGGCGGGACGAGGTTTGCGATGTTCCTGACCGCGAAGATTTCACCCGGCACGGTATCGAAGATTTGCGCCGGATCGACTCGGCTGTCGGAGCACGCAATCACCATGACGCGCGGGCTCTGCCCCTCGCTCAGTTCGGACCAGCGATCGCGGTGGCGGCGATACTCGCTGGTGCGGAAACGTTGGTAGCCGTCGATCAAATCGGTGAAGTCGGTCATGGCGCGTCTCTGCCAAGCGCGGGAAGGGGTGGCAAGGGCGGCGCGGGATCGCTATCTGCGCGTCATGAACGAGATTTCGCCCGTCACGCGCGAGCCGCGCCAGCGCAAGCCCGACTGGATCCGCGTCAAGGCCCCAGGCGGCACCGCGTTCGCCGAGACCAAGGCGCTGATGCGCCGCCTCAACCTGGCGACGGTGTGCGAGGAAGCGGCGTGCCCCAACATCGGCGAGTGCTGGACCAAGAAGCACGCGACGGTGATGATCCTGGGCGACACGTGTACGCGCGCCTGTGCGTTCTGCAACGTCAAGACCGGCATGCCGCGCGCCGTCGATCCGTTGGAGCCCGAGCATGTTGCGGTGGCGGCGGCCGAATTGGGGCTGGAGCATATCGTCGTGACCTCGGTCGATCGCGACGACCTGCCGGACGGCGGCGCGAGCCAGTTCGTCAAGGTGATCGAGGCGCTTCGCCGCAACACGCCGAACACGACGATCGAAATCCTGACGCCCGATTTCCGCAATAAGGCGCAGGCCGCGGTCGAATCGATCGTCCAGGCGCGGCCCGACGTCTACAATCATAACCTTGAAACCGTGCCGCGGCTCTACCCGACGATCCGCCCCGGCGCGCGCTACTACGCCTCGCTGCGGTTGCTCGAGAGCGTGAAGAACCACGACCCGTCGATCTTCACCAAGTCGGGTGTGATGCTAGGGCTCGGCGAAGAGCGGCTCGAAGTGCACCAGGTGATGGACGACATGCGCTCCGCCGACGTCGATTTCCTGACGATGGGGCAATACCTTCAGCCGACCCCGCGCCACACCAAGGTAATGGACTTCGTCAGCCCGCAGGCATTCGACGCATATGCCGCGATCGCGCGCGCGAAGGGTTTCCTGCTCGTCGCCAGTTCGCCGCTCACGCGGTCGAGCTATCATGCCGGTGACGATTTCGCGAAGATGAAGGCTGCGCGGGACGCGAAGATTGCCCAGACACGCTGAGACTCGGCGGCTCCCCTACACGCCGGAGCAAATGTTCGACATGGTCGCCGATGTCGGCCGCTACGCCGAGTTCCTGCCCTGGGTCACCGCGGTGCGCATTCGCTCCAACAGCCCGACTGAGATGGTTGCGGACCTGATCGTCGGGTTCAAGGGGCTGCGCGAGACCTTCACGTCTAAAGTCCGGAAGGTCCGGCCTCAGGGCATTCACGTCGATTACCTGGACGGGCCGCTCAAATATCTGACCAACGACTGGACCTTCCGCCCAGTGCCGGGCGGGTGCGAGGTCGATTTTGCGGTAGATTTCGCGTTCAAGAACCGGATGTTCGAGATGCTGGCCGGCCAGGTATTCGGTCAGGCGTTGAGAAAGATGATCGGCGCGTTCGAGGAGCGCGCCGCGACGCTTTACGCCTCGTCAAACTCGCGCGGCATCAGCAGTTCGAGCGCGACCAGCGCCGCCTGAAGCCGCACGCCCCCACGCCCCAAGTCGCCGAAATCCTTGCGGTCGGCGACCACATCCGACGGGTCTGCATCGCGCTCGGCGCGGGCGAACACGACCGTGCCCACCGGCTTCTTCTCGGTACCGCCTCCCGGTCCCGCGACGCCCGTGATTGCAACCGCGATATCGGCGTGGGTCGCCTCCAGTGCGCCTTGCGCCATCGACCAGGCGGTCGCGACGGACACCGCGCCGAACGTGTCGAGCACATCGTTGCTGACCTTGAGGAGTTCATGCTTCGACTCGTTCGAATAGGTGACGAGCCCGCCCAGCAGCACCTCTGACGATCCGGGGATCTCGGTGATGGCAGCGGCCACCAACCCGCCGGTGCAGCTCTCGGCAAGCGCAAAGGTTCGGCCGAGCGCTCGGTTGGCATCGACCACCCGCCGTGCGGCATCGACCAATTCTGCGGGCAGAATAGTGTCGGTCACTTACGTGCGGGCGTGGGAGTGGCGGTTGCGGGAGCTGTAGGGCAGATCGTAAACGGCTCCTTGCCGGGCTTCGATCCACTGCTGGCTGCGAGGAGGATCAGCCCCGCGACGTTTGCCGGCGGCAGCGGCGCCAACAGCCCGGCCGCGTGGTCGATCGTCGCGCAATCCTTCGGCTTCACTTGGTCCGCCGCCATGGCGCCGATCATCGCCCCGATCATCGGTTTCATCGCGACCGGATCGATGCCCGTCATGTCGGGTCCGGCCATCTTTGCCAGCGCCGGCCCCGCCGCTGGCCAGGCCGTCACGGCGGCCGCGTCGTAGGGCGTGGCGAACGCGGTTAGGCCGATCCGCAGCGTTGCGGTTTCCGGCAGCGACGACGCGCACTTCTGTGAAACCGCGCGGATCGCGTCGGGCGCCAGCGCCAGGAACACGCCTTGGGCCTCTGCCTCGGTGAGACACGGCTTGGCATCGGTCGCGGCCTGTGCCGTTGTCGCCGCCATTCCCAACCACAGCGCGATCGTCGCGCCGAACATCTTCCTCATTACACGCCCCTTACACTCTGACCGTCACGATCGCCTGCGCCGCAATCCCTTCGCCGCGCCCGGTAAAGCCGAGCCGCTCGGTGGTCGTCGCCTTGACGCTAATTTGTCCCGGCGCAAGCCCCATCAATGTGGCGACCCGGTCCCGAATCGGCTCACGCCACGGCCCGATCTTGGGTGCCTCGCAAATGATCGTCAGATCAACGAAATCGATTATGCCGCCGGCTGCCGCGACCAGCGAAGCGGCATGGTGAAGAAACTGCCCCGATTCCGCGCCGCGCCATTGCGGATCGCTAGGTGGAAAATGCGTCCCGATATCGCCCGCCGCAATCGTCCCCAGCACCGCGTCGGTGATCGCATGCAAGGCGACATCGGCGTCGCTATGCCCGGACAGACCCTTGTCGTGCGGGATCAGTACGCCGCCCAGCCATAGTTCTTCGCCGGCGACCAGCCGGTGGACGTCGAAACCCATTGCCGTCCGAACACGCATGTCAACCCCCAATCGCGCCTCGGCGAGCGCAAGGTCGCCGGGATAGGTGATCTTGTCGAGCAATGGATCGCCCTGGACCGTCGCGACGGCATGACCCGCCCGGCGCAGAATCTGCGCGTCGTCGGTCGCTTCCTCGTCCACCGGCCATGCCCGGTGCGCGGCGAGGATCGCGGCGAAATCGAACGCTTGCGGGGTCTGGACACGAACCAAGGCCGACCGGTCGACGACGTCGCCCAAAACTTGGCTGTTTGCCGCCAGCGTATCCGCTACCGGCAGGACAGGAACCACACCGGTAGCATCGTCGAGCGCGGCCAACAGGCGATCCACCACGCTAGACGGCACGATCGGCCGCGCTGCGTCATGGATCAGCACGCGAGATGCGTCGCCGATCGCTTCCAGCCCGTTGCGAACCGATTCGCGCCGTGTCGCGCCGCCGACTATTGTCTCGCCGTTCGCCGATTGACCCTCACCTATCACGATCACGACGCGATCGATCTCAGAATGTGCCTCGAACGCCCGGCGCGGATGCTCGACCAGCGGCAATCCGGCGAGCAACTGGAACTGCTTGGGCACGTCACCACCCGCGCGCTCGCCCCTGCCGGCGGCGACGATCAGCGCAACGGTCTCCGAACTTGCCATGCCGCGCGCCTAGCGTAGCCTCGCAAACCTTGCCAGCGGCAACCCGATCCGGTAGGCGCTGCCCAAATTTTAGGCACATGAGCAAACTCGCCCCCATCCAGGTCGGTCCGGTCCGGATCGAGACCCCCGTGATCCTCGCGCCGATGACCGGCGTGAGCGATCTGCCGTTCCGTCGCCTCGTGCGGCGCTTCGGCTCGGGCCTCAACGTGACCGAGATGATCGCCAGCCAAGCCGCGATCCGCGAGACTCGCCAGTCTATCCAGAAGGCGATGTGGGACGCGATCGAGGAGCCGGTGTCGATGCAGCTGGTCGGCTGCACGCCCTATGAAATGGGCGAGGCCGCCAAGCTCGCCGAAGACAAGGGCGCGGCGATCGTCGACATCAACATGGGCTGCCCGGTGCGCAAGGTGACCAACGGCGATGCCGGATCGGCGCTGATGCGCGACCTAAAGCTTGCCAGCGCGATCGTCTCGGCGTGTGTCAAGGCGGTGAAGGTACCGGTCACGCTCAAGATGCGGATGGGGTGGGACCTCGACAGCCTCAACGCACCTGAGCTCGCGCGTATCGCCGAGAGCCTCGGCTGCCAGATGGTCACTGTCCACGGACGTACGCGCAATCAGATGTACAAGGGCGAGGCTGATTGGGCGTTCGTTCGCTCGGTCAAGGATGCGGTGAGTATCCCGGTGATCGTCAACGGCGACATCTGCTCGCCCGAAGACGCCGATCGCGCGCTCGAACAATCGGGTGCCGATGGCGTGATGATCGGCCGCGGCTCCTATGGCCGTCCCTGGTTGCTCAATCAGGTGATGGCGCACCTGTCGTCGAGGCGGACCATCGACGACCCGACGATCGGCGAACAATATGAAGTGATTGCAGGACATTACGATGAAATGCTCGCACACTACGGTAACGAAGTCGGCGTCAACATGATGCGCAAGCATATCGGCTGGTACACCAAGGGTCTCGACGGCTCGGCGGTGTTTCGCAACACCGTCAATCAGGAGCCGGACCCCAATCGGGTCAAGGCGATGCTGGCCGAATTCTATGCTCCCTGGCGAACCCGCGCTGCTGCCTGAGGCGCTGACCGCGCCCACATTCGCGGAACTGTTTGCCGGCTTGCCGATCGCGATCCTGGTGGTCGATCCCGATGGCTTGGTATGCAACGCCAATGGCGAGTGCGAATTGCTGCTCAATCTGTCCGAACGTGCGATGAAGCGTCAACCGCTCAACGTTGTGTTGACCCCACCGTCCGGCGCGGGCAGCGGCGAGGGGCGGGCAGTATCGGCGTTCGATTTCGACATCGGCACGGACCGCACCGGACGGTTACGGGTGGATTATTACGAAACCGGGATCGCCGACCGCCCGGGTTGGCGCGCGATCGCGCTCCATCCCTCGGGCGAATCGCGCCGGGTCGGGCAATCGGCCGAACGCGGCGGCGCGCGCGCCGCGATCGGCGCCGCGGCGATGTTGGCGCACGAGGTCAAGAACCCGCTGTCGGGGATTCGCGGCGCGGCGCAACTGCTGGCGGGCGAGGGCGCGGGGGAGGAGCTGACCTCGCTGATCACCACGGAGGTCGACCGCATCGCTGCGTTGATCGACCGTATGCAGGATTTCACCGACCGCCGGCCGCTTACCACCGGGCCGGCCAACATCTACCCATTGCTCGACCATGCCCGTCGAGTCGCACAGACCGGCTTCGCACGCGATATCAGCATCGAGGAAAGCTTCGATCCGTCGCTCCCGCCAGTGCTGATCGACCGCGATGCGCTGCTCCAGATCCTGATCAACCTGTTGAAAAACGCCGCAGAAGCGCTCGATGGGGTCAAGAAGCCGCGTATCCTTCTCAGCACCGCCTATCGCCACGGGCTCGCAGTCGATGCCGGCCCGGGCCAACCGCGCCGTCGGCTACCGATCGAGCTCTGCATCATCGACAATGGCGCGGGCGCACCTAGCGACATCGTCGACCATCTGTTCAATCCGTTCGTGTCGGGCAAACCCGAAGGGCAGGGGCTCGGCCTAGCTCTGGTCGACAAGCTGGTCCGCGATATGGGTGGCGTGGTGCAATATGCACGCGAGGGGACACCTGAGATGACCGTATTCCGCATTCTGCTGGCGAGAGGCGAATGAGTCGCGCAGGCAACATCCTGGTGCTCGACGATGACGCCGCGATCCGCACCGTTGTTGCGCATGCGCTGCGCCGTGCGGGACATCACGTCACGACCACGGCGAGTCTAGGTGAGTTCCATCGCGAGTTTCGGGCGAACATGCCCGACCTTGTGGTCAGCGATGTCGTGCTCCCCGACGGCAACGGGCTCGATATGGTCGCAGGGCTGGCGGAGGCGTATCCGCAACTGCCGGTTATCGTGCTTTCGGCGCAGAATACACTGACGACGGCGGTGCGCGCGACCGAGGTCGGCGCCTACGACTATTTGCCCAAGCCGTTCGACCTCGACGACCTGACCCGTGCGGTCGACGGTGCGCTGGCGCGGCAGGGCGAGGGCGAAAGCGACCCGGTCGATGCCGAGGACCGCGCGCTGCCGCTGATCGGGCGGTCGCCGGCGATGCAGGACGTCTATCGCGTGATCGCGCGCGTGATCTCGAACGATCTGACCGTGCTGATCTCGGGCGAGTCGGGCACGGGCAAGGAACTCGTGGCGCGCGCCATCCACGATCTCGGCCCCCGCCGTGCCGCGCCGTTCCTGGCGATCAACATGGCGGCGATCCCGCGCGAGCTCATCGAAGCCGAATTGTTCGGGCACGAACGCGGTGCGTTCACCGGCGCGCAGGCGCGCAGTGCCGGTCGGTTCGAACAGGCCGCTGGCGGCACGTTGTTCCTCGATGAAATCGGCGACATGCCGATCGAAGCGCAGACGCGGCTGCTGCGCGTGCTGCAATCGGGCGAATTCACCACCGTCGGCGGCGCGCGGACGATCAAGGCCGATGTGCGGATTGTCGCCGCAACCAATCGCGACCTCGATTCGCTCGTCCAGTCGGGCCAATTTCGCGAGGATTTATTCTACCGCCTCAACGTCGTGCCGGTGACGCTTCCCGCGCTGCGCGAGCGTCGCCAGGACATTGCGCTGCTCGCGCGCCATTTCCTCGACCGCGCCGCCGAGCATGGGCTGCCGCGCAAACGGCTCGACGAAGCAGCGGTGCGCGCGATCGAGGCGCACGACTGGCCGGGCAACGTCCGTCAGCTCGAAAATATCATGCGCCGACTGGCGGTGCTGAGTCGCGACGAGGTCATCGGCGCGCCGGAGCTTGGCGTCATCCTGGGCACGCCGACCGATACGCCGGCGTCCGGCGATATCAGCCTCGACGCGGCGGTCCGCGCCCGTATCGACCGTCTCGCGCGCGACGATCCGCGCGGGATCGACGACGGCACGCTCTACGAACGGATCATCGCCGAGGTCGAACGCCCGCTGATCGAGACGATGCTCGCACGCCATGGCGGCAACCAGTTGCGCGCGGCGCGCGCAATGGGGATCAACCGCAATACGCTCAGGAAACGGCTTGATACGTTGGGGATCGAGATCGACGGTGCGGTGGAATGAGGCCAAACCGCGACACATAGCCTTAATTATGTGTTTTCTCGGCCACAAACGCGTTGTAATCCTGCAACGATGAATGGTGAGGCGACCTTCGCCGAACCCCGGCGCATCTGGGGTCGGCGCCTGCAGGTAAATCCCGCGATCGAGATCGGCTTGCTCGCGCTTGCCGTCGGCGTCGCCATCGCGACCTATTTCATCGTCAAGGGCGGGCAGTCGCCGCAGCCTTTGTTGAAGCCGTCGCTGGTCGCCAGCCTCCTCGTCGCGAACCTGGTTTGCTGCGGCAGCCTGATCGTGCTGTTCGGCCGCCGTATCGCGAGACGCCGTGCGGCGAAATCCGAGGCCGGTGGTCGAGCACATCTGCATGTCCGCCTCGTCGCGATCTTCTCGATCCTAGCTAGCGTTCCTACTGTCCTGCTCGCGGTGATCGCCTCCGTCTTGTTCCAATACGGCGCCGAATTCTGGTCGTCTGGCCGCGTCCGCGACGTCATCGAGAACAGCAAGAATTTGGCCGAGGCGTCATATGACGAGTTGATTAGCTATGTAGACAAGGAAAATGTCGCCATGGCTAACGACGTCAACCAGATGATCTTTATCAACAAGTGGGAAGTAGGTAGTAGCAAATTTCATGAATATTACTTACGCGACGTTTATCAACGCAGCCTCTCCAACTCGCTAATCTTTTCGGTCGATCCCGATGGTAAAATCGTATTTCGCGATCGTGTGATCAATGTAGAGCAGTTTGAGGACAAAATCTTACCGGACGATGTGAAGAAAGTTGCGGCCGGCCAACCCGTTCGGGGCACGAATAGCAAGCGTACCTATTCGCTGACGCTCATACCTGACACCAATCTGCTGCTCTATTCGACAAAAGAGAGCGGCGCGGCGGAGATGGCAAAGCGCCTGAGCTTGGCCAACCGGACGGTTGCCGACTACAACGGCCTGCGCGCACGGTCCCGCGCGATCCAGCTTCAGTTTAACGCCGCGCTGCTGGCGATTTCGCTGTTGATCATCGCGATCGCGGTGTGGATCGCGCTGGTCGTCGCCGATCGGCTGGTGCGTCCGGTCAATCAGCTGGTTGGTGCTGCGCGGCGCGTCGCCGACGGCGATCTAACAGCGCGTGTGCCCGATCCCCGCACCGAAGACGAGGTTGGCACACTCGCCAAGGCATTCAACGCGATGACCAGCCGGCTGGAGGCGCAGACGGGCGCGCTCGAGCGACGCCGCGCGCTGATCGAAGCGGTGATGTCGGGGGTCAGCGCCGGAGTCATTTCGGTTGGCGGCGATGGCGCGATCCGGCTGATCAACGCGTCGGCGGCCGGCTTGCTCAAGCTGGACGAGGAAACCGCGGTGGGAGCTCAACTCGGCGACGTGTCGCCCGACTTGGCGGAGATGCTCGCGGGTGACGCCCGTGAGGCGATCGTCGAACTGACCGCGGGCGGGGAAAAACGCACGCTAGCGGTCCGAACTACGGCCGACGAAGACGGCCGCGTGCTGACCTTCGACGACATCACCCAGCAATTGCTCGACCAGCGTCGTGCCGCCTGGTCGGACGTCGCGCGGCGCATCGCGCATGAGATCAAGAACCCGCTGACCCCGATCCAGCTCGCCGCCGAGCGCCTCCAGCGGCGTTACGGCAAGACAATCGAAGCTGGCGACACGATCTTCGGCCAGCTGACCGACACGATTGTCCGCCAAGTGGGCGATCTGCGCCGGATGGTCGACGAATTTTCGTCGTTCGCGCGCATGCCCAAACCGGTATTCCATCAGGAATCGCTGATCGACCTCACGCGCCAGGCGTTGTTCCTGCACGAGGTCGCGCACCCCGCGATCCGGTTCACACTTACCGCGCCGGACGCATTGCCCTTGGTGTGCGACCGCCGCCAGATCGGCCAAGCGCTGACCAATATCGTGAAGAACGCGGTCGAGGCGATCGAGGCGCGCGGCGAGGGGTTGGCCGGGACGGTGGCGGTAACGCTCTCGATCGGTGAACGCGACGCGATCGTCGAGGTCGCCGACGACGGTATCGGCCTGCCGCTCGAACGCGATCGGATTGTCGAGCCGTACATGACCACGCGCGCCCGCGGTACCGGGCTGGGGCTCGCGATCGTCAAGAAAATCATCGAGGAACATTGCGGCACGATCGCCTTTGCGGATCGGCCGGGCGGCGGCACCGTCGTTACGATCGTGTTCGATACCGCGGCCCTCGGTGCGTTGCTCGATGATAGCCGAGATCCAGCCGACACCAGCCAAGGCGAGGGCGCACTCGCCATGCTTACCAGAACCGGACAAAAATCATGAGCCTCGATATCCTCGTCGTCGACGACGAGCAGGACATCCGCGAACTTGTCGCCGGCGTGCTTCAGGACGAAGGTTACGAAACGCGCGCCGCCGGCGACAGCGACGCCGCACTAGAGGCGATATCGGCGCGTCGGCCCAGTCTCGTTCTGCTCGACGTCTGGCTGCAGGCATCGCGGTTGGACGGGCTCGACTTGCTTGATGAAATCAAGCGGCGCGATCCGTCGATTCCGGTGCTGGTCATCTCCGGGCACGGTAATATCGACACGGCGGTCGCGGCGATCCGGCGCGGCGCGGTCGATTTCATCGAAAAGCCGTTCAACGCCGACCGGCTGCTGTTGATGGTGGCGCGCGCGACGGAGACCGAGCGGTTGCGTCAGGAAGTCGCGAGCTTGCGCGCCTCGATCGGCCGCGACACCGATCTGACCGGCAATTCGGGCGCGATCAACGGCGTCCGCGCGACGCTCAAGCGCGTCGCCGGCACCGGCAGTCGCGTGCTCGTCATGGGTGCGGCGGGGGTCGGCAAGGAAGTCGCGGCGCGTCTGCTCCATAACTGGAGCCAGCGCGCGCAGGGGCCGTTCATCATCGTCAGCGCGGCGCGGATGACGCCCGAGCGGGTCGAGGAGGAATTGTTCGGTGTCGAGGAAGCGGGCGACCTCGTCCGCACCGGCCTACTCGAACAGGCGCATGGCGGCACGCTGTTCCTCGACGAGATCGCCGATATGCCGATCGCAACGCAGGGGCGTATCCTGCGCGTGCTGACCGATCAGAGCTTTACGCGAGTCAACGGCCAGCGGACCGTGAAGGTCGACGTTCGCGTCGTCTCGGCGACCGCGCGCGACCTGACCGCGGAAATCGCCGAGGGCCGTTTCCGCGAGGACCTGTATTACCGGCTTAATGTCGTGCCCGTGGCGA
This sequence comes from Sphingomonas sp., assembly GCA_039926845.1. Lineage (GTDB taxonomy): Bacteria > Pseudomonadota > Alphaproteobacteria > Sphingomonadales > Sphingomonadaceae > Sphingomonas. The sequence continues at coordinate 96,742 of JBDSWC010000083.1, read as the reverse complement.
TTCCGCCGTTGACCGACCGCCGCGAAGACATTCCGGCGCTAGTCGAGCATTTCGTCGCGCACTATGCCAACGAACGCCGCGTCCCGACGCCAGACGTCGCCGACGATGCGATGGTGGCGCTGCAAAGCTACGAATGGCCGGGCAATGTGCGTCAGCTGCGCAATGTCGTCGAACGCACGATCATCCTAGCGCCGGGTGACCGTATCGGCCGGATCGACGTCGATCTGCTCCCCGCCGAAGTGCTGGGCGGCAACGGTGACGGCGCGGGCGCAAGCGCCATGATGGGCGCGCCGTTGCGTGAAGCGCGCGAGACGTTCGAGCGCGAATATCTGCGCGTCCAGATTCGGCGTTTTTCGGGCAATATTTCGCGCACGGCGACCTTCATCGGGATGGAGCGTTCGGCGCTGCACCGTAAGCTCAAGCTGCTTGGGATCACCGACAGCCGCGAGGAATGATTCCTCGCGCTGGACGTAACCGCGCCGCCACCATACATTGCTAGGGCGAGCGCCGAACGGGTGCGCGTATTCGACGCCGGAAAACGGCGCCTAGCGGGGGAGGGCCCGCCAAGACCAAGGACCGACAATGGCCGAAAAGCAGACTTCACTTCAGGACCTCTTCCTCAACGCGCTGCGCAAATCGAAAACCCCGGTGACGATGTTCCTCGTCAAGGGCGTCAAGCTGCAGGGCATCGTGACGTGGTTCGACAATTTCAGCGTGCTGCTGCGGCGCGACGGCCAGTCGCAGTTGATCTACAAGCATGCCATCTCGACGATCATGCCGTCGAACCCGATCGACGTCCGCGCGATCGTCGATGCGGTGGGTGAGGCGCAGAAGAAGCAACCGTTGCTGCAGGAGATTTTCCTGAACGCCGTGCGCAAGTCCGAGGACAGCGTGACGATGTTCCTGGTCAACGGCGTCATGCTCCAGGGGCATATCGCGTCGTTCGATCTGTTCTGCATGCTGCTCGAACGCGAAGGCATGGCGCAATTGGTATACAAGCATGCCGTATCGACGATTCAGCCGGCGCGGCCGCTGAATTTGGCTGAAGATACAGTGGATTCGACCGGAGATTGACCACAGGTTTCGAACGTGATCGCGACGACTTCGCCCGCGGGGCGAGGGCGATCGTCGTGCTGCCCGACCAAGGCAAGGCAAGCCGCGACGCCGACGCTCGGCTGGCGGAGACGGCTGGCCTTGCGCTGGCGATCGGTGTCGAGGTGGTCGAGAGGATCGCGTTCCGCGTGCGCGCGCCCAAACCAGCAACGCTGATCGGATCGGGGCAAGTCGAGCAACTCGCCGCGCAAGTGCGGATGGAGGAGGCGGGGCTGGTCGTGTTCGACGCCTCGCTGACCCCGGTGCAGCAGCGCAATCTCGAGACCGCGCTCGAGACCAAAGTGATCGACCGCACCGGGCTGATCCTCGAAATCTTCGGTGAGCGCGCCGCGACCGCGGAAGGGCGGTTGCAAGTCGAGCTCGCGCATCTCGATTATCAGGCGGGTCGGCTGGTGCGCAGTTGGACTCACCTCGAGCGCCAGCGCGGCGGATTCGGCTTTCTTGGCGGCCCGGGCGAAACCCAGATCGAAGCCGACCGCCGCCTGATTCGCGACCGCATGGCGCGGCTGCGCAAGGAGCTCGATCAGGTCAGCCGCACGCGCGGCTTGCATCTTGATCGCCGCCAACGCGCGCCGTGGCCGATCATCGCGCTGGTCGGCTATACCAATGCGGGGAAATCGACGCTTTTCAATCGCCTGACTGGCGCTGACGTCATGGCGGAAGACTTGTTGTTTGCGACGCTCGACCCGACGCTGCGGCAAATCTCGCTGCCGGGAATCGACAAGGCGATCCTGTCCGACACCGTCGGCTTCGTCTCTGAATTGCCGACGCAACTCGTCGCGGCGTTCAAGGCGACGCTGGAGGAAGTGGTGTCGGCCGACCTGCTGATCCACGTCCGCGACATCGCGCATCTCGACAGCGAGGCGCAGCGCGCCGATGTCGAGGCGGTGTTACGGGAAATTGGCGTCGCGGAAACGACGCCGCGCTTCGAGGTGTGGAACAAGCTGGATTTGCTCGCGGGCGACGCGCGCGGCGACGCTTTGGTGGACGCGAGCCATCGCGACGACGTCGTCGCGATTTCGGCGATCAGCGGGGAAGGGGTCGATGACCTCATTGTGAAGGTCGCAGCCAAGTTGACCACCAGCCATCGGCGCTATTCGATCCGGCTCGATCCCGGCGACGGCGCGGGCGCGGCATGGCTCCATCAGCACGGCGAGGTGCTGGCCCAAGACACCGACGGTGAGGCGGCGGTTTACGACGTGCGGATGGCCCCGGCGGACTACGACCGCTTCCAACAACGCTAGGAGATGAGCGGAACAGAGCGCGAACTTGACGAGGCGTCAGGGTAGGGGCCTGGACTTCGCGCGGAGCCATAAATCTTCCTTGGCGTCGAGGCCAAGTCCCCCGAGCTCGTCGCCAGCCTCGTCTTCCATGGCGCGAAACCGCCGCTCGAACTTGGCATTGGCGGCGCGCAATGCGGCTTCGGGATCGACATCGAGCTTGCGCGCCCAATTGACGACCGCGAACAACAAGTCGCCGATTTCTTCCTCACGGTGGGTATGGTTCGTCGCGGTTTCGACCTCGGCCAATTCCTCGTCGATCTTCGCACGGGCACCGCTAGGGTCGGGCCAGTCGAACCCGGTGCGCGCGGCCCGTTTCTGGAGCTTTTCGGCGCGCAGCAAGGCCGGCAGGCCGGTCGCGACACCATCCAGGGCACTGTCGGCACCCTTTGCGCTGCGTTCTTCGGCCTTGATCTGCTCCCAAAGGTGATGGCCACCGTTGGCAACATCGCCGAAGACGTGCGGGTGGCGGCGCTCCATCTTGTCGCAGATCGCGGAAATTACGTCCTGTAGCGAGAAATCGCCGGCTTCCTCAGCCATTCGCGCGTGGAACACGACCTGAAGCAGCAAGTCGCCGAGTTCGTCCTTGAGGTCGGCCATGTCGGCGCGCTCGATCGCATCGGCAACCTCATAGGCTTCCTCGATCGTGTACGGTGCGATCGTCGCGAACGTCTGCACCGTATCCCATTCGCAACCGCGCTCCGGATCGCGCAACCGCGCCATGATCAAGACGAGGCGGTCGATTCCAGTCGCGCTCATCGACGGGGGAGCCCCCTCGGCAGGTTGTCCACAAGACTGATAATATACATTATGTAAAGTCTACTCCGATTGGGGGACGAGGATGAGCGTCTTCCCCTCCACCCGCCACGCCTTGAGCTTGGACAGGAAACTCATCCCCAGCACGTCCTGGTCGCCGAATGCGGCGGACACGACTGCGGGCGCGTCGCTTGCAGTAATACCGCCGACGCGAAGTTCGCCGATCGTCGCGGGCTGCGCCAGGACCTGGCCATTCGCGGTCTCGAGCGGAATTTTGGGTTCTGTCGGATCGATCACCACGCTCGCGGCCGTCGCGGTGTCTGCCGACAGGCTGGTGAAACTGGCACCACTATCGACCAATAGCGTTCGTTCGGTGCCGTTTATCGTCGCGCGGGCGTAGAAATGGCCGTCCTGTGCCATCGCAATGCGCACCTCGTCGCCAACCACCGATTGATCGCGGCCATAGAACAGCTCGCGCGTTCCCGACACCAGCCAATCGTTGCGATTGACCAGCGCGACGATCATCAGCCCGGTGGCGAAGATGCCGATCCACGCCAGCGCCATCACTGCCACGCGCCCCAGCGGCATCCGCCGGGCTAACAATGCCGACAGCGGGAGGATCAGCAGCAGCGCGTAGAAGATTGCATTGCCCGTCTGGTTGCTCATCATCCCACCTCGAATTCGAGCCCGTCATAGCCCGGTTCGACACCCGGCGGCAGCTCGCTGAGCAAGGATTCATAGTCCATCGACTGGTCGAGGTGCGTCAGCGCGGTGCGCCTCGGCGCGAGGTCGGCGATCCACGGCAGCGCCTGGTCCAGATGCGGATGACTGGGATGCGGATGTCGGCGCAACACGTCGACGATCCAAACGTCGAGTCCGTTATACAACATCCGCATTTCGTCGGTCATTACATTGAAATCTGTGGCATATCCAACCGACCCGCCATCGCCGTCGAAGCGTAGTCCCGCGGATGTGATGGTGGCGTGCGGCTGATCCACCACGCTTATGATGATGTCACCGATTGTCAGTCGATCAGGAAGTTCCTCCAACGCGACGGTCGGCGGATAGCCGTCCATGCCGGCGAAAACATAGGCAAAGCGGTCACGCAATATCTCTGCGGTCGCTGGCCGCGCCAAACCATGTACGGGGCGACGCATCGCGTGGTAGATTTGGCGTATATCGTCGATACCGTGGGTATGGTCTGCGTGATCGTGAGTCCAAATGACCGCGTCCAGCCGGTCTACGCCCGCCGCCAGCAACTGTTCGCGCATATCGGGGCCGGTATCTACCAGGATACGGGTGGTGGCCGTTTCGACCAAGATCGATGCTCTGGTCCGCCGGTTCTTCGGCTCGTTCGGATCGCACAGGCCCCAATCGTTACCGATTCGCGGCACCCCGGAGGACGTTCCGCACCCGAGGATGCGGACCTTCATCCCAGCGTCTTGGCAAACAATGTGTGGAAATTGGCGCGGGTTGCGTCGGCAAGCTCGTCGGCATCCTCTCCCCGCAACGCCGCCAGAAACCGGCAAGTGTCGGCAACGAACGCAGGTTCTCCCGGCTTGCCGCGATTGGGGGCCGGAGCAAGGAACGGGGCGTCGGTTTCGATGAGGAGTTTGTCGAGCGGGAGGCGGGCGGCGGTTTCCTGCAAATCCTTGGCATTTTTGAACGTTACGATGCCCGAGATCGAGATATAAAGACCTAATTCCAGTGCCTTGTCGGCGAACTCGCCGCTCGCGGTGAAGCAGTGGATCACGCCGCGATAGGCGCCCTTCCCCATTTCGTCGCGCAGGATGCCGATCGTATCGTCCTCGGCATCGCGCGTATGAACGACGATCGGCAGCGATAATTCGCGACCTGCGGCGATATGTGCGCGAAAACTAGCGCGCTGCCGCTCGCGGTCGGAATGGTCGTAATAATAATCGAGCCCCGACTCGCCGATCCCGACGACGCGCGGATGCGCGGCACGCTCGACCAGCTTGGCGGTGTCGACGTGCGCGTGCTGGTCCGCCTCGTGCGGATGGATGCCGACCGTCGCCCAGACGTCGGGTTCACGCTCGGCGACCGCGATGACGTCGTCCCATTCGCGCTCGCGAGTCGAGATGTTGAGCATCGCCACCACCCCATTCGCCCGCGCCCGCGCCAGCACGGCATCCTGCTGCTCGGCGAGACCCTTGTAATTGAGATGACAATGGCTGTCGGCGAGCCTCATCCCGCCTCCAGCTCCAGCCGCGGAAATACCCCAATAGGCGCCGGGAGTGGCGTGCCCGGGACGATCGGCCGATTGAGCGCATCGAAATTGCGTACGTCCACTCCCTGCCCGAGCAAATCGAGCAGCTTGTCGGCGCTTTCGGGGATCGCCCAGCGCGCCATGATGACGATGCGGCGTATCGCTTCGGCGGCGTAATAGAGGATCGTGTCGGCGCGCGCCGGGTCGGTCTTGCGCACGCTCCACGGCGCCTGATCGGCGAAATATTGATTGGCATCGCGCGCGGCACTCCAGATCGCCTCGAGCGCGGCATGCAGCGCGAGCTCGGCCATCGCCGCGCGCATGCCCGCTTCGGCGGCGCGGACGCTTTCGACCAACGCTTCCTCGCCAGCTGTCGCCTCCCCTGCCTCCGGCACTGCGGCGCCGTTCTTGGCGATGATCGACAGACAACGCTGAGCCAAGTTACCGAGATTGTTGGCGAGATCGGCATTGCACCGCGTCACGATCGCGTCTTCGGAATAGCTGCCGTCCTGCCCGAACGACACTTCGCGCAGCAGGAAATAGCGCAGCGGATCGACCCCGAAGCGGTCAACGAGCTCGATCGGATCGGTAACGTTGCCGACCGACTTCGACATCTTCTCCCCGCGATTGAGCAGGAACCCATGGCCGAACACCCGTTTGGGCAGCGCGATCTTCGCGCTCATCAGGAAAGCTGGCCAGTAAATAGTATGAAATCGCACGATATCCTTGCCGATCAGATGCAGATCGGCGGGCCAGTATTTGCCCAGCGGACCGCTCAGGTCAGGATAGCCAACACCGGTCAGGTAATTGGTCAGCGCGTCGAGCCACACGTACATCACGTGCCCCTCGCTGCCGGGCACCTTCACCCCCCAGTCGAAGCTCGTGCGCGACACCGACAGATCGTTGAGCCCGCCCTCGACGAAGCGCAGCACTTCGTTGCGACGCGCCTCGGGCTGGATGAAATCGGGGTTTGCCGCGTAAAAATCGAGCAACGGCTGCTGGTATTTGCTCAGGCGGAAGAACCAGGTCTCTTCCGCGGTCCATTCTACCGGCGTCCCCTGCGGCGACAGCTTTTCGTCCCCTTCGCCCGCAACGAGCTCCTTCTCGTCGTAAAACGCTTCGTCGCGGACCGAATACCAGCCCTCGTAGCGATCGAGATACATGTCGCCGGCATCCGCCATCGCCCGCCAGATCGTCTGGCTGGCGATGTGGTGGTCGGCGTCGACGGTGCGGATGAAGCGATCATACGACACGTTGAGGCGATCGGCCATCGCCTTGAAATATCCCGACATCTCGTCGGCGAGCGCGCGCGTTTCGACGCCGCGGTCGCGCGCGGTCTGGACCATCTTCAGCCCATGTTCGTCGGTGCCGGTCTGAAACCGCACGTCACGCCCGTCCTGGCGGTGGTAGCGCGCGATCGCGTCGGCGGCGATCGCTTCATAGGCGTGACCGATATGCGGCCGGCCGTTGGGATAACTGATCGCGGTGGTGATGTAATAGGGGTCGGCCATCGCCCTGCCCTAGCGCGGTCAGCGGCGGTTCGCCAGCGAGGCGACGATCCCGCCCATTTCGAACACCGTGCCCTGTGCGTCGAGCGACAGGCCGAGCGCGCTGGCGGCGAGGTTGCGCGCCGCGTCATAGGCATCAAGCGCCGACCGCAGTGCCTCACCGGTACGATCGCGCGCCTGCGTAGCGATGAAGCGGGGGGCTCGGTCGAGGAATGCCTCGTAGCGCGGCTGCGCGGCTTTGAGCGACAGCGCGCTCGCCAGTTGCGCGCGGACGGCGTTGGTCGGATCGCCCTTCGCTAACTCGCCCAGCGCCTTGTCGAGCCCCGCGATATCGAGTCCCGCCATCGCCAAGGCTTCGGCAGGCGATCCCTGCCCCACGCGTACAAGCTCGTCGATCTCGCGGGGTTTGGCACCGGCATCGGTCAATGCGGCGCGCATATCGGCATCGTCGAGCGGTTCGAACCGGAGCAACCGGCATCGCGAGCGGATCGTCGGCAGCAACCGGCCCGGCGCGTGGCTGATCAGCAGGAACACCGTGCCCGCGGGTGGTTCCTCCAGATTCTTGAGCAGCGCATTGGCACCGTTGCGTTCGAGATCGTCGGCCGAATCGATCAGCACGACGCGGCGATCGGAATAGGTCGGCTTGACCCCCAGGAAAGGCTCGAGCGCGCGGACCTGCGCCACGGCGATGCTCCGCGCCAGGCCCTGTTCGGGCTTCTTGTCGTCCTTCGGCAAGCGTTCGAGCTTGCGAAAATCGGGATGCGACCCGGCGTCGATCAGATGTTGTGTCCGATCATCGGGCGGGATCGCGAAGTCGTCGGGCTGGCCTGCCCCGGCCAGCACGCGCCGCGCCGCCAGCATCGCGAAGCTCGCCTTGCCGACCCCTTCCGGCCCGGCGAACAGCCAGGCATGATGAAGCGATCCGCCGTCCAGCGCGGCGGCAAAAGCCCGCTTTGCCAATGCGTTGCCATAAAGTGGCGTCATGGCAGCAAGTCGGCGACCTCGGCCAGCAGCGCCGCGGCGACGGTATCGGCATCGCCGCTCGCATCGACCATCCGGACGCGGTCCGACTCGGCTTCGGCGAAGCGGCGGAAGGCGGCGGCGACATCCTCGTGGAACGCCCGCTCGCGCGCGGCGAAGCGATCGGCCCCGGCGCCGTCGCGCGACGAAGCGCGTTCGGCACCGAGTTCGGGCGGTACCTCGAGCACCAACGTGCGGTCGGGCATCAGCCCGCGCGACCCGAAGCCATGCAGCGCGAGCACCGCCGCGTCGTCGATCCCCCCGGCCACGCCCTGATACGCGCGCGACGAATCGACGTAGCGGTCGGAGATCACCCACGTGCCGACGCCGACCGCGGGCTGGATCACCTTTTCGACATGATCCGCACGAGCCGCCGCAAACAACAGCGCCTCGGTATGCGGGCTCCAGCGGTTGACCGCGCCCTGCATCAACAGATCGCGGATCGCCTCCGCGCCGTCGCTGCCGCCCGGTTCGCGCGTGACGATCACTTCGACGCCGCGGGTCCGCAAGGCATCGGCAAGACGGCGCACCTGGGTCGACTTGCCGGCGCCTTCGCCGCCCTCGATCGACAGGAAGCGCCCGCGCTCCACGCCTAGCCGCCGAACAGCTGCATCAGCCCGGCCCAGGCGCGGCCGAAGAAGCCGGCCTGCCCCACATCCTTGTCGGCGACGAGCGGGAAGCGCTGGTCGGTCATCCCCGGGGTCTTGACGATCAGGTCGGCGACATGGTCACCCGCCTTGATCGGGGCCTTGAGCGGGCCGTCATAGACGACGCTGGCGGTCATGTTGGGGTTGCTGCCCGAGGGCACCGTCGCCGCCAGATTTTCGGCGGCGACCAGCCCGACCGTGCTCGACGATCCCAGCTGGACCTCGGCGGTCGCGACCTGCTTGCCCTTGGACACGATCGGCTTCGCGCTCCATGCGCCGAAGCCCCAGTTCATGAACTTGATCGATTCTTCCTTGCGCCCGTTGAAGCTGTCGAGCCCGGCGATCACCATGATGATGCGGCGCCCGTTCTGGATCGCCGAACCCGTGAAGCTGTAGCCCGCTTCATCGGTGTGACCGGTCTTCAAGCCATCCGCACCTTGCACGTTGCCGAGCAGCGGATCGCGGTTGGCCTGGTCGATCGCCTTGCCGGCGCCCAGCGTCTTGCCCCAGGTGAAGCTGGGGAGCGCATAGTAACGCTTGTAGAGATCGGGAAAGTCGCGAATCGTCGCCGCCGCCAGCGTCGCAAGATCGCGCGCGGACACATAGGTCACGCCATTGTCGGGCCAGCCGTTCGACGTGCCGAAATGGCTGTTGGTCAGGCCAAGCTTCTTCGCGGCGTCGTTCATCCGATCGGTGAACGCCTGTTCGGTGCCCGAAATACCCTCAGCCATCACGACGCACGCGTCGTTGCCCGACAGCGTGACGATACCCTTCAGCAGATTGTCGACGCTGACATTCTCGTCGACCGACAGGAACATCGTCGAACCCGCTGCGGGGCCATGCCATTTGCGCCACGTTTCGGGGCGCACGGTGAATTGCTTGTCGGCGCTCAGCTGCCCTTTCTTGAGCATGTCGAACACGACATAGACCGTCATCATCTTCGCCAGCGACGCCGGCGGCATGCGGCGGTCGGCATCCTTCGAATAGAGCACCGCGTTCGACGAAAGATCGACCATATAGGCGACCGGCGCAGGTGTATTGAATTCGGGATTGGCGACCGCGGGTGCGGTCAGCGCGACAAGGGCGGCGAAAGCGGCAATTTTTTTCATGGAATAACGGTCCGTACAATAAGCGGCGATTCAGTCCTGGCGGACGACACGGGCATCGCCATAGCCCCGCGCGGCGGCCGCGTCACGCGCTCGTAGGGCCGATTTCGCGTCGGCAAACGGCCCGGTCCGCACGCGCCACAGATTGTTGAACGGCGTCGCGATGCCGCCCATGCTGCGCGCGGCCGTATTGGCGCGGTCCCGGCTGCCGAAAGCGGCGACCTGGACATAGTAGCCGCGCATCGAAACGGCGGGAGGACTTCCAGTTTTCGCCGGCGGAGCACGCGGTGCGATGACGGGCACGGGGGCTGGTTGCCGGTCCCGAGTCGTAACGACCACGGCCGGCTGCCCGGTCAGTTTGGCGCGCAGCCCGGCGAGCAGCGCGGGCGGCGTATCGAGAATCGAGGACGCAGGATGGCCGTTCTTCAAGGCGTTCCGATCGGCCGGTGTCGGCGTCACGCGGCGGATCCGCACCGGCTTGCGTCCGGTAACGCCGATCGCCCGCGCGGACGCCTGCGAGAGGTCGATCAAAAGCCCCGGCGTGAAAGGCCCACGGTCGTTGATCAAGACCAACACAGTGAGCCCCGAATCCAGCGAGGTCACCTCGACATACGACCCGATCGGCAGCGTACGGTGGGCGGCGGTGAAGGCGCGCGGGTCGAACGGCGCCCCCGACGCGGTGCGGTTGCCCGCCAGCTCGGCGCCATACCAGGTCGCGTAGCCGACCTCGTCATAGCGGTCGGGCGAGCGGTCGGACGTCGCCTGGGGGCCGTCGGACGGCGGCGGCGCGTCCTGCGCCAGCGCCGGAGCCGCGAGCACCACGCCAGCGAGAAAAGCCAGCCTAGCGTTCGACGGCATCGGCGAGCAGCCCCACGCTCAACGCGTAAAAATTGGAACAATTGTAATCGAGGATGACGCGATAATTGCCGGTTAGCAGATAGGCGGTCGCGCCCGGCCCGTCGGGCTCGATCACCGTCGCCTGGACGTTGTCCGCCGGCCATGACTTGCCCTGCGACAGCACGCCCAGCGCACGCCACTCGCCGATCGACCGCCACGCACTTTGCCGCGCGAACACCCTTGGGCAACGCGGCGAGATCAGCCGGTTGGTCACGCTCGAGCGGTCGAACTCAGCGGGTAGCGAAACCGCCAGTCCCCAGGGCTGCCCGCGGCGCCACCCCGCCTGGTAGAAATAATTGCCGATCGACGCGAGCGTATCGGCGTCGCTGTTCCAGATGTCCGCGCGTCCGTCGCCGTCGCCGTCTCGGGCAAGGCGGAGATAGACCGACGGCAGGAATTGCGGCCCGCCCATCGCGCCCGCCCAGCTGCCAACGAGCTGGCCGCGTGACACCCCGCGATCGACCATCTTCATCATCGCGATCAGCTCGGGTTCGAACAGCGACCGGCGGCGGCCTTCGTAGGCGAGCGTGGCGATCGACCGGGGCAAATCGAAATTGCCCATGATGCGACCGTAATTGGTCTCGTGCCCCCAGATCGCGACCATGATCGATTCGGGAACGCCGGTCTGCGTCTCGATCCGCGCCAGATGACCGCGCTCGGCGAGATATTTGGCCCGGCCCTGCGAAATGCGCGCGGTGTCGACATGGCTGCGCAGATAGGGTGCGAACGGCGTGATGGCCGTGCTGGTCGGGTTGGCGGGGTTGCCGCCCGGCTGGCTGCGGTCGAGATCGACGACGCGCTGGTTATAGGTCAGCCCGGCGATCACCTGGTCGGCGGTCGCCGGGCGGACGCCCTGCGCGATCGCGCGACCGCGGACGTCCTGGAGATACGACTGGAAACCCGCGTCGTCCTGCGCCGTTGCCGCGCCGGCGAACGCTAGCGCTGCCAGCAAAATTCCAATTGTTCTCAATGCCCGCATCGGGCGAGCGTGCCACAGTCTGAGGGCCGCGGGAATCCCCTGTCGTCGCACGGCTTGCACAAATCGCCGCCCTTCCCCTAAGCGGCTTCCACGCGGAGAGGTGGCCGAGTGGTTTAAGGCAGCGGTCTTGAAAACCGCCGTGGGTGGAAGCCCACCGTGGGTTCGAATCCCACCCTCTCCGCCACCGCGCAGCGCGGGAAATTTAGCAAAGCTAAATGCACCTCGCGCAAGCGCGGCCGGCGCCGCGCTCAGCGGCGACCGACGACGCGGAATTCACTTCCGCGTCGCACGCTCGTTCTAGGCGCTGGCGACGCGGCTTACGCCCGCCCGACAGCAACCAAAATATCATATTGATAGTCGGCGAGCGGCTGGTTGAACTGACAGCCCGCCTGGAAATCGTCCGCCCAGCGAACCGTTGCGGCGACTTGCCCGATGCCGGGCAGCGTCAGCCAGATTACCGCGTCCCTCTTCATCGCCGAATAGGTGCTGATTCGCGCACCATCGCGCGATAGGTCGGTGATCCGGCACAACGTGCGGTCGAGACCGCGCCCGACCTTCGCGTCGAGCGACACTGGCGCGCGCTGGCTCTTGCGTAGGCCGGCCAGCGCAGGTTCGAACTCGGAACGGATGTCCATCTGTAACGCTTCCATGGCGGAAACGCTACGCCGAATATGCCTAACAACGCGTTAAGCACAAACGGCAACGCCGCGCTCCCGATGTCGGAAGCGCAGCGTAGAACCTCTAAGCTTAAGTGTTACTTACTTTTTTGTGAGATTGAGCCCACCGAAACGCTTGTTGAAGCGCGCCACCTGGCCACCCGCGTCGAGCATCTGACCACGGCCGCCGGTCCAGGCCGGATGCGACAGCGGGTCGATCTCGAGCGTCATCGTGTCGCCTTCCTTGCCCCAGGTGGAGCGAGTCTCATACACGGTACCGTCGGTCATCTGGACCTTGATCATGTGGTAGTCGGGGTGCGTATCGGCTTTCACGTCAAAATTCCTTGGATCGAAGCCGCCGGTTTCCGACCGGCAGCGAAGGGCGCGCGCCTAGCAGAGCGCGAGCGCCAGCGCAACATTATGACGCGTCAGGCCAATGTCGTCCGTGAAAGCCATTTCCGCAGCGCGACGACCGTCCAGACGATCTCGACCACCCCGAACGGCCATGCGCCCTGGAGAAAGCCGTAAATCGAGCTGAGCGCGCTACCGACGGCGAAGCCTAAAGTCCAAACCGGTCCACGGTCTTCGCGTGCGTAACACAGCGCGGTAAATCCGACTGCAGCAAGGCCGAACGCCGTCAGCGCGTCGATCTGAAAATTCGGGATGGTCAGTCGCTCGGCGGGTCCGCGATCATCGCGGTGAACTCGCATTCGGTCGCGATTTCGCCGTTGAGCATGGCCCTGCCGGCGAATTTGCACACGCGGCTGCGCTTTTGAATGAACTCGACCTCGAGGCGGAGCAGGCAGCCAGGCTCGACCGGCTTCCTGAACTTCACGCCGTCGATCGACATGAAATAGACCAGCTTGCCCGACCCCGCGAGCCCGAGGCTCTCGACCGCGAGCACGCCCGCCGCCTGGGCCAGCGCCTCGACCTGGAGGACGCCGGGCATGATCGGCCTTCCCGGGAAATGCCCCTGGAAGAACTCTTCGTTGATCGACACTGCTTTGATCGCGACGATCGACCGGTCGGGGACCAATTCCTCGACGCGGTCGACCAGCAGCATCGGATAGCGATGCGGCAACGCCGCCATCACTCGCTTGATATCAAGCGGGCCGATGGACGTCGTTGCCGCGTCGTCGGTCACCGGCCGGGCTTCTTCGCGCCCGACGCGGGGACAGGAGCCGGTGTGGCCGGCGCCGCGCCAGCGGCGGGGGCGTTGGTCTGGCCGGGCTGCCAATTGGCAGGCGGGACCGCGTTCGCGGCCGGCACCAGCTTGTCGAGCTCGGCCGTTATCGCCGGCGTGATATCGCCGACCTGGTTGGCGAACACGATCGCGTCCGGCTTGATGATCAGCGAAATGCCGCGTGCGGTGATGACGGCGTTGACCGCCTGGTTGAGCTTCGACGAGACCTGCTCGACGACATAGGACTGCGCGCGGAGGAATGGCGCCTGGCCCGTATTGATCTGCTGCTGCTTTGCAACGATGGTCGCCCATGACGGGCTGGCCTGCGCGGCACGGATTTCGTTGTCGTCGATGCGGCTGTCCTTGTTGGCGTCGAACGGCGCCAACAACGCCTGCATTTCCTTTTGATACCCTTCGACCTGCGTGATCTGCGCCTGGTAGGTCGCCTTGATCGTCGCGGCGGCGGCGGTGAACGCCTTGGTCTTGACGATCGCGCCGTCGAAATCGGCCGTTGCCACGGCCTGGGCCTGCGCCGGCGTAACCGCCAGCGCGGCGGTCAGCGCGATCGCGCCGAAACCGAGATATTTGAGGTTGGTCTGCATTAGAATTGAGTCCCTACGTTGAAAGTAACAAGTTTGGTGTCGTCGCCCTTCTGGTGGAGCAACGCCTTCGCGATATCGATGCGCAACGGCCCGAACGGCGAATTCCAATTGACGCCGAACCCGATCGAAAGCCGCGGCTTGGGCGAGTCGCCCAGGAAGCGTTCGAGGAACGGCGGGACCGTGTTCACTTGCGCGGTGTTGGGCGTGACGCCGTTGCACGCACCCGTACTGTCGGGCAAGCCTGCTGGGCATATTGTGCCCTGCGGCGTGCCGGTCGGGTCAATATAACTATATAACGGCCTACCACTGCTGTCGGTGATTGGCGTGATGAGCGGATCCACGATCGTCTTGCCGCTAGTCGGATCGATATGCGTCGGGAACACGGCAGTCGGCAGCGGCCGCTTGATGCCGAACACCGCACCGATATCCATGAAGATCGACGGCCGCAGGCCAAGCTCGCGCGCGCCGCCCGACAGCGGAGGCTCGATCTCGAACCGCACCAGATAATAGGCCCGACCACCCAGCGCGTCGTCGACGATCTGTTGCTTGTCGGTTTGCAGGATCTGGTTGCCGTTGGCATCCTGAATATAGTTGATGCGCTGCACGCGCGGACCGACGCCGCGAATGTCGAAGCCGCGGATCTGCGGCTCGCCCAGATAGAAGCGGTCGGTGATTCGCACCGGATCGATCCCAGGGCCGCGGCTCTTCTCCAGCGACTTGATGTAGCCGGCCTCGCCATTGACCGAGAAGATGAAGCCCTTGCCGAGATTCCAGTATTTGGCCCCTTCGAAACGCGTGCGGATATAGCGGACATCACCGCCCAGCCCTGCGATATCCTGGCTGATGACCAATCGCTGTCCTGCGGTAGGCCGCAGGCCGCCGTTGAGGCTGTTGAACACCAGCGAATAGCCCAACGCCGACGTCACGCGATTGCCGATCGCCTCGCACAGATAGCGGCCGGCGCGAAGCGGGTCGCAGACGCCGTTGCTAAAGTAGGTCGCCTTATCGAGGCCGACCTGGTCGAAGGTCAGGCCGTAGCGTGCCGACAGCGACCAATATTCGGTCAGCGGGACGCCGATACGAGCCTGGAAGCCGGTCGACACCTGAGAATAGGTCGTCTGCCGGGTATCGCCGAGATAATTGAACGAATTATAGTCGCGCCGGAAGATGTCGACGCCCAGCGCGATGTTCTTGTCGAACAGGTACGGCTCGGTGAAGCCGAGCTGGATCGATTTCGAATAGACCGAATAATCGACGTTGGCCCGCAGTTCCTGACCCTTGCCGCGGAAATTACGCTGCGTGATGCCGGCCTGGATGATGAATCCCTCGAGGCTCGAATAACCCGCCGACAGCGAAAGCTCGCCGGTCGCCTTTTCCTCGACGTTGGCGTTGAGCACGACGCGGTCGGGCGCCGATCCCTGCTCGTTCTTGATCTCGAACTTGTCCTGGAAGAACCCCAGGCTGTTGATGCGATCCTGCGAGCGCTTGATCTGGAAGCTGTTGAACGCGTCGCCTTCCGACAGGCGGATTTCGCGGCGGACGACCTTGTCCTGGGTGTTGCGGTTGCCGGTGACTTCGATCCGCTCGACATAGGTCCGCTTGGCTTCGGCGATGTGGAAGTTGACCGACATGACCAACGTGTCGGAGTCGCGCTGATAGTCCGGGCTGACGTCGGTAAAGGCGTAGCCGAACAGGCCGGCGGTCTCGTTCAGCGCGGTGACCGAATCCTCGACCTTCTTCGCATCGAACCACGCGCCCTTCTTGACGGGCAGGGTCTGCGCCAGCTTGTTATTGTCGAAATCGCGAATATCGCTGTCGACCGTGACGTCGCCGAATTTGTAGCGCGGCCCTTCCTCCACCACGTACGTGATGATGAAGTCCTTCTTGTCGGGGGTCAGCTCGGCGACGGCCGACGTGACGCGGAAGTCGGCATAGCCCTCGGTCAGGTAGAACTGGCGCAGCTTCTGCTGGTCATAGGCCAGCCGGTCCTGATCGTACGACGTGCTGGACGAGAAGAAACGGAAGAAGCGCGCCTGCTTCGTCACCATCTGTTCGCGCAGTTTGTCGTCCGAAAAGACGTTGTTGCCGATAATGTTGATCGCGCGAACCTGGCTCTTCGGTCCCTCGTCGATTTCGAACACAACATCGACGCGGTTCTGGTCGAGGCTGACCATCTTGGGCTCGACCCGCGCCGCGAAGCGGCCCTGACGGCGGTACAGCTCGATGATGCGCGCGACATCCTGGCGCACCGCGGTGCGGGTGAAGATCTGGCGCGGCGCGAGCTTGATTTCCTTGGTGATCTTGTCCGATTTCAGCCGGCTGTTGCCCTCCAGCAGAACGCGGTTGATGATCGGGTTCTCACGGACGCGGATGGTGATATCGCCGGTCTCGACGCCGGCGATCGACACGTCGGCGAACAGGTCGCTAGCGAGCAGGTCGCGCAGCGCCTGGTCGAGCGTTTCGTTGTTATAGGCCTGGCCGCTGCGCAGCTTGGTGTACGAGAGCACCGTCTCGGGCTCGATGCGCTGCGACCCCTCGACGCGGAGCGAGCGAATCACGCGTTGCGGCGCCGGCGCTGCCGCTGGTGCGGGAGCCGGGGTTGCCTGGGGCGTGGCGGCGGCAGGCGCGGGCGCAGTCTGGGCCGCCGCCAGCGGAACGCCGGCCAGCATCGTCCCCGCGAGTAAAGTCGCGGCGGCGCGCGTCCCGAACGTCGTAACCTTGATAAGCTTCACCATTCAACCCCAGCAGGAGACATGTGCCGTCGCGTAAAATCGGGCGCGCCCGCCCTGCCCTAACCGGGTCAGCCGATCAACCCGGCGAGATGCTGCCACAAGCCGACCGCGCCCAGATCGTTGAACGTGACGACCAGGAACAGCAGCAGGATCGCGGCCAGCCCGCCGCGAAATGCCCATTCCTGGATTTCCGGGGTCACCGGGCGCCGTCGTATCGCTTCGATCGCGTAGAACAGCAAATGTCCTCCATCCAGCATCGGGATTGGCAAGAGGTTGATGAACCCCAAGTTAATCGAGATGAAGGCGGCCAGCCCGACGAACGCCACCCAGCCGAGCGTGAGCTGTTCGCCCGAAACTTTCGCCATACGGACGACACCCGACATCTCTTTGACCGAGCGTTGCCCCGTCACGAGCTGGCCCAACGCCTCCGCGGTCACGCCGACGATATCGGTCACGGCGCGCAACGCGACGCCAGGAGCTTCGAGCGCGCCGACCGGCGTGATCGTCATTGCGGCCGGTCCGACCCCGAGCAGCCCGATATCCTGCGTGTTGCCGAACTGATCCTTGCGGTGATCGGTGCCGATCACGACGTCGCGCGACATTTTTTGCCCGCCGCGGTCGAAATCGACCCGGACCGGCTGACCGGCGCGGATCGCGATGAACAGCACCATGTCTTCGAACTTGCCGACCTCGCGGCCGCTCAGCGCGGTGATGCGATCACCGCGTTGTAGCCCGGCGGACGCAGCAGCGCTCTTGGGCATCACCGATCCGATTTCGGTAGTCGTGGTGTTCTGACCGTAAGCAAGCGTGAAGCCGAGCATGATCAGGAAGGCGAGCAGGAAATTGGCGAACGGGCCGGCCAGCACGACCAGCGCACGCTGCCACACCGGTTTGGACTGGAATGTCTTGGCACGTTCCTCGGCGGGGAGCGCCAGCCAGTCGGGATCGGTCAGCCCCGCCGGACTCATGTCGCCGGCGAACTTCACGTAGCCGCCGAGCGGCAACAGGCTGATCTTCCACCGCGTCCCGCGCTTGTCGGTCCAGCCGGTCAACTCGCGCCCGAAGCCAATCGAAAACACGTCGGCCTTGATGCCGAACCAGCGCCCGACGAAGTAATGGCCGAGCTCATGGAAGAACACGAGCGGTCCCAGCATCAGCAGGAAGGCAGCGATGGTCAAGAAAAGACCGGGGCTCTGCATCAATTCACGCAATCCTTCACTCGCGCCCCCGCGATGCTACGCGCTTCGCCGTCCACGGCCAATACATCATCCAGCGTGGTTGGCGCCGGCGGATCGTAGCAGTCGAGCGTATCGGCGACGATTGCGGCAATTTCGAGGAAGCCGATGCGGCGGTCGAGAAACGCCGCGACCGCGACCTCGTTGGCGGCATTGAGGATCGCCGGACGCGCGCCGCCGGCGTCGAGTGCGCGCCGCGCCAATCCCAGAGCGGGAAAGCGCGCCTCATCGGGTGCCTCGAAATCCAGCCGGCCGATCGCGACCAGATCGAGCGGTGCCATCGGCGTGGCCATGCGGTCGGGCCAGGCCAGGCAATAAGCGATCGGCACGCGCATGTCGGGTGGGCCGAGCTGCGCCAGCGTCGATCCGTCCATATATTCGACCATCGAATGGATGACCGATTGCGGATGGACGACGATCTCGATCCGGTCGGGCGCGACCGGGAACAGCCGCGCCGCCTCGATCAGTTCGAGCCCCTTGTTCATTAGCGTCGCCGAATCGACCGAGATCTTGGCGCCCATCGACCAATTGGGATGCGCCACCGCCTGTTCGGGCGTCACGCCGCGCATTTGCTCGATCGTCCAGTCGCGGAACGGGCCGCCGCTGGCGGTCAACACGATGCGGCGCACGCGGTTGGCCTGATCCGGCGCGAAGCATTGGAAGATGGCGTTATGCTCGGAATCGGC
The DNA here is from genome assembly GCA_039926845.1 of Sphingomonas sp. Classification (GTDB taxonomy): domain Bacteria; phylum Pseudomonadota; class Alphaproteobacteria; order Sphingomonadales; family Sphingomonadaceae; genus Sphingomonas. The sequence continues at coordinate 78,115 of JBDSWC010000083.1, read as the reverse complement.
GGGAAGGAGCGTGGCGCCATGCGCCTTCGCGGCCGCGAGGATGACTTCACCGGCGGATACCAACGGCTCCTTGTTGGCGAGCACCACCGTGCGGCCCTGCTCGACCGCCGCCATGACGGGGCGCAATCCCGCACAGCCGACGATCGCGGCCATCGTCAGGTCGGCACCGCTGCCGGCCGCGTCGCACACCGCCTGGGCGCCGCCCGCGGCCACGACACCGCTGCCCTGAAGCGCCTCCTTCAGCGCCAGCAGACACGTTTCGTCCGCCACGACCGCGAATTCGGCATTGGTCCTTATGGCCGCCGCCGCGAGTCCTTCGACATCGCAATTGGCGGCCAACGCCTTGATCCGGAAATCGCCCGGTGCGCGCTCGATCAGGTCGAGCGTCGAGGTGCCGACCGACCCGGTCGCGCCGAGGATCGTAACGGTCTTCACAGGAGCGCGAACAGCTTGGGCAGCACGACCACCAGCAACGCGGCCGCCGGTGCGACCGGCACGACACCGTCCAATCGATCGAGCACGCCGCCATGCCCGGGAAGGAGCGTGCCGCTATCCTTCGCGCCTGCCCGGCGCTTGAGCCAGCTCTCGAACAGATCGCCGCCTTGCGCCAGCACCGCGAGGAACGGCGTCGCCACCACGGCCGTTTTACCGAGCCCATAGGCATAGTGCATCGTGATCGCGAACAGGGTCGCCGTGATCATCCCGCCGATCAGCCCCGCCCACGTCTTGTTCGGGCTGACGACCGGCGCGAGTTTCGGCCCCCCGATCAACCGGCCCGCAAAATACGCACCGATATCGCAGGCCCATACCAGCGCGAGCGTCCACAGAGTGTAGACCAGGCCGATGTCCTTCTGTTGCCGGATCAGCAGCAGCGCTAGGATCGGCACCGCGACATAGACGATGCCCCAGGCCAGCCACGCCTTGCGCGTCGTCGCGCCGACGAAGAAGAATGCCGCGCCGATCAGGCCAACCGCGACGAACCCCGGCCCCGCGCCGATCGCCGGCGCCATGATCGCGAGCGGCACGACCAGCGCATACAGCGCCAGCCGCTTGTGCCCGGGCGACGCGGCGACGAGATCGGCCCATTCGGACATCATCACCATCCCCAGCGCCACGGCGAGCACCCAGAAGAACAGCCCGCCGAACACGATCGCGGCGAGCGCCATGGCGATCAGCCCCACGGCGGTAACGACGCGGACCGCCAAATCCGACGGCCGCTTGGGCGCAGAAGTGTTGCTCACAGGCCTCCGAAACGTCGCTGGCGCCGTCCGAATGCGGCGATCGCCTCCGCCAACGTTTCGGCGTCGAAATCGGGCCATAGCGTATCGACGAACAGCAATTCGGCATAGGCCGCTTGCCACAGCAGGAAATTGGACAGGCGTTGCTCGCCCGAGGTGCGGATCAAGAGGTCGAGCGGAGGGAGGTCGCGCGTTTCGAGCAGACTTTCGATCGCGTTCCCGTCGACCGCCTCGACCGCCATCTCGCCGTCACGCACCCGCCGCGCCAGTTCCCGCGCCGCGCCCGCGAGTTCGGCCTGCGACCCATAGTTGAGCGCGATCACCAGGAGCGGTCCAGTATTCGGCGCCGTCCGCGCCATCGCATCGTCGATCAACGCGACCGTATCGGGCGAAAAGCGCCGGTAATCGCCGATCACGCGCAGCCGCACGTTCTCGCTGACCAACTCGGCGAGGTCGCTCTTGATGAAGTGCCGCATCAGACCCATCAGGTCGCCGACTTCCTCCTCGGGCCGCCGCCAATTCTCCGACGAGAAAGCGTAGAGCGTGAGCGCCTCGATCCCCATCGCGCGCGCCGCGCGGGCGACCTTGCGGACCGCTTCGACGCCCATCTTGTGCCCGGCGAGGCGCGGCAAATGGCGCTTCTTCGCCCAGCGCCCGTTGCCGTCCATGATGATCGCGACGTGGCGTGGGAGCGTGGCAAGATTCCCCTCCCGCTTACGGGAGGGGTTAAGGGAGGGCTTGTCATCCACGGCATTACCGGTGACAGGCCCTCCCCCTGCCCCTCCCGCAAGCGGAAGGGGAGAAGAGCGGGCGCCGCTCACTGGCCCAGGATTTCCTTTTCCTTGGCGCCGGCCGCGGCGTCGATCTCGCCGATCGTCTTGTCGGTGAGCTTCTGGACTTCGGTCTCGAGCCGCTTGCGCTCGTCCTCCGAATACACGCCCTTCTTCTCGTCCGCCTTGAGCGAATCCATCCCGTCGCGGCGCACGTTGCGCGCGGCGATGCGCGCGTCCTCGGCATATTTGCCCGCGAGCTTGGCGAGTTCCTTGCGGCGCTCCTCGGTCAGATCGGGGATCGGGAGGCGCAGCGTGTTGCCGTCGTTGATCGGGTTGAGCCCCAGCCCCGCCGAGCGGATCGCCTTTTCGACGGGTCCGATGTTCTGCTTGTCCCACACCTGCACCGACAGCATCCGCGGCTCCGGCGCCGATACGGTGGCGACCTGGTTGAGCGGCATGTGCGATCCGTAGACCTCGACCGTCACGGGATCGAGCAACGCGGTCGAGGCGCGGCCGGTACGTAGCCCTGCGAGATCGCTCTTCAACGCCTCGACGCTGCCCGCCATGCGGCGCTCGAGATCGGCCTGGTCATAGGCGGCCATGGGTCATCCTTCCTTTTGCACCACCGTCGAGACGCCTTCGCCGCGCAACACCGAGGCAAGATTGCCCGGCTCGCGGATGTTGAAGACGACGATCGGAATGTTGTTGTCGCGGCACAGCGCGATGGCGCTTGCATCCATCACCTTGAGATTGTCTGCGAGGACCGTGTCGTAACTGACGGTTTCATAGCGTTTCGCCGACGGATCCTTCTTCGGGTCGGCATTGTAGACGCCATCGACCGAGGTGCCCTTGAACAGCGCGTCGCACTTCATTTCGGCGGCGCGCAGCGCGGCGCCGCTGTCGGTGGTGAAGAACGGCGACCCGACCCCGGCCGCGAACACGACGACGCGGCCCTTTTCGAGGTGGCGCTCGGCGCGGCGGCGGATGAAGGGTTCGCACACGCTCGACATCGGGATCGCCGACTGGACGCGCGTTTCGACGCCGATTTGCTCGAGCGCATTCTGCACCGCGAGCGCGTTCATGACGGTCGCAAGCATGCCCATGTAATCGGCGGTGGCGCGCTCGATGCCCTTGGCGGCCGCGGAAATGCCCCGAAAGATGTTGCCGCCGCCGACGACGACGCAGAGTTCGTGGCCGGCTTCCTTGGCATCCTTGATCTCGCCTGCGACGCGCGCGGTGACGCCCGGGTCGATCGCGAGACCACCCTCGCCGTCGCCCATCAGGACCTCGCCCGAGAGTTTCAGGAGGATGCGTTTATAGGCTGGCGCGGTCATCGATTCTCATGCGGCTGGAGGCGGCGCGGACCTTAGGGGTGCGACCTTGCGATGCCAACCCAATTCCCTCTCCCGTCGGGAGAGGGAGGGAGCCCCAAAGGCGCGGAAGGGTGAGGGCAGGCGTACGTGTCGCACCCTGCCCTCAACCCTCGCTACTTTGTAGCTCGACCCTCTCCCGACGGGAGAGGGTAACTATTACGCCGGCTGCGGCACGCCCGAGGCGGCGGCGACTTCGGCGGCGAAGTCGCTCTCTTCCTTCTCGATGCCTTCGCCGAGCTGGAAGCGGACATAGTCCACCAGCTTGATCTCGGCGCCCGCTTCCTTGGCGGCATTGGCCACCACGGTCGTGATCGGCGTCTTGCCGTCCATCACGAACAACTGGCTGACCAGCGCGTTTTCCTTGCGATACTTGGCGATCCCGCCCTCGACCATCTTGGCGATGATGTCGGCGGGCTTGCCGCTCTCGGCCGCTTTTTCGGTCGCGATCGCGCGCTCGCGCTCGATCAGGTCCTGGTCGAGCCCGCTCTCGTCGAGCGCCAACGGGAAGGCCGCGGCGATATGCATCGCGATCTGCTTGCCCAGCGCATTGAGCGCGTCGGCCGGCGCGGCGCTCTCGAGCGCGACCAGCACGCCGATCTTGCCGAGGCCGGTCGCCTGCTGGTTGTGAACGTAGGGCACGATCGCGCCCTGCGACACTTCCAGCCGCTTCGCGCGGCGCAGGTTCTGATTCTCGCCGATCGTCGCGATGTTGTTGGTCAGCACCTCCTCGACCGTCTTGGCGCCCAGCGGGGCCGCCTTGATCGTCGCGAGGTCGTCGCCCAATTCGAGCGCGACCATCGTCACGTCGCGGACGAAGCCCTGGAACTGATCGTTCTTGGCGACGAAATCGGTCTCGGAGTTGACCTCGACCGCGGCGCCACGCGTGCCCGACACGGCGACGCCGACCAGACCCTCGGCCGCGGTGCGGCTCGATTTCTTGGCGGCGGCCGCGAGACCCTTGGTGCGCAGCCAGTCCATCGCGGCTTCCATGTCGCCGCTGGTCTCGTTCAGCGCTTTCTTGCAATCCATCATGCCCGCGCCGCTCTTTTCGCGCAGGTCCTTGACCATCGCTGCCGTGATATCGGCCATTTCACATTCCTCTTGGTTGAATACGAAGGCGGCGGGACAGAGCGATCACGCCCTGCCCCGCCGATGTTTCATTTCGACGACGTAGGGCGCTTACGCGTCCAGCTGGCGCTCGGCTTCGGCTTCCATCTCGGCGGCCGGGGCCGTCTCTTCGGCGCCGGCAGCAGCGGCCTCGACCGCATCGACCGGGGTCGGGTCGGTGCCCAGAGCTTCGTCAGTGGGCGCTTCCGGCTCGGCCTTGGCGGCCTTGGCCTTCTTCGGCGCCGGCGCGGGAGCAGCTTCAGCCGGAGCTTCGGCGGCTACTTCGGCCGGAGCCTCGGCGGCCGGTTCCACGGTCAACGCTTCCTCGACGGGAGCTTCGACCTGCGCGCCGAGATCGACACCCGACTTGGCCTGGCGCTCCTGGCCACCGCGCGTCGCGGCGATCGCGATCGCTTCGCAATACAGGCGGATGGCGCGCGCGGCGTCATCGTTGGCCGGGACCGGGAATGCGATGCCGTCAGGCGAGACGTTCGAATCGAGGATCGCCACAACCGGGATACCCAGCGTGTTGGCTTCCTTGATCGCCAGCTCTTCCTTGTTGGCGTCGATCACGAACATCACGTCGGGCACGCCGCCCATGTCGCGGATGCCGCCGAGCGACAGCTCCAGCTTTTCCTTCTTACGGGTAAGGTTGAGCACTTCCTTCTTTGTCAGGCCGTGCGTGTCACCCGTCAGCTGCTCTTCGAGCGTCTTGAGCTGGCTGATCGACTTGGAGATCGTCTTCCAGTTGGTGAGCATGCCGCCCAGCCAGCGGTGGTTGACGAAATGCTGGCCCGAACGACGCGCGGCGTCGGCGATCGGATCCTGCGCCTGGCGCTTGGTGCCGACGAACAGCACCTTGCCGCCGCCGGCGACCGACGCGCTGACGAATTCGAGCGCGCGCGCGAACAGCGGCACGGTCTGCGACAGGTCGAGGATGTGGACGCCGTTGCGGTCGCCAAAGATGTAGGGTTTCATCTTCGGGTTCCAGCGATGCGTCTGGTGTCCGAAGTGTGCACCAGTCTCAATGAGCTGCTGCATGGTGACGACAGGTGCCGCCATAGGGATAACTCCTTCCGGTTGAGCCTCTGGGAAGCGGGAACCAGACAGTCGCCTGGCACCGGGTTATGATGCTTCCCATGCGGGTTTGAGCGGGCGCCGTTAGCGGAAGAGTTCGGCGAAGGCAACACTTGTCGCCGCAAGTAGGTCGGTCTGCCGTGCTCGCCGGGCAACTTGGGCTCGCTCAATAGGCAAAGTTATCCACAATGGCGGTTGGTTGCTCGTTTTGCCGCAAGTATAGTGCATTTTATCGTTACGCTATCGTGACATCGCTGTCCGCGGTGCGCGCTGGGTGGTCAAAATGGGTGATTTATTCCCGCTATGTTCTCATTTTCCGCTTGACCAACAGAACATCAACAGAACATACAGCGATCATTCACAGGACGGGAACCTTTGGAATCGACGAACCGTTGATTCCACGCCGGTTCGAGTCCGGCCAAAGGGGATACCGCGATGTTGATGTTCGCCATTCTGATGTTCGCAGGGGCGCTAGGCGTTGCCGGCTTCGCGATATATGCGACGATTGCCCCGTCATTGCCGAAGATCCAGGCTGCGCTCGCCGGCCATGGCGGACAATCGAGCCTTCCACAGCTTCCCGTCCGCCGTGCTTCGACGCTGCGCGTATCGGTTAGGCCGGCGGTGCAGCCGACGCATTGGCGCGCAGCCGCCTGACACGGGCATAGCCCGCTATGCTGAACGGGATCGTCGCCAGATAGACGACGCAAATCACGACGAGCGTGGGCCAGGGCGCGGAAATCAGCGCCGCGCCGATCGCGACGATCACCACCAATGCTTCGAACCGAATGCGGCGCCGCAGCCGCATCGACGACCAGCCGAAGGTGGCGATGCTCGACACCATCAGGATCGCGATGAACGCCACCCAGGGTGCCACGAGCCAGGGCGAGCGGAACAGCTGGTCGCCGGTGATGAACCACAGATACATCGGCAGCATCGCGCCGATCGCCCCGGCCGGGGCCGGAATGCCGGTAAAGTAGCCGGCGGACTTGCGCGGCTGATCCGTCACATCGATCGCGGCGTTGAATCGCGCGAGCCGGAGTGCGCAGAATACCGCGAATAAGAGCGCGCACGCCCAGCCGAACTTGGGCGAATTAGTCAGCGACCACAGATAAAGGATCAACGCCGGCGCAACCCCGAACGAGATCGCGTCGCTGAGCGAGTCGAGCTCGGCGCCGAACCGGCTGGTGCCACGCAGCATCCGCGCGACCTGGCCATCGACCCCATCGAGCGCGCTCGCGACCAGGATCATCACCACCGCGAGCTGCCAATTCGGCCCGGTCGCGTCGCCGATGGCGAAGCGCACGCCGGTCAGGCCGGAACACAGCGCGAGTGCGGTCAGCGCGTTCGGGGTAATCGTGCGCAGCGGCAAGCCTTGCGGCGGGCGTCTCCGCAACGGGCCGGGTGGCTTCAATCTCCTTCTCCCCTTGTGGGAGAAGGAAGGGGCCCGCTCGCGAAGCGAGCGGAAAGGATGAGGGGGAGCGGGGCTCGGCTCCCCCTCACCCTTCCGCCGACTTCGTCGGCTCCCTCCCTCTCCCACAAGGGGAGAGGGAAATGTGAGCGCGATCCAGAGATGCCGCGACGATCTACCGCGGCGTTAATCACTGCGTAATCCCGAGCATCGCCTCGCCACCGACCTTGCCCAGGATCGTTTCGCCCGCGATCGCGCGCTGGCCGAGCACCACTTGCGGCACCGTATCGGCGGGCAGGAATACATCGACGCGGCTGCCGAAGCGGATCAGCCCGACGCGTTGCCCAACCGCGAGCATGTCGCCCTCCTTGACGAACGCGACGATGCGCCGCGCGACCAGCCCCGCGATCTGGGTGAAGCCGATCAGCCGGGGGCTCCCGTCGGCGTTTGGCTTCCCCTCGACGACGATATGCTGGCGCTCATTCTCCTCGCTCGCCTTGTCGAGGTCGGCGTTGAGGAACTTGCCCGAGATATAGACGACCTGGCGGATCGTGCCCGCAATAGGCGTGCGGTTCACGTGGACGTCGAACACGCTCATGAAGATCGACACGCGGATCAGCGGCGCCGTTCCCAGGATCGCGAGTTCGGCCGGCGGTGTCACCGGCTGGATCATGGTGATCAGCCCGTCGGCGGGCGCCACCACCAGCCCATCGGCCTTGGGCGTGACGCGGATAGGATCGCGAAAGAACGCCGCGACGCCGAGCGCGAGGAACGCGAGCGGCCAGAACAACACGTTCCAGATGAGCAGGCTGAGCACCGCCGCGACGGCGACGATGATGACGTAGCGCCGCCCCTCGGGATGCATGGACGGAAAGCGCCATTTGATGGTCGGCGTGACGATATCCGGCGGATCGATTGAAGGCATTGGCTCTGTCTAACCGTGTTAGCCGGGCAAAACAACGTGACGCTTTCCGCGGGCCGATGCGCAGCCCGCCAGTGTCAACCTAGTGTCAACTTAGGCCGCGCGCTTGACCCTCTTCCCCCCTTCCTCTTAGAGCGCCCGCAAACCTCCATCAGGAAACAGAGCATGGCCAAGATCAAGGTGAAGACGCCCGTCGTGGAGATCGACGGCGACGAAATGACGCGGATCATCTGGGAATGGATCCGCGAGCGCTTGATCAAGCCATATCTCGACATCGATCTCGATTATTACGACCTGGGCATTGAGCATCGCGACGCGACCGACGACAAGGTCACGATCGACAGCGCGCACGCGACGCAGAAATACGGCGTCGCGGTCAAGTGCGCGACGATCACCCCCGACGAGCAGCGCGTCGAGGAATTCGGCCTCAAGAAGATGTGGAAGTCGCCCAACGGCACGATCCGCAACATCCTGGGTGGCACGATCTTCCGCGAGCCGATCGTCATTTCGAACGTCCCGCGCCTGATCCCCGGCTGGACCAAGCCGATCGTCGTCGGCCGCCACGCGTTCGGCGACCAGTACCGCGCGACCGACTTCCGCGTCCCCGGCCCCGGCAAGCTGACGATGAAGTGGCAGGGCGAGAACGGCGAGACGCTCGATTTCGACGTGTTCGACTTCCCGGCCGCGGGCGTCGCGATGGGCATGTACAATCTCGACGACTCGATCCGCGATTTCGCCCGCGCGTCGATGCACTACGGCCTCAATCTGAAATGGCCGGTCTATCTGTCGACCAAGAACACCATCCTCAAGGCCTATGACGGCCGTTTCAAGGATCTGTTCCAGGAAGTGTTCGAGGCCGAATTCGCCGACAAGTTCAAGGAAGCGGACATCACCTATGAGCACCGCCTGATCGACGACATGGTCGCATCGGCGCTGAAGTGGAGCGGCGAATTCGTCTGGGCCTGCAAGAACTATGACGGCGACGTCCAGTCCGACCAGGTCGCGCAGGGCTTCGGGTCGCTCGGGCTGATGACCTCGGTGCTGCTCTCGCCCGACGGCAAGACCGTCGAGGCGGAGGCCGCGCACGGCACGGTCACGCGCCATTACCGTATGCATCAGCAGGGCAAGGCGACCTCGACCAATCCGATCGCGTCGATCTTCGCCTGGACCGGCGGGCTAAAGTATCGCGGCAAGTTCGACGACACGCCCGACGTCACGCGCTTCGCCGAAGAGCTCGAGAAGGTCTGCATCGAAACCGTCGAAAGCGGCAAGATGACCAAAGACTTGGCGCTGCTGATCGGCCCCGATCAGGCATGGATGACGACCGAACAGTTCTTCGAAGCGGTCCGCGAGAACCTCGAAACGCGGATGGCGAACTGGGCCTAGTCGAACCGGGCTTCCGGCGACCGGACATGTTCCGGCCGGAAGCCCATCCCGATCACGCGCGCCGGGATACGCCGCAATAGCGGGATTCGATTGAGCAGTTTCGCGGCGAGCGGCGGGCCGTCCATCGGCTGCGTGCTCGTGAGCAGCGGCTCGACGACAGCGTCCTGGATCAGCTTCTGGAGCCCTTGCGTGAACCGAACCGCGCCGATCCGCCGGTTGTGCACCTTGTGCAGCAACGGATCGGGGTCCTGTCCCGCCGCCATCGGTGCCGCGAGCAGGTTCGCCGTCGCCACGGCATCCTGCACCGCCAGATTGATGCCGACCCCGGCGATCGGCGACATCGCATGTGCCGCGTCGCCGATCACGAGCAACCCTGGCCGATGCCATTGCTCAAGACGGTCGACCGTCACGGTCAGCAGCTTGACGTCGTCCCAGCTCGTCACACTCTCGTCGACCCGTGCGGTCTCGGGCCCAACCGCACGTACCCGGTCGCGAAAGGCCTCCAGCCCCTTCGCGCGGACGCCATCGGCGGTGCCTTTGGGGAACACGAACGCGCATTGATAATAATCGAAGCGGTCGATCATCACGAACAGCAGCCCGGTGTCGAACACCCCCATGCTGTCGTTCTCAGGCCCGGCGGGCTTGGGCACCCGAAACCAGAACACGTCCATCGGCGCGCCGATCGTGGTCGACGGCCACCCCGCGCGATGCCGCGAATCACGTCCGTCGGCAGCGATCGTCAGCCGCGCACGGATCTCGTCGCCCGCATCGGTCCGCACGCCCGCGACCCGGCCGGCCGCCTCGATCAACTCCACGCCGGCACATTGTTGGCGCAGCTCGAAAGTCGGATAGCGGCGCGCGGCATCGGCAACGAAGTCCAGGAAATCCCATTGCGGCATCAGCGCGATATACGGCGCGCGGACGGGCAGATGGCTGAAGTCGACGATCTCCATATCGCGCCCGGCGATTCGCCCGCGCAGATGCCGGACCTTCTGATGCGGCCGCTCAAGTAATTGATCGAGCAGACCGAGCTCGTCGAATATCCGCAAGGTCGATGGATGCACCGTGTCGCCGCGGAAATCGCGCAGGAAGTCGGCATGCTTCTCCAGCACCACCGTGCGCAACCCTGCACGCGCGAACAGCAACCCCGCAATCATCCCGGCCGGGCCGCCGCCGATAATACAGACGTCGGTGTCACTCATGACCTGACAAATGCTCCCCACCCTGCTTTGATGCCGCTATGGCAATCGGACTTAACAACACAGGTTTCAGCGACGCGCTGGTGATCCTCGGCGCGGCGGGCATCGTGATCCCAACCTTCGCGCGTTTCAAGGTCAGCCCGGTGATCGGTTTCATCCTCGTCGGGATGCTCGTCGGGCCGGCGGGCCTAGGCACGCTGGTGAGCAAATATCCATGGCTCTATCACGTCACGATCACCGACCCGCATTCGATCGAGCCGTTCGCGGAGTTCGGCATCACGCTGTTGCTGTTTTCGATCGGGCTCGAACTGTCGCTGAAGCGGCTGTGGGGGATGCGCACCGCCGTGTTCGGGGTCGGTGCCGCGGAGTTGTTCGGATGCGCCGCGGTGATCGGCGTGACGCTGCTCGCGTTCGGGAACGACTGGACCGCGGGCCTTGGCCTCGGCTTGGCGCTTGCATTGTCATCGACCGCCTTGGTGCTGCCGATCGCGGGGACCGAGGGGCCGGTCGGACGCAGCGCGTTCGCGATGCTGCTGTTCGAGGATCTCGCGCTGGTGCCGATCATCTTCGTTCTCGCCGCACTCGGCGGCGGCGCAGCAAGCGGCGTGCTCAATACCCTGCTGTGGGGCGCGGTCAGCATCGCGGCGATCTTCCTTGTGGGACGGCTCATCCTGCCGCGGCTGTTCGCTCAGGCCGCGCGCACCAAGAGCCCCGAACTGTTCCTCGCCATCTCGCTCCTGACGGTGATCGCCGCCAGCCTCGCCACCTCGGCCGCCGGCTTGTCGCCGATCGTCGGCGCGTTGCTCGCCGGGTTGCTGATTGCCGAGACCGAATATCACAGCGAGGTCGAAGTCATCACCGCGCCGTTCAAGGGACTCGCACTCGGCGTCTTCCTGATCACCGTGGGCATGAGCCTGAACCTCGAAACGTTGCTTGCCCACTGGACCGACTTCGTGCTCGCGCTCACCGGTGTGGTCGCGGCCAAATCGTTGGTGACGTTCGGGTTGCTCCGGCTGTCGGGCGCACGGAGCGGCACCGCGGCGGAGACCAGCCTGTTGATGTCGAGCCCGTCCGAAACGACGCTGATCGTGCTCGGCACCGCCGCATCGGCCGGTCTGATCGCGGCGGGGGATGCGGCGTTCTGGCAGACGGTAACTGCGCTCGGGCTGACGATCACGCCGGTGCTCGCAGAAATCGGCCGTCTCATCGCGCGGCGTATCGAGGCGGGTGAGAAGCTTGGCCCCGACCTTCAGCTAGACGCTGAGGGGCCCGGCACCGTCGTGATCGGCTTCGGCCGCGTCGGCAAGATGGTCGCGGATATGCTCAAGGAGCATGGCCAACCCTATATTGCGGTCGAAGCGGACATCGACGCCGCCAAGGCCGCTCGCCGCGACGGCTATTCGGTCGTGTTCGGCGATGTCGCGCGTAGCGAGTTGGTCGATCGCCTCAACCTCGGCCGAGCTAAGGCGCTGGTGCTGACGATGGACGACCCCGTGCTGACCGTCCGCCTGACCAAGCGCGTACGTGGCTGGGTGCCCGGCCTCACGATCGTCGCCCGCGCCCGCGACGCGGCGCATGCGGCCGAACTCTACAAGGCCGGTGTCACCGACGCCGTGCCCGAAACACTCGAAAGCTCGCTGCAATTGTCCGAAGCCGTGCTGGTCGACCTCGGCGTCGCGATGGGCCCGGTGATCGCTTCGATCCACGAGAAGCGCGACGAATTGCGCAAGGAGATCAAGGACGCGGCCGATATGACCCGCGAGCCGCGGCTGCGCCGCGTTCGAAGGACGCCGCCGACCTAGGCTGCCAGCGCCGCCCGGACTGCGGCAACCGCCTCATCGCCCTTGCTGCCGTCCGGCCCGCCGCCCTGCGCCATGTCGGGCCGCCCGCCGCCGCCTTGACCGCCCAGCGCCTCCACAGCCTTCTTGAGCAGATCGACCGCATTGAGCCGTGCGGTCAGGTCATCGGTCACGCCGACCGCGACCGAGGCACGTCCTTCATTGACCGCGACGATCATAGCGACGCCCGATCCGATCCGCTGCTTGGTCTCGTCCACCGCGCCGCGCAAGCCCTTGGGATCGAGCCCATCGACGACCTGAGCTGCGAAATTGACGCCGCCGACCTGTTCGGGTCCAGCGGGCGCGGCACCGCCGCCACCGCCGCCGAGCGCGAGCGCCTTCTTCGCTTCGGCCAGTTCGCGCTCCAACCGGCGGCGATCCTCGACCAATTGCGCGACGCGCGCCGGCACTTCGTCGGGCGACGATTTGAGCATCGCTGCTGCTTCACGCAATTTCTCGTCGCGGCTCGCCAGGTAGACGCGCGCCGCTTCGCCGGTCAGTGCCTCGACGCGCCGCACGCCCGACGACACCGCGCCCTCGCTCACGACTTTGAACAACCCGATATCGCCGGTCGCGGTGACGTGCGTACCGCCGCACAGCTCGAGGCTGTAGATTTTTTGCCCGTCGCGACCCATCGACACGACGCGGACCTCGTCGCCGTATTTCTCACCGAACAGCGCCATCGCGCCCTCCGCGATCGCCTCGTCCGGCGTCATGAGCCGCGTCGAGACCGCGTCGTTCTGGCGGATATACCCGTTCACGTCGGCCTCGACCGCCGCCAACGCGTCTTGCTCCACCGCCACAGGCTGCGAGAAGTCGAAGCGCAGCCGGTCGGGGGCGACCAGCGACCCCTTCTGCGCAACATGCGTGCCCAACCGCTCGCGCAGCGCGGCGTGGAGCAGGTGCGTCGCGGAGTGGTTGGCCCGGATCGCGTTACGGCGCTCGCCATCGACAACGAGGTGCAAGGCGTCGCCGACCGCGACCTCGCCACTCTCGATCTTTGTGCGATGCGCCCAGACGCGGCCGAGATGCTTGGCGGTGTCGAACATGCGACCCTTGAAACCCTTGTCGGTCGTGGCGATCCCCGCGTCGCCGACTTGCCCGCCGCTTTCGGCGTAGAACGGCGTCTGATTGAGCACGATATCGACCTCGTCCCCCGAGCCAGCGCGATCGACCCGCGCGCCGCCCTTAATCAACGCAACGACTTCGCCCTCGCCTTCTTCGGACGTGTAGCCGGTGAATTCGGTCCCGCCCTTTTCCTCGGCGATGTCGAACCACAATTCGTCCGAACCTTTGTCACCCGATCCCTTCCACGCGGCGCGGGCGGCGCGCTTCTGCTCGGCCATGGCGGCGTCGAACGCCTCGCGGTCGACCTGAAGTCCCTGCGCGCGCAACGCATCCTCGGTCAGATCGTAGGGAAAGCCGTAGGTGTCGTAGAGCTTGAACGCGGTTTCGCCCGACAGCGTCGAGCCCTTCGTCATACCGGCTGTCTCTTCGTCGAGCAGCTTCAACCCGCGATCGAGCGTCTTGCGGAATTGCGTCTCCTCCTGCCGCAACGTCGCCTCGATCAGCGGCTGTGCGCGGACCAGTTCGGGATAGGCGGCCCCCATCTCGGCAATCAGCGCCGGCACCAGCCGGTGCATCAACGGATCCTTCGCGCCGAGCAAATGCGCATGCCGCATCGCGCGGCGCATGATGCGACGAAGCACGTAGCCGCGACCCTCGTTCGCCGGCAGCACGCCGTCGGCGACCAGGAACCCCGATGTGCGCAAATGATCGGCGATCACCCGATGGCTCGCCTGATTATCGCCCGTCGTGCCGGTGTGCGTCAGCGCGCCAGAGGCGGCGATCAGCGCCTTAAACGTGTCGGTGTCGTAGTTGTCGTGGACGCCCTGCATCACCGCGGCGATGCGCTCCAGCCCCATGCCGGTGTCGATCGACGGCTTCGGCAAGCCGCCGACGATCTCGTCGGCTTCCTGCAGGAACTGCATGAAGACTAGGTTCCAGATTTCGACGAAGCGGTCGCCGTCCTCGTCTGGGCTACCCGGCGGGCCGCCGGGGATATGATCGCCATGGTCGAAGAAGATTTCGGAACACGGCCCGCACGGCCCGTCCGATCCCATCGCCCAGAAATTGTCCTTGGTCGCGATGCGGATGATGCGTTCTTCGGGCAGCCCCGCGATCTTTTTCCACAAGTCGAACGCGTCGTCGTCGGTGTGATAGACGGTGACGGTCAGCCGATCCTTGGCGAGGCCCCATTCCTTCGTCAGCAGGTTCCACGCGAGGGTGATCGCGCGTTCCTTGAAATAATCGCCGAACGAGAAATTGCCGAGCATTTCGAAGAAGGTATGGTGCCGCGCGGTATAGCCGACATTGTCGAGGTCGTTGTGCTTACCACCCGCGCGAACGCACTTCTGGCTCGACGTCGCGGTCGAATAGGGCCGCGTTTCGAGGCCGGTAAAGACGTTCTTGAACGGCACCATCCCGGCGTTGACGAACATCAAAGTCGGGTCGTTTTGCGGCACGAGCGGCGCCGATGGCACGATCGTGTGCCCCTCCTTGGCGAAGTAATCGAGGAAGCCGCGGCGGATGTCGTTGGTCGAGGTCATGCACGGCGACTTAGGCAACGCCGCGCGCCTTGCCAAGCAACCGCGTTAGCCGAACGGCTGGTCGATCGACGGCGGCGGCATGCTGAACCATTTGGGGCCGGCGTCGGTCATGTGGTAGCAATCCTCCAGCCGCACGCCGAACTTGCCGGGAATGTAGATGCCGGGCTCGTTCGAGAAGCACATGCCGGGCGCCAGCTTCGCCGTTTCGCCGCGCACCAGGTTGACCGGTTCGTGCCCGTCGAGCCCGATCCCGTGCCCCGTGCGGTGCGAGCAACCGGGCAGCTTGTAGCCGGGGCCGTAGCCGAACCCCTCGTACAGCTGCCGCACGGCATCGTCGACGCTGCCCGCCGGCGCGCCCAACTTCGCCGCGGCCAGCGCGGTCCGCTGGCCCTGATGTACCTGGTCCCACACCATGCGCTGGTCCTTGTTCGCGCTGCCGAACACGAAGGTGCGCGAGATGTCGGACTGATAGCCCTCGACCGTGCAGCCGCAATCCATCAGCACGATCTCGCCGTCGGCAACGCGATGCACCGCCTGCGTGCCGTGCGGATACGCCGCCGCCTCACCGATCAGGATCAGTTCGAATTCGGGGTCGCCGCCCAGCGTTCTCGTCGCAGCGTTCATCAGCGTGCCGATGTCACGACCGGTCATGCCCTTTTCGATCCGCGGGTAGGTCCAGCGATAGGCGGCGATCGTAACGTCGGTCGCGAGCTGCATCAGCGCGATTTCAGCGGGCGTTTTGATCATCCGGCATCCGCGAACGACCGGATTGGCCGACACGATCTTCGCGCTGGGCAACGCGCGGGCGAGCATGTCAGGAATGAAAAAGCGGACGGTTTCCTCGATGCCGACGGGCAGCGCCGCCAGTTTGCGGTCGCGTAACAAGCCGACGACGACTTTGAGTGGATCTTCATCCTCCTGCCACACACGCACTTCGGCGGGGATCGCGAGCGTCTCGCGCATCCGCGGTTCCTCGAAGAACGGCGAGACGATGCACGGCTCGCCCTCGACCGGCAGGACCGCGAGCATTGCGCGTTCGCTGCGGCCCCAACGGATGCCGGTGAAATAGACCAGGCTCGAGCCCGGTTCGATCAGCACTGCACCGATCCCGTTCGCCTTCATCAGCGCTTGCGCCCGCGAAAGGCGCCGCGTGTGTTCGTCGGGGCCGATCGGCACGGCGCCCGCGGTCATGTCCTTCAACGCCGACAGATCGGGTTCGGCGGCGCGAGCGGCCCGGGAAACGAACAGCGGCGCGGCGGCGGCCGCGGCGATAATTGCGCGGCGGCCGGGCGAAAATCGAGGGTCGGTCATGGCAGCGACGATAGGGTGCTTGACCCGGCGGCGACAATCCCCTTCCCTGCCGCGCAACGAAGGGGAGAGTGACCTTGGCGAAGCGGCTGACGACCTATATTCTGATCGGACTGGTGCTCGGGATCGTGGTCGGATGGGCGATCCACGCCTCGCTCAACACCGGCACGCCGGAATCGGCGGCTCACCTGAAGGCGGTTGCGGGCTGGTTCTCGCTCGTCTCGACCGTGTTCCTCCGCATGATCAAGATGATCATCGCGCCGCTCGTCTTTTCGACGCTGGTCGTCGGTATTGCGCATATGGGCGACACCGGCGCACTTGGCCGCGTCGGGCTCAAGGCGCTTGGCTGGTTCATCGGGGCGAGTTTGCTGTCGCTCTCGCTCGGTCTGGTGCTATTCCACCTCTCGTCGTCGCTCGGCGACATGCTCGGCCTGACCCCGCATTTGACGCCACCGGCAGCAGACGCCGTCGTCAAGGGTATCGACAAGTCCGGGTTCGATCTCGCCAAGCTGATCACGCATATCTTCCCGGCGTCGATCGTCGAGGCGATGTCGACCAACGAGATCCTGCCGATCGTGGTCTTTTCGGTGTTCTTCGGTGTCGCAATCACTGCCGTCGGCGAGCGCGCCAAGCCGGTCGTCGATGGCGCGGAAGCGTTGGTCGCGATCATGCTCCAGATCACCGATTACGTCATGCGCTTCGCGCCGATCGCGGTGTTCGCCGCGATCACCGCGGCACTGACCGAGAACGGCCCCGAATTGATCCTCAAGCTCGGTTATTTCATGGCGAGCGTCTATTTCGGGCTCGGCACGCTGTGGCTCTTGCTCGGCACCCTCGCTTTCCTCGTCATCGGCGCGCGCGCATTTCGGTTATTTCGCTACATCCGCGAGCCGGTGCTGGTCGCCTTCTCGACCGCGTCGTCCGAAGCCGCCTTCCCGCGCACGCTCGAGGCGCTCGACCGGTTCGGCGTGCCGTCCAAGATTTCTAGCTTCGTGCTCCCGCTGGGCTATTCGTTCAACCTCGACGGCTCGATGATGTACATGACCTTCGCGTCGCTGTTCATCGCCAAGGCCTATGGCATCCCGTTATCGCTGGGCACGCAGTTCCTGATGCTGCTGACCCTGATGATCACGTCGAAGGGAATTGCCGGGGTGCCGCGTGCCAGCCTGGTCGTGATCGCGGCGACGCTGTCGCAATTCGGTATTCCCGAAGCCGGGCTGTTGCTGATCATCGGGGTGGATCAGTTCCTCGACATGGGACGCTCCGCCACCAATGTCGTCGGTAATGCGGTGGCGGCTACCGTAGTCGCCAAGTGGGAGGGCGGGTTCGAAACGCCCGAGCCCGATACGGTCGAACCGCGACACGCGCCGAGCCATGGGCTGAGCGGCAAGACCTAAGCCTTAGGCATAGGCGTAGGGCCCACCCTTTTCGAGCGCGGTCTGGTAGGCCGGGCGGGCGTGGACCTTTTCGACCCAAGCGACCGTAGCGGGGCGCGATGCGTCAAGACCGCCGCGACTCATCGCGGCTTCGAGCGGGAAGCTCATCATGACATCCGCTGCGGTCATCTCGTCGCCGGCGAACCACGGGCGCTTGGCCAGCTCGCTTTCGACATAGTTCAGGTGGACGTCGATCATCGGCTGGATCCGCTTGGCGGCGGTCTTGCCGAGCAGCGGGATGCGATTGACGACCAGCATCACCAGTAGCGGCGGCATCATCGATCCCTCGGCGTAGTGCAGCCACTGGCGATAGCGCAGCGCGTCGTCGCGGTGCGCGGGCGCGCCGAGTTTCCCGTCGGCTTTCTCGACGAGATACTCGCAAATCGCGCCGGTTTCGATGACGATGCGGCCGTCATCCTCGAGCATCGGCGACTTGCCGAGCGGATGCACTCGCTTCAATTCGAGCGGCGCGAGCATCGTCTTGGCGTCGCGCTGATAATGCTTGATCTCGTAGGGCAGGCCAAGTTCTTCGAGCATCCACAGGATGCGCTGCGAGCGCGAATTGTTGAGGTGATGAACGATCAGCGTCATGCGGCGTCTCCGTTGGTCGCGGTCCAGATCCAAGCCGCGGCTGGAAATACGACTATGTCACCGGTGGCGTGCGGCGCGAGTAGAGCCTTCAGGCGGCTGGACAGGGCCGGGCGGCGGTCGGCCGGTTGCTCGGCGATCGCGCGAGCGACCGGACCGATCCGCGTGAAGAAGTCGGCGGCATCGGCCACGGAATCGTCGCCCTGCCCTGCAACATAGCGATAGTCGACGGCGGTGGCGTCGGTGTTGGTCCAGCCGCTTCGGGTCAACAGGTCGGCGACGAACGCGCGGTCGGCAAAGCCAAAGGGGCCGGGCACATAGCCCGGCGGCGGCGGCGCTGGCGCGCCGACAAGATCATCGCTCAACATCGCCCATGGATTGGCGCTGCGGTCGCGGAAGCAGGAAAAGACGAGCGTAGCGCCGGGTCGTGCCGCTGCCCGGATCGTCGTAAAGGCCGCGACCGGATCGGCGAAGAACATAACGCCATGACGCGACACCAGCATGTTCGCGGCGAACGCAGGATCGAGCGCTGCCGTATCCGCCACATCGAACTCGAGGTTGACGATACCCGCGCTGCGATGGCGCGCGACCTCGATCAGCGCCGGCGAGATGTCGAGGCCAGCCACCGCAAGGCCGGGGCGCGCTGTCGCCAACGCGATCGACGTTCCACCCGCGCCGCAGCCGAGATCGACCGCGCGGCCAGCCGGCGGCGCTGCAGCAAGGATGGCGGCATTCAGGCGATCGCTGAGGCCGTCGAAACTGCGATCGGTGCGGCGCCACTCGTCGGCCCAGATGTCACCGGTGCGGCCGGTCCATTCGTCGGTCGAGAACATTTCGCCTCCCTTACCTGCCGGCTCGTCGAATGCCCTACGCCTGCTGTGTAGCGCTTTGGCGCGGTGGTGCGAAAGTTGACGAAGTTGCCGCGGAGCCCAACTTCACATGAGCGTCCCAAATATGAAAGGCCCGCCAACGCGGGCGGGCCTTTCCGGGAATTGCGGCGGAGGGGCGCCGCGGGGGGTAAAGCGTTAACGTCGATCAAGCGCTTTGGTTGCATTGCAGCAATATTACGGTGCGCTTTTTCGATAAGCGGTTGATCGACCGCAAAATTAAATGTCGTCATCCTCCGACGGCCCGGCCATCATTTCCTCGGCGACGGCATCGGTGCGCGTGCGGATCGCCTTTTCCAGACGGTCGGCCATCTCCGGATTTTCTTTGAGGAAAACCTTAGCGTTCTCGCGGCCCTGGCCGATGCGCACGCTGTCGTAAGAGAACCACGCGCCCGATTTCTCGACCAGCCCGGCCTTCACGCCGAGGTCGAGGATTTCACCGATCTTGGAGATCCCCTCGCCATACATGATGTCGAATTCGACCTGCTTGAACGGCGGCGCCACCTTGTTCTTGACGACCTTGACCCGGGTCGAGTTGCCGACGACGTCATCGCGGTCCTTGATCGCGCCGATGCGACGAATGTCGAGGCGGACGCTGGCGTAGAACTTCAGCGCATTGCCGCCTGTCGTGGTCTCCGGATTGCCGTACATCACGCCGATCTTCATGCGTAGTTGGTTGATGAAGATCACCATGCAGCGCGAACGGCTGATCGAGCCGGTCAACTTGCGCAGCGACTGCGACATCAAGCGCGCCTGCAGGCCGACATGGCTGTCGCCCATCTCGCCTTCGATCTCGGCGCGCGGAACGAGCGCCGCGACCGAATCGATCACCAGCACGTCGATCGCGTTCGACCTCACCAGCGTATCGACGATCTCGAGCGCTTGCTCGCCGGTGTCGGGCTGCGACACGATCAATTCGTCGATATCGACGCCCAGCTTCCTCGCATAGACCGGATCGAGCGCGTGTTCGGCATCGACGAAGGCGGCGGTGCCGCCATTCTTCTGCGCTTCGGCAATGACATGCAGAGCAAGCGTCGTCTTGCCCGAGCTTTCCGGGCCATAGACCTCGATCACGCGGCCGCGCGGCAACCCGCCGACGCCGAGCGCGATGTCGAGCCCGAGGCTCCCGGTCGAGATCGTTTCGACCTCCATCGATTGCTTCGAGCCCAGCTTCATCGCCGAGCCCTTGCCGAACGCGCGATCGATCTGCGCCAGCGCGGCCTCGAGCGCCTTGGCGCGCTCCCCCGAACTCTTGTCGTTGCTCAATGCCATGGGATTGTCGATGACCTTCAAAGATGCCGCCATTTGAGCCTCCACCGCCTAGTGCGAACCGCGTCCGCGTCAATGCTGTTGGGGAGCATGTATCGCGTTTGTTCTATCGGAACAAGAGTGGAACGAAATTATTTTCTACTTTTGTTCTCGTCGTGTTTGAGCCGGATGTCTTAGGCCCTTGCCCCCGCCCCCGAGCCGGGCGATGCTGCACTGCATGAAAACCGACCTCGCGCCCTTCATCACCGGCCTGCCCAAGGCGGAGCTGCACCTTCATATCGAGGGTAGCCTGGAGCCCGAACTGATGTTCGCGCTGGCCGAGCGCAACGGCGTGGCGATCCCGTTCAAATCGGTCGAAGAGGTCCGCGCGGCCTATTCGTTCTCCAACCTGCAGGACTTTCTCGACATCTACTACGCCGGCGCCAGCGTCCTGATCACCGAGGCCGATTTCCGCGATATGGCGGTCGCCTATTTCGATCGCGCCGCGGCGGACGGCGTGGTCCATGCCGAGATCTTCTTCGATCCTCAGACGCACACCGACCGTGGGATCGCGTTCGGCACGGTGGTTCAGGGACTGCTCGCCGGGATGGCCGAGGCCGAGGCGAAGCATGGTCTGACCTCGAAGCTGATCCTGTGCTTCCTGCGCCACTTGAGCGAGGAAGCCGCGTTCGAGACGCTGGCGATGGCCGATCCGTGGCTCGACAAGATTGCGGGCGTCGGGCTCGATTCGTCGGAGGTGGGGCATCCGCCGGAAAAGTTCGCGCGGGTGTTCGCGGCGGCGCGCGCCAAGGGGCTCAAGCTGGTTGCGCATGCCGGTGAGGAAGGGCCGCCGGACTATGTCCTCCAGGCGCTCGACATTCTCGGCATCGACCGGCTCGACCATGGCAATCGCAGTCTTGAGGATCCGGTGCTGACAGCGCGACTGGCCCGGACTGGGATGACGCTGACGGTATGCCCGTTGTCGAACGTCAAATTGTGCAACGTCGCCTCGATCGACGAGCATCCGATCGACCGCATGCTGCGCGAGGGGCTGCGCGCGACGATCAATTCGGACGATCCGGCCTATTTCGGCGGTTATATCGGCGAGAATTACCGTGCGGCGGCCGAAGCGCGCGGACTCGGCAAGCCCGAGTTGGCAATGCTCGCGCGCAATTCGTTCCTGGGGTCGTTCCTGACCGACGATGAGGTCGCGCGACACCTTGCACGGCTCGACGCCTATGTGGAGGAATACGCCTGATGCCGGTCTTCACGCCGATCCCGCACGACGAATTCGTCGATCAAGTCCACGTCCTTGCTACCGAGCTGGCCAAAAGCGGATGGACGCCGAGTTTCATCATCGGCATCGGCCGTGGTGGGCTCGCGCCGGCGGTGTATCTCAGCCACGCGACGGGCCTACCGATGCTGTCGGTCGATCATTCGTCCAACGTCGAGGATTTTTCCGACGCACCGCTGATCCGGCTGGCGGCGCGGACCCGCGACGGCGAGCGGCTGCTGTTCATCGACGACATCAACGATACCGGCGCCACGATCGGCAAGCTGCGTGCGGCGCTGGCGACCGCTAGCGCGGCGCGCGACCATGTGCGGTTCGCGACGTTACTCGACAACAAAAGGTCGAGCGAACAGGTCGAGTATCGCGCCGAGGTAATCGACCGCAACGAGCGCAAGGACTGGTTCGTGTTCCCGTGGGAAGCGGTGGCGCCGCAGACGTCGTTGGATGCCGATGCGGCGGAAGTGCCCGAGCGGATCGCCTAGCCCAACGACGCCAGCGCCTTTTCCACGCCGTCCATCGTGTAAGGCTTGCCCAGCCGCGGACGCTCGGCGTGACCGTCGGTCACCTCGTCTCCACCGCTTGAAAAGACGAACGGTATCCCACGCTCCGCCAGCGCATCGGCGACCGGCCAGCTCTTTTCGCCCCCCGACAGGTTGATATCGAGGATCACCGCGTCGGGGCTCTCGTCCGCGATCGTCGCCAGCGCCGATTGCACCGTGTCGCACGTGCCCACGCATTCCTTGCCCATCGCGTCGATGAAATCCTCGAGCATCATCGCGATCAGCGGCTCGTCCTCGACGATCAAAATGCGGTGGGGGGCAGTCATCAAGAGGCTCCGGAGGCGGCGTGACGCAACAATTCGCTCACCGTCACCGCGCGATAGCCGCGTTGTGCGAGCCCGTCGAGGATCAGCGGCACCGCGGCGCGGGCGATCGTTCGACTGGAATACATGGCATGGATCAGGATGATCGATCCTGGCCGCACCTGCGCCAGCACGCGATCGGCATAGGCGCGCGCATCTTTGGCCTCGTCGGGATCGGCAATATCCCACATCACCGTGCGGTGTCCGGTGCACTCGACCGCGATCGGCAAGCCCGTCAGTTTCTTACCGTAAGGAGGACGGAACAGAGTCGGGGTTGCTCCCTCGGCACGGAGCAAGGCATCGGCGCGGCGGATCTCCGCTTCATAAGCGCCGGGAAAAAATCCCCACATGCGGTCGTGCGAATAGCTGTGATTGCCGACTTCCTGTCCGGCGGCGATGATGCGGCGGACTTCGCCGGGCTGTTCGGCGACGGCGCCGCCTATCAGGAAGAAGGTCGCGTGCGCGTTATGCGCCTTGAGCTGGCCGAGCAGATAGGTGACGCCGTCGCGCGTCGGCCCGTCGTCGAAGGTGAGCGCGACGAGCCTGTCGCGCGTGTCGACGTGACAGATCGGCTGACCGATCAACTGCCAACACAGCGCCTTGCTGACCCTCAACAGCACCCCCGCGGCCACCAGCAGGGCCGCAACAACCACGGCGATCGCGATCGGGCGACGAGTGACCGTTCGGCGCATGGCTCAGCGCGCGGCAGCCAGCACGTCGCGCGCTGCTTCGGCCAATTGCTGGACCGAAAACGGCTTCGCCAGGAAGGCGACGTTGTCGAGGTCGATCGATTTGCGCAACTGTTCCTCGGCATAGCCCGACATGAACAGAATCGGCAGGTCGGGATAACGCTCGCGCGCGTGGCGGACCATCGTCGGGCCATCCATCGTCGGCATGACGACGTCGGAAATGAGCAGATCGGGCCGTTCGCTGCTGGCGAGCAGTTCGAGCGCCGCCTCGCCGTGTTCGGCGGTCAGCACGGTATAGCCCTGCCGCGTCAGCGCGCGTTCGGCGACGACGCGCACCATGTCCTCGTCCTCAACCAGCAGGATCGTGCCGGTGCCCCATAGATCGGCGGGCTTTTCCTTGGGCGCGATGCTGGCCGGTTTGGCGGCGGGTTCCCCGGCCGTGTGGACGGGCAAGTAGATCGAGAAGGTTGCCCCCTGCCCCGGCCGGCTGTCGGCGAAGATGTAGCCGCCCGATTGCTTGACGATGCCGTAGACGGTCGAAAGCCCCAGCCCGGTGCCTTTGCCAATTTCCTTGGTGGTAAAGAACGGCTCGAAGATCTTGCCGACGATCTCCGGCGGGATGCCTTCCCCGGTATCGGCGATTTCGAGCAGCGAATAGTCGGCGACGGGCAAGATGTCGTTGCCCAGCTTGCGGACGTCGGCGGCGGTGACCGCTCGGCTGGTAATCGTCAGCGTGCCGCCGCTCGCGTCCTTCGACAGCATCGCGTCGCGCGCGTTGACCGCGAGGTTCACGACAACCTGTTCGAGCTGGCCGGGATCGGCGCGGACGGCACCGAGATTTCGGCCGTGATGGACTTCGAGCTTCACCGTCTCGCCCATCAGCCGCTTGAGCAGTTGCGACACCTCCGAAATCACGTCGGGCAGCTGCAACACTTGCGGCCGCAACGTCTGCTGGCGCGAGAAGGCGAGCAATTGCCGAGTCAGGCTGGCGGCGCGGTTCGAGTTCGCCTTGACCTGCTGGATGTCGTCATAATCGCTGTCGCCGGGTGAATGGCGCATCAGCATCAAGTCGCAATGGCCGATGATCGCGGTCAGGATGTTGTTGAAATCGTGCGCGACACCACCCGCGAGCTGGCCGACCGCTTGCATTTTGGTCGCCTGTGCTACTTCACGCTTGAGGCGGGTTTCCTCGCCATTGTCCTTGAGGCTCAGCAGCACCGCAGCGTCGCCCAGCCCGCGCGCGCCGGCGATCGTTAGCGCGACCGGCTCGTCGGGATGATCCTTGAGCCGGATCGCCATGTCGGCCGAATGCGTCGCGCCGTTGGCGAACTTGCGCACCGCATCGGCGACCGCGGCCTTGTCCTCGCGCACGACGAGATCGCCTGGATAGAGCGGCGGATTGGCGGCATCGACTTGCGCGGCGCGGACGAACGGATCGTTCATCTGGACGAAGCGGCCGTCGCGATCGACCAGCGCGAGCCCGACCGGGAGCAGCGAAATCAGGCTTTTGACGTGCGCGGCGGCACTGCCGCCGATCGCGGGCTGGCCGCTTTCCTCCTCGTCGAGCAACGCGACCAGGATCGGCGCATCGTCACCTTCCAGGAACGGGATCTGGATGATGCGGAGCGGGTGGCCCTTGGCGCCTTCGCGCTCGAAGCGGACCTGGCCTTGCGAGTCGGCGGTCAGGAAGCGCGCGAAATCGCGGCCAACGACGACGCTTTCCTCGTGCCCCATCGATCGTTCGCGGAGCACCCGATTGGCGGCGAGCAACTTGCCGTCGGGGGCGATCAGCGCCGCCATGATCCCCGCCGCCGCAAGCCGGTCGCCGGTCGGCCCAGCGATCAGCGCTTGGGCGTTGGTGGCGAGATCTTGCCCGACGGCATCGTGAAAGCGCCACACGAGCATGTCATCGGCATCGCCCGCGCGCTCGATCGCGACGGCCATCGGGCGCCCGCGTGACATGATGCGGTCGAGCCGTGCCGATCCGTCGCGCCACGCCGTGCGCCCGGCGCTCGCAAGGTCGGTGGTGCCGGTGCCATCGAGTGGCAACCCAGGCGGAGTCGGATAGCCGTCGAAGCGCGCGCGGTAGCGTTCGTTAGCGCAAATGAGCTTTCCGGCGCGATCGGTCACCGCCAGCGCATTATCGCTCGCCGCGGCCAACGTGCGTGCGACGCTCCAATCAGTGTCGGGCTCAGCCTCTGCTGTAGCGGGAGCAAGACGCGACCAGACGAACGCCGCACCGACCAGCACCAGCATCGCCGCGACGAATCCGCCGGCAATCGCCATGCTGTGGAGCACGAGCAGCGCGATCAGCGCCGCGCCGATTCCGCACGCGGCGGCGACGACGAGCGCCTGGCGCTGGCCAGCGGTCGGCGATGCGAAGGGAGCGGGACGCGAGGCCATCGGCGCCCCTTGTGGCGGGTCGGTCCACGAGGTCAAGCGGTGGCGCGACAAGAAAGCGCCGCCGGCGGGTTACCCAGCCGACGGCGCTCTCATCCCCGCTCGGGGAGCTCGGTTACCAGATGCGCACGCGCTGCTCCGGCGACAGGTAGAGCTTCTGCCCTGGCGTTGCTTTGAATGCGGTATACCAAGGGTCCAAGTTGCGGACGATCCAGGTGCGTTGCACCGACGGCGAATGCGGATCGGTCAACAAGCGCTGCAGCAGGTTCGCCTCACGATAACTCCGCCGCCACACTTGCGCCCAACCGAGATAGAAGCGTTGGTCGCCGGTATAGCCGCCGATCACCGGCGCCGGCTTGCCGCCGAGCGAATTGTGATAGGCATCGTACGACGCGCTGAGTCCGGCGAGGTCCGCGCTGTTCTCGCCGAGCGTCAGCGCACCCTTCACGAATTTGCCCGGCAAAGGCTCATATTTGTCGTATTCGGCGACGAGGTCCGCGCTGCGCTTCTTGAACGCCGCGATATCGGCATCGGTCCACCACTGGGTCAGCTTGCCTTTCAGGTCGTATTTCGCGCCCTGATCGTCGAAATGATGGCTCATTTCGTGGCCGATGACCGCGCCCATGCCCCCGTAATTGACTGCTGGGTCGGCATTGGGATCGAAGAACGGCGGCTGCATGATCGCCGCCGGGAAGGTGATCGCAACCAGCCGCGGATTGGCCTGCGCGTTCACCGTCATCGGGGTCAGCCCCCACTCCCAGCGCCGCACGGGCTGGCCGATTTTGGAGCGATTGTCGTCGAAGCTCCATTGGTTGGCGCGAAGTTCGTTGCCGAACGCGTCGCCCTTGACGATCTCCAGCGTCGCATAGTCGTGCCATTGCGACGGATAGCCGATCCGCGGTGTGAACGCGGCAAGCTTGGCGTGCGCCTTAGCTTTGGTCTCGGGCGCCATCCAGTCGAGCTTGTCGATCCGCCCGTTCATCGCGGCGATGATGTTCCTGACCATCTTGTCGGCCGCCGCCTTCGTCGCCGGAGGAAAATATTTGGCAACATAGAGTTTGCTGACGTCGTCGGTCAGCGCGCCCTCGGTGAAGTCGACCGCGCGCTTCCACCGTTCGCGCTGTTCCGGCGTGCCTGACAGCACGGTGCCGAAAAAGGCGAAATTCTCCGCATCGAACGCCTTGGGCAGAACGTCCGAATAGGTGTCCAGCGATCCGACGATCAGCTGGTCCTTGAGCACGCGGTCGGACGTTTTCGCGATCAGGTCGGCAATGCCGGCGATCGCACTCGGTTGTGCCACGACGACCGTGTCGGCCGTCATGCCGGCGGCCTTGAACATGGCGGCGAAATCGAAGCCCGGCGCCTTCCGTTGCAACTCGGAGAGCGTCATCTTGTTGTAGGTTGCGTCGGCGTCGCGGTTCTGGACGCGCGTCCAGCTGACCTTGGCGATGGCGGTCTCGAAATCGACCAGCGCGGCCGCCCGCGCATCGGCATCGCCCTCGCCCGCCAGCGTCAGCATCTTGGCGATGTGTGCGCGGTAGGCGATCTTTGCCGCGGCGAGCTTGGCGTCGTCGCTCAGGTAATAGTCCCGGTCGGGCAGGCTGAGACCCGACTGAAAGAGGTTGAGCACATAGGTGTCCGGGTCCTTCGCGTCCTGACCCACGAATGCCGCGAAGGGGCTTCCCACGCCATTACGGGCAGCTTCGGCAATCAGCACCGGATAGTCTGCCTTCGACGATCCCTCGATCCGCGCCAGCCACGGCTTGATCGGCGCGACACCCTTGGCCTCAATCGCCGATGTGTCGAGATAGGTCGTATAGGCCCGCCCGATCTTCGAATTCGGGTCCGCCGCCGCTGCGTCGAGCAGGCCGTGGGTGCGTTGGTCGGACAGGTCCTGGAGCTTCTCGAACTCGCCGAAGTTCGATTTGTCGGCCGGGATCGTGGTTCGCTTGCTCCAAGCGCCATTGGCGAATTCGTAGAAATCGTCACCCGGCGCGATGCTCTTGTCCATGCCGGTTTCACCGAAGCCGAACGTCCCAAATGCGGGTTTAGCCTTGGCGACGGCAGCGGTAGAGGCCGATTGCGCGACGGCGACCGAGCCCAGCGCGGTGGCGGCGAGCAGTGCGAACGTAAAAGGCTTCATGAAAAGGCGATCCCCTTGGCGGTAAGGGGCGTGTTTTACGCCAGTGATACGCCTAGTCAATTGTCCGGAATCGCACAGATTTCGTGCCGATGACGCGAGCCCTCAGCCGCGTTCGCGCATGATCCGGCCGGCTTCCTTCTTCCAGTCGCGTTCCTTGATATGCTCGCGCTTGTCGTGCGCCTTGCGCCCTTTGGCGAGCGCCAGTTCGAGCTTCGCGCGGCCCTGCGAATTGAAATAGATCATCAGCGGGACAAGCGTCATGCCCTCGCGCGCGACCGCGCCGTGCAGCTTGTTGATCTCGCGTTCGTGGAGCAACAGCTTGCGCGGCCGTTTAGGCTCGTGATTGAAGCGATTGCCGTGGCTGAATTCGGGAATGTTCGAATTGATCAGCCACACGCCGCCATCGGCCGACACCTCGGCATAGCTCTCAGCGATCGATCCCTCGCCACCGCGCAGCGACTTCACCTCGGTGCCGGTCAGCGCGATCCCCGCCTCGTAGGTCGTGTCGATCGCATAATCGAATCGCGCGCGCCGGTTCTCGGCGACGATCTTCTGCTTGTCGAATGTGACGGGTTTGGGACGCGACATGGGTGCGCGCATGTAGGCGGGGAACGGCGGTTAAGCCAGCCCCGCCCCTGCCAATGCCGCATCGACCGCTGCGCGAGCCGCTTCGCCAGCCGCCGTCATGGGCAGACGAAGGTGAAGTGGCCAGTCCGGCTTGACCTTGCCCAGCGCGTATTTGATCGGGCCGGGCGAGGCGTCGGTGAACATCGCGATGTGCAAGGGATAGAGCCGGTCGTGCAGCTCACGCGCTTTAGCGATGTCGCCGGCTGCCCACGCCGCCTGGAAATCGGCGCAAAGCCGCGGCGCGACGTTCGCGGTCACCGAGATGCACCCCGTCCCACCCATCGCGTTGAACGCCAGCGCGGTTTCGTCGTTGCCCGAGAGCTGGATGAAGTCTTGGCCGCAGCCCAAGCGTTGCTCGGTCACCCGGCCGAGCGAACCGGTCGCATCCTTCACACCGATGAATACACTCGGAAACGCCTTCACGATCCGCGCCATCGTCGCCGGCTGGATATCGGTCACGGTGCGGCCGGGCACGTTGTAGAGCACGATCGGCAGCGAGGTTTCCTTCGCGATCGCCTCGAAATGACGGAAAATGCCCTCCTGGCTCGGGCGGTTGTAATAAGGCGGCACCATCAAGGCCGCGTCGGCACCAGCCTCCTTGGCGGCGTGGACGTTGGCGATCGCGACGCGCGTGTCGTTCGACCCTGCGCCCGCCAGGATCGGGACACGCCCCTTGGCTTGATCGACGCAGACGCGGACGACGCCGAAATGCTCACCATAGGTTAGCGTCGCGGCCTCGCCGGTGGTGCCGACCGGCACCAATCCCGCCGACCCTTCGGCAATCTGCCATTCGACCAGCGCGCGAAACGCGTCTTCCGCGAATGCGCCATTTGCCGCGAACGGCGTGACCAACGCCGGGACCGATCCCGAAAACATGCCTAAAAGCTCCTTATCCGCGGCCAAAGCGCGGTTTATTCACCTGACAGATAGGGCCCTGCCCTATATGCTGTCCACATGATCGCGCCATGGACCAAGACCGCTTTTTTGTTGGCCTCTGCTTTGTCGGGGATGGCGGCAACAGGTTACGCATATCAGGATCAGTTCGATTGGGCGAAAGCGCGGCTCGCCGGGACCAGCGGCGACGCGGTCGCCAATGCGGCGCTGTCGGCGGCGATTACCGAATGGCGATCGCTGAGCCAGACCAGTAACGCCCCGTTCGACAGCTATGCGCGCTTCATGCTCGCGCATCCGGGTTGGCCGGGCGAAACCGTGATGCGCCGCAACGCTGAAGCGGCGATGGGCCAGGGCAATTTCTCGGCCTCGACCGCGGCCGCGTTCTTCCGCCGCTTCCCGCCTCAGAACGCCACCGCCTGGGTCCGTTTCGCGCAGGCGCTCAGCGGCACCGGCGCACGCGACGAAGCGAAGAGTGCGGCGCACAACGCGTGGGTGTCGGGACTACTCTCGACCGCCGACGAATCGTTCGTGTTAACGACCTTTCCCGACGCGTTGACGGTGGTCGATCACGACGCGCGGATGGATCAATTGCTCTGGCAGGGGCAGACGACCGCCGCGTCGCGCCAGATCCTGCTGACCAGCATCGCCAAGCGGCCGTTGTTTCAGGCACGGCTCGATTTGCGGACGGCGGCGCCCGGTTCAGGTAGCTCAGACGCGATCGGCGCGGGTGATCCGGGCTACCTAGCGGACAAAGTGATCTGGCTGAACAATTCAGGCGCTGGAGCGTCGGCGCGGGCGCTTCTGGCGCGGCCGCATACCTTCACCGCGCGGCCGCTCGACGTCGATCGATGGTACGACCTGCTACTCAAGAACGCGCGCGCCGCGCTGGCTGCGGGCGAAGCGAGCACCGCCTACGCGATCGCAAGCCAGGTCGACGACGCCTACCCCGCGGGCACCGACGTGTCGCTCCGCCCTTTCGGCGAGCGCGATCCCTACACCGATTTGGTTTGGTTGGCAGGTCAGACCGCGATGAAGCGGCTCGGGCGTCACGCGGACGCGGCACCGATGTTCGTCCGCTATACCGGCGGCTCGCGCTCGACCGCGCTCAAGTCGAAGGGCTTCTACTGGGCCGGCCGCGCCGCTGAGGGCGCCGGACGCAGCGAGGACGCCAGAACCTATCTTGGCCGCGCATCGACCTATCGCGACCAGTTCTACGGTCAACTAGCGACCGAGCGGCTCGGCCTCGCCATGGTGCCACCGACCGACGCGATCGCGCGCCCGGTCGATGCTGGCGCCCGCACCGCATTCTATCAGAGCGAAGTGGTGCGCGCCGCGCAATTTCTCGGCACTATCGGCGCGCACGAGGACCAGTCGGCGTTCGTCCGCCAGATCGCCAACAATGCCAGCAGCGAAGCCGACCACGTCCTCGCCGCGGAACTCGCGCGGACGCTCAGTCGCCCGGACCTCGCGGTGATGGTCGGCCGCAGCGCGCTGCTCAACGGCGTCAGCGATTACACGTTGACCGGCTTCCCGACGGTCAACATTCCCGCCAGCGCGACCGGCAGTTGGAGCATCGCGCACGGCATCATGCGCCAGGAGAGCCAGTTCGACCGGGCGCTGATCAGCCGCGCGGGCGCGCGCGGGGTGATGCAGCTGATGCCCGGCACCGGCCGCGAACAAGCGACGAAGATGGGGCTCGCCTGGGATTCGGGCATGCTGCTGTCCAGCACCGACTACAACATCCAGCTCGGCACCGCCTACTTCCAGCGGCTCTACGCGATCTACGGGAGCTACCCGCTTGCGATCGCCGCCTACAATGCCGGCGGCGGCAACGTGAACAAATGGCTAGCCGCGAACGGCGACCCCCGCAGCGGGACGGTCGACTGGGTCGACTGGGTCGAGGCGATCCCGTTCGATGAGACCAAGCGCTACGTCCAGCACGTGCTCGAGAATGCCGTGGTCTACGACCTGATCAACCCGCAACGCGCGACCTCGACGGGCAACGCGCGGTTGAGCTGGTATCTCGGCAACAAGCGCCCGGGCTGAGCCATTACCGAGCATCCGAACTACATCACCCCAGCGGGCTTCGCGGCATTGCGCGCCGAATACGATCAATTGTTCGGCGACGAGCGGCCCAAGCTGGTCGAGGTTATTTCCTGGGCGGCGGGGAATGGCGACCGGTCGGAGAATGGCGACTATATCTACGGCCGCCAGCGGTTGCGGCAGATCGATCGCCGGCTGGGTTGGCTGTCGAAGCGGATGAAGGCGGCCAAGGTCGTCGATCCCGCCGCCGCCGCCGACCGCAATCGTGTGTTCTTCGGCGCGACGGTGACGATCGCGGATGAGGACGACAATCGGCGCACCCTCACCTTGGTCGGCGACGACGAGGCCGATGCCGGGCGAGGCCGCGTCGGCTGGAGCTCACCGTTCGCCCGTGCATTGCGCGGGAGCGTGATTGGCGACCTGCGCCGCGTGACATTGCCCGCCGGCGAGAAGGAATATGAGGTGATAACGATCACCTATCCCACGACGTAACGGAGCGTTTCCGTTCGGTGGGATGGTCGTTCGTCCGCGCACGCCCTAGATCGGGCAGCGTAACGAACAGGAGATATCATGCCCATTCCCGCCAGCTGGTCGCCGCAATTGCTGTCGCTGCTGCGCATCGTCGCCGGCCTCGGCTTCCTGCAGCACGGCGTGTCGAAATATTTCGGCATCCCGCCCTTCCCGATGCCGCTCAACCCGTTGCTCTATACGGCGGGCGCGCTCGAACTGGTGGGTGGCACGCTGCTGGTGCTCGGCCTCTTCACCCGCCCCGCCGCGTTCGTCCTGTCGGGCATGTCGGCGGTCGCCTATTTCATTGCGCACGCGCCAAAGAGTTTCTTCCCCGCCGTCAACATGGGCGAAGCGGCGATGCTCTACTGCTTCATCTTCCTGTACCTCGCCGCCGCCGGCGCGGGGCCGTGGAGTATCGACGGGATGCGGAACAGAACCGCTTAGGCGCAACCACCCGCTTCGGTGATCATCGCGTCCAATTCGGGGCCGATTTCCTTGCGGGCGGCGACCTGGTCCATCTTGTCGATCTCGACCAGGGTGTGGCGCTTGCCGACGCGCTGCATCAGGCGATAGCCGACATAATAGCCCCAGCGTTTGGGAAACGCCTGATCGCTACCGCCGCCGAAGAAGTAGCTCGCATAGGTCGCTTGATCACCCTTATCGAGATCGCGCTTCAGCGTGCAAAGCGCGAGCGGCCATTGCGCATCGACTGACGGCCGGATCGGCTTGGGCAAGTCGAGCATCAGTGTGTGGTCGTCCGCCCTGGGGTTCATGACCGATGTGGCGTAGACCGCACCGCCTTCCTGCCACAGCGAACACCAGACCGTCGTGTCGGGCTCGCAATCCTTGAACCATTGACCGTTTTCGACATGGTAGAGCTCATGGTCGAGGAACGGACCGATCGTGCCGTCGGTGTGGATCTTCGCGATCACGTCCGCGCCGAAGATCATATAGGTCTTGCCGTTGAGCGTCCGCGTGCCGCCATCCATGCGCCCCAGCGAATGGACCAACCACACCGGCAACACCGGCTTGAACCCCGGAAATTGCACGCGGAAATGGCGGATGCCCGCGGCATAGGCGATGGCGAACTGGCGTTCGACCTTCTCGTAATCGGGGCGGATCGCGTCGAAACCGTTGAGCGACGCCGCAACGCCGCGGTCGAACTGCGCGTCGGTCTGTCCCGATGCCGGCTCGTAAAAACCGGGGAACAGCTTGTCGAAGCGGTGGCGGAACAGCGCGACGCGCTCCTTTTCGGGCATCGTCTTGGTGGCGTCGTGGAACTCGGCGAAATCGCGGGTTAGCGACTTGTACGGCGGCGGCGCGGTGCGCGCATCGCTGGCCGATTGAACGAGTGCGATCGCGGCCAATGTCATGACAATGCGTTTCATCACTGCCTCCCCGGGTGTCTTGCATCGATACTACACTCCTTCCCTGTCCGGTTCAATCCTCCCGGTTCCTCACCGGCATCGTGCTCGAAAGCCGGAAAGTTTCGTGGGTAACCATTCGGTTCGACGCGCATCCCGCTCCGCTCTCGGCAAACCGCTCCGCTCGCGCGCCGAACTGTATCACATGGTCGCTTCGGCCTGGCGCGAACGGTGCTAGCATCATCGGCGACGAGCGGAATCAACCCGCCGTCGAGTGAAGGGGTCAAATTGTATGGGCGTGATGCAGCGGGTCGTTGTGTCGGGTAAGGTTCACCAGGTCGGCTATCGCGACTACACCATCCGCAAAGCGCAAGCGCTGGGGGTCACCGGCTGGGTGCGCAACCGCCAGGACGGGACGGTCGAAGTCATGATATCCGGGGAAGACGATGCGGTAGCGGCGCTGGTCGAAGCGTGCCGCGAAGGCCCGCCGCTCGCGCGGGTCGACCATGTCGAAGCCTATGTCGAGGCGGGCCAGCCGGTGAAGGGATTCACGAAGCGGTTTACCGCCTAGCGCTGTCAGGAAATCTTGCGGAACCCCAGCATTGCGGGAATCTGCAGCGTCGATCCGTCGTGAAAGCCGTTCTGCCCCTCCCACTCGCGCGGGTTCTTGAACGTCCCGAACAGCATGTCGGGCAGCGGAATGTCGCCGTAATTGTACGCGTGCACGCCGCGCTCGTGGTGGATCAGATGGCTCTCCGGACGTTGAACGAAATAGCCGATCCAATGCGGCGTTCGGATGTTGACGTGCTGAAAGATGCCCGGGAGCGTCGTCAGAATCGCGACGACCAATGCCGCCTCCGGGCTCATCCCGAACACCCATACCAGGCATAGCGATCCGAGCAGCGACCAGCCGACCATGTCGAGCGGGTGAAAGTAATAGGCGCCCCAGATATCGACCCGCTCCGCCGCGTGATGCATCTGATGCGTCGCGCGCCACAGCGGGTCCCAGCTATGCATCGTGCGGTGCCAGAAATAGATGCCGAATTCGAGGATCAGGAACCCGCCGACGATCTGCGCCCAGAACGGCAGTTTCGACCCGTCGATCAACTGATGCGCGCCGAAGAACTCGTCCCACACGAACGGGGCAAGCGTCGCGATCGTGAAGTAGAGGATCGTCGACGCCACCCCATCACGCGCCAGAAGCGGATCTCGGGAAAGTCGGTGCGCCGCCCCAACCAATCCGCCAGCGCGAAAGCCGCGAACAGCCCGATCACGATATAATGATAGATGGTCAACGACGTGCTCCCCAACAGGCAGGTACTTGCTGGTCAGGATACCACGGGCGGGCGTGTTCGCCAAAAGCCGGTAACGGCCAGCAGGTGAAAGACCCCGCGAAGCAGCTTACCGTTTGATGGAGCGTAGCGGCTTCATAAATTTCAGGGCGTATTGATCGGTCTGGCCCCGCACCTTCTTGTCGAAGACCGGCAGCGTGTGGTCGTCAGTCGGGTGGCTGAGGAACGTGCCCTCCTCGACCAGCTTGAAGCCGACCGACGTCACTTCGCGGATGACTTGCGCCTTTTCGATGCGGTGCAGCTTGCTGATACCCGCGACGTCGGTGCCCGGTGGTGCTTCGTGGTCGATGATCATGAACACGCCGCCCGGCTTCAGCGCGTTGAACACGCCGCGGTCGAACGCGATCGTATCAACCACGCCATATTTGGCGATCTTGAGGTCATGATAGTTCTGCGTCACCCACGCCAGGTCGAGCGGCTTGGGAAAACGGACCGTGCCGAACGCCGCCGGTTCGATCGAGACGTTCCCGTCCTTCGCGGCGTCGATCACCGCCTTGTCGGACTTGGGGTCGTCCCACCGCAAATTCTCCATCCCATAGATGTGTCCGTTCGCGCCGACGACGTCGCTCAGCATCCGCGTGAAATAGCCGCCGCCGGGATAGAATTCGCCGACCACCATGCCGGGCTTCACGCCGGCAAAGGCGATCGTCTCGGCCGGCTTGCGGTTAACGTCCGTCGCGCGATCAGCGTCGGGCCGCGTGGTGTCGGCGACAGCGGCGGTGACATAGGCGGGGATCCCCGGCGTCGCGGCATAGATCGATACGGTGGATGCGGTCGCCGCGAGCATTGCGAGAAACTTGACGGACAAACGGATCATGGTGCGCTCCTGCTGTGTTAGGAGAGCATCACAGCCTGTGTTTTTTGTCAAAGCGATTGTTGCGGGCGTTCGGGTCGGCCACGCCGAATAACCCAACTACCGAACGTTGCCGACTGGCGGCGCCGGGACGACTGTGTTGCTAACGGCGGCCTCCGATGACGATACAGTCTTTTTTAGCCACGACCATGCGGTCGGTGCCTGCCAAACAACCGTCAAGATTCCCAAGACGCCACTCACCAAGCCAATCGCCTTGGCCGTCCGAGTTTCGAACAGGCGGTCAACGAATGCCCCGACCGAACTAATGGCGGTTTTGAGTTTACCGCGCAAAACTCTACGCATCACGAGGTGATAAAATCCGACCTTGGACAATGTGGAATTGTGCATCTTGATATATTCTTGAGCTTTGAACGCTTCAACTTCTTGCTTCCCATCAAGAAAATGACGGTGGACACCACCGTTCATCTCCATCAACTTTAGCATCTTTGGGTGCGGCGCGTATTTATATCCGTAATAGTCAGCAAGCATATCATTGAGATTAATACGACGCTCGACCGGTATAACCGAGGCATCGAAACAACCGAGAACGCGGTAGCGATGTTCTAAATGCTCGAAACCAAACGTCAGGTTCCGCATATTCCAATGAACCCAATATTTGTCGCGCCTTTCGCGAACAAAGTCATAGAATTTCTTTAAAAGAGCCTTTTCAATCTCATCCAGCCGGTCGGGAATCTGTTCGCGAGGTATATGAAGCTCTTCTGCAATGGCGTGGGTCGAGCAGCTGATCGTTTGTTCGGAAAGGTAATGTGTGACAGCAATCGACGTAATACGAGGGGAAAGCGCTTCGTTTTCGTCGTATAGGCTTTCGCATGAATAATGAATTATATAGAACTTATCAGCGTGCTTTCGCAGCTCCTGAAAAAACTCCCTCCCGCTCAAAATCGCCATTTTAATTATCGCGTCAACTTCTTATACGCCAACGCGGTCGGCCGATCCGCCGCATCGCCCAGACGGCGCCGCTTATCTTCCTCGTAGCTCTCGAAATTCCCCTCGAACCACTCGACGTGACTATTCCCCTCGAACGCCAGGATGTGCGTGCACAGGCGATCGAGGAAGAAGCGGTCGTGGCTGATGACGACGGCGCAGCCCGCGAAATTCTCGATCGCTTCCTCGAGCGCACCGAGCGTTTCGACGTCGAGGTCGTTGGTCGGTTCGTCGAGCAACAGCACGTTGCCGCCGCGCTTGAGCATCTTGGCGATGTTGACGCGGTTGCGTTCGCCGCCCGACAGCTTGCCGACATTCTTCTGCTGGTCGGCGCCCTTGAAGTTGAACGCACCCACGTACGCCCGCGTCGACTGGTCGTAACCGTTGACCTTCATCGAATCGAGTCCGTCGGAGATCTCCTCCCAAACGTTCTTCGACGGATCGAGGTGATCGCGGCTCTGATCGACATAGCCGAGGTGCACCGTGGTGCCCTTTTCGATCGTGCCGGTGTCGGGCGTCTCGGTGCCGATGATCATCTTGAACAGGGTCGATTTGCCCGCGCCGTTCGGCCCGATCACCCCGACGATGCCGCCCGCGGGCAACGTGAATGACAAATCCTCGAACAGGAGCTTGTCGCCATAGGCCTTGGAGAGATTCTCGACCTCGATCACCTTGCCGCCAAGCCGCTCAGGCACCTGGATGACGATCTGCGCCTTGCCGGGGCTGCGGTTCTTCTGCTGCTCGACGAGCTGCTCGAACTTGGCGATACGCGCCTTGGACTTGGTCTGGCGCGCCTTGGCGCCCTGCCGGATCCATTCGAGCTCGTCCTTGATCGCTTTGGCGCGGCCCGACTCCTCGCGGTCCTCCTGCTCGAGCCGCTTCGACTTCTTCTCGAGATAGGTCGAGTAATTGCCCTCGTACGGGAAATACTTGCCGCGATCGATTTCCAGAATCCAGCCGACGACATTGTCGAGGAAATAGCGGTCGTGGGTGATCATCAGCACCGCGCCGGCATATTCCTTGAGGTGGTTTTCGAGCCATTCGACGCTTTCGGCATCGAGGTGGTTGGTCGGTTCGTCGAGCAGCAGGATCGACGGCTTCTGGATGAGCAGTCGCGTCAGCGCGACGCGGCGCTTTTCACCGCCCGACAGGCTGGTGACGGGGCTGTCGCCGGGCGGGCAGCGCAATGCTTCCATCGCCAGTTCGAGTTGGCTGTCTAGGCTCCAGCCGTCGACCGCGTCGATCTTGGTCTGAAGGTCGCCCATTTCCTCCAGCAACTTGTCGAAATCGGTGTCGTC
This sequence comes from Sphingomonas sp., assembly GCA_039926845.1. Taxonomy (GTDB): domain Bacteria; phylum Pseudomonadota; class Alphaproteobacteria; order Sphingomonadales; family Sphingomonadaceae; genus Sphingomonas. The sequence goes on along the minus strand of JBDSWC010000083.1, from coordinate 40,447 downwards.
CTTGGGGTCGCCCATCTCGGCCGAGATCGCGTTGAAGCGGTCGACCATGTCGGCGGTCTCGCGCGCGCCGTCCTTGACGTTGTCGAGCACGGACTTGGTCGGATCGAGCTCGGGTTCCTGCTCCAGATAGCCGACGGTGATGTTCTCGCCCGGCCACGCCTCGCCGGTGTAATCCTTGTCGACCCCCGCCATGATCTTCATCAGCGTCGACTTGCCGGCGCCGTTGGGGCCGACGATGCCGATCTTCGCGCCCTGGTAGAATTGTAGGTTGATGTTCGACAGCACTGGCTTGGGGGCGCCGGGGAAGGTCTTGGTCATGTCCTTCATGACAAAAGCGTATTGGGCGGCCATGGCGGCACGTTGCTCCGTGATTTTGAAATTGGCTGGAAAAGTTGGGCCGCAGATAGCGATTGGCCGGTCGGTTGGGAAGAGGCGCAGGTCGCAGGCAAAAGGGCTTTTCCGAGGCGTCATGCGGTTCTAAGTCACCGCATCCATCCCCAGGGAGAACAATATGCGGATCGCCCCACTCGCGCTTGCCGGTATCGCCGTCCTCGCCGTCCCCGCTATCGCCCAGCGCACGTTGCCGACCGCGTCGGTCAAGGTCGATCCCGCGGTTGCCAAGGCGCGCGACGCGGCGCTGAAGGATGATGTCGCCTGGGATATCGTCGAAGGGCTGACGACCGAGGTCGGGCAGCGGCTCGCGGCGACCGAGGCGGAAGCGCGCGCGCGCGCCTGGGCGGTGATCAAGCTCAAGGCGCTCGGGTTCAAGAACGTCCACATCGAAACCTACATGATGCCGGCCTGGGTCCGCGGCGAGGAAAAGGCCGAGATCGTCGGGCCGTATCCGCAAAAACTGACGCTCGCCGCGCTCGGCCGGTCCGGCGCGACGCCGCCCGAGGGGATCACCGCGACGGTGGTCTATTTCCCGACCTTCAACGATCTGCTCGCCGCACCCGACGGCAGCCTGACCGGCAAGATCGCCTTCGTCTCCAACCAGATGAAGGCGACGCAGGACGGCAGCGGTTATGGCGCGTTCGGCGCGGCGCGGTTCGTCGGGCCGAATATCGCCGCGAAGAAAGGTGCTGCGGCGATCCTGATCCGCTCGATCGGTAGCGACAAGGGCCGCTGGCCGCACACCGGGGGTACCAATTTCGCGCCCGGCGTGACGCCGATCCCCGCGGCCGCACTATCGGTCGCCGATGCCGAGCAACTCGAACGCATCTTCAAGCGCACCGGCAAGGTGACGATCAAGCTGGTGCTGACGCCCAGGACATTGCCCGATGCCGAATCGGGCAATGTCATCGGTGAAGTGCCGGGGACCGACCCAAATGCCGGGGTGATAGTGATCGGCGGGCACCTCGACAGTTGGGATCTCGGCACCGGCGCGATCGACGACGGCGCGGGCGTCGCCATCACGACCGCGGCGGCCAAGCGGCTTCTCGATGGCCCGCGGCCGAGGCGCACGATCCGCGTCGTGTGGTTCGGCGCGGAGGAACCGGGCGGCTTCGGCGGCGCGGCTTACGCCAAGGCGCACGCGACCGAGAAGTTCGCGATGGCGGCCGAATCGGATTTCGGCGCCGACAATATCTGGCGCTTCTCAGTCAATTTCCCCGATAGTGCGAAGGCGGTCAGCGACCGGCTCGGCGTGGCCCTGGGCCCGCTCGGCATCGTGCGCAGCCGGGAAAAGGCCGGCGACGGCACCGATGTCGGGCCGCTCTTCGCACTCGGCACCTCGGCGATCGACCTCAACCAGAGCGGGCTGCGCTATTTCGACTGGCACCACACGCCCGAGGACACGCTGGACAAGATCGACCTCGATCAATTGCGGCAGAACGTCGCCGCCTGGACGACGATGCTGTGGGTCGTCGCCAACGCGCCCGAGGATTGGGATAAGGTGACGCCCAAGGGCGGTTGATGATACGCCCGTAGAACGGTTATGTCGCACCCCACGAATTCAATAGGAGAAGCCCGATGAAGAAGTTCGCTATCGCCCTCGCCGCCACGGCCCTGGTCTCGCTCGCCGCGTGCAGCAAGCCGGCGCCGACCGTCGAGAACGCCGCCAATGCGATGGAGGCCAATCTGTCGGATCAGGCCGCCGCGCTCGATAACGAAGCCACGATCGCCGCCAACACCGCTGCCGCCAACGCGGTCAACAGCGCGACCGCGACCTACAGCAACAGCGTCGACAACATCCGCGCCGAAGCCGAAGCGGCGAAGAACACGCACTGATCGCTAGCAACGCAATCGCACGAGGGCGTCTCCGTTCGCGGAGGCGCCCTTTTTTGCATTGAATTGGGAAAGTGGTCGGGGAGACAGGATTCGAACCTGCGACATCCTGCTCCCAAAGCAGGCGCGCTACCGGACTGCGCCACTCCCCGACGCGGGCGATCCTCTAGGTGGCATTGTCCGCAGCGGCAAGCGCGCAATCGCGAGAATGGTCTTCGTCTTGCGTTACGGGTCGCGGCGCGGCAAAGCCGCGCCGTCAGCCGCAGCGATGCTGCGCTGGCCGACCTTGCGCGTCTCGCAAATAGCTTCGCTATTTTCGTGCGCGCGGCGGGTGGGGCCTGTAGCTCAACTGGTTAGAGCTGGCCGCTCATAACGGCTAGGTTGCGGGTTCAAGTCCTGCCGGGCCCACCAGCCGCTTCGATCAACTCCGCCAGTCCGCACGGTCGCACGCCGAGCCGGTTGAGTTCGGCCAGCACGCGGTCCCACCAGTTCCAAAATGCGGCAAGCTCGGTGTCGTCGCGCACATACGGCGTGTGTCCCGCCGCCAACGACGGCGAGTGGAACGCGAAGCTGAGCACGCGTAGCCCCTCGCCAACCGCAATGCGCACCGCTTCGAGTGCGTCGGCGACCGGGATGCCTTCCGGCGTCAGCGGGATGCGCTGGAGCAGCCCGGTGCGGGCGAGCAGCCCCCGGCCTTTGGGAATATAACCAGCCGCCCGATACAAACCCGCGCCCTGCCCGCGCGCGACCCCGGTAAACACGGTGGTCGACGGCAATTCTATCAACCCACCGATCCGGCATGCGTGGTTACCGATCGCAGAGAAATCGGGCCCGCCCTCGGCCATGTAATCGAACCCCGGGCGCATTGAAGCGTCGAGGCGGTAGCCGCGCTGGGCGAGCAGATCGAACGTCGCGGGACCGATCCCGTAGCGGCCGGCGCGATAAACGGTAGGTCGTGTGCCGAACGCAGCGGCGATCGCGTCCGTCAGCGCATCAATCTTAGCCGACTCCAGCTCGCGCGGGAGATTGCCCGCGAAGCTGTTCCGGGGGTTTAGTGTCTCATCGAATGGCGGGTTGACCCAGGGATGGAGTTGCGCCCCGACCGCGCTACCCCTGGTCAGCAGCGGCCCGATCAAGTCGATCGCGCTACGGTCGGTCGCGACCGGATGGTCGAGCATCAATGCCAGCGGGACCCCCGCAGCGGCGAACCGCGAGTGCGCACCGGGCAACGCGGCGATCGTCTCGACCGACCGATTCTCGCGCGATAGCGGGCGATCCCAGTCGAACTCCTCCTCGACATCGACGAACACGACGAAGCGCGTGCCGAAATCGGCGGGCCAATCGATCAGGTCGGCGGGCGCCGGCGAGCGCGGGCGAAAGCCCGGCTCCGGAGGGGTCGTGCGCGCCACGTCAGTTTGAGGAAAGCTGCCCCACGTCGTGATCCAACGCCGCCGGCAGGCGCAATGTCAAGCGATCGTCGCCGATCGTCAGCCCGCCGCCCAGCTCCACTGCAAGCCGCCGCGCAAGCCGCAACGCGAACCCGGCGCCGAGCAATCCGGCGCCCTCGCCCTGATCCTCGCTGTCGAGCGCGAACAATGCGTCGCCGGGAAGTGCGGCGAACGCGCGAGGCCGGTCTAGAGCGAGCGCGACAATATCGCCTTCCGCCAACGCCCGGATGGTCAGCCGCTCGCCCTGCGCGCTCGCCGAAACGACGAGACTTAGTAACCGGCTGACGATGCGCGCCACCGCAATCTCGTCGCCTGCAATACGGAGGCCCGGCGGGCCCGAATCGACATCGACCACGGCGCCGCGCAACCGCATCAGCGGCTCGAGGTCGGCGGCGGCGCGCGACAGCATCGGCGCAATCACGACGGTGCCGGGCCGCAACACCAAAGCCTGCTGATCCAACCGCGCCGCGGTGTCGACGTCTTCGATCGCGTCCAGCAATTCGCGCGTGCTGCCGCGGATCGCCGCGGCGCGATTGCGATAGGGCTCGGGCGCCGGACCAAGCACCTGTGCCTCGATCATCTCCGCGAACCCCGAAATCGCATTAGTCGGCGTACGCAATTCGTGAACCAGCGCACGGAACGCCTCGGCCGCCGGGCGGCTGCCGCGGATCGGTTCGGCGCGCTCATCGGCGCGGGGGCGACGCGCGACACCGCGATACCCCATGAAGCGGCCGTTCGCTCGCTCGAAGGCCGGCGTCGCCGACATCTGCCAGTCGCCTGATGCCGCCGACTGCCCAGCGACGACGAAGCGCGCGTTGGTGAATGACGCCCGGCGGCGGAAGGCGCCGCTGACCACGCCATCGACCTGCGCCGACGCCGCACCGAGCATTACACCGATCAGCGGCTCGCGCGGGACACCGTCTACCCAGCGGATCGTGCCGCTCGCGTCGGTTTCGAAGCGGAAATAGTCGGCCGGCACCGTCAGCGCCTCGACGACCGGACTCGGTGGCTTGTTAAGGTCACCATGATCGCGCTGATAGGCGTCCAGCCGCGCGACCAGTTCGGCGATGACGAAGGGGCCGGTCGGACTGACCGGCGCGGCATCGTTGGCCGGCATGGGTATAAGGGTCGCCGACTCTTCGAACTCGACCTCGACGATCCGCTCGTCGGGCTGCGGTAACGCAAAATCGCTGGCGCCATAGCTGTCGAGCGCGCGCTTGGCCTGTGCCGGCAAGTCGCGACGGTGGCGCAGCAGCGACCGCGAAGCTGGCGGCAGATCAGGAATGATCGCAAGCCAGTCGCGATAATCGAGTCGCGCCGTCGATAGCACTGGCGCGGCAATCGGCGGGTCGTCCTCCCCGAACAGCCGCACCAAGTCCGCCGGCGGCTCGGCGAAGGCCAGGTTACGGGCAGTGGCGGCGCGCACCGTGGCGGGCACCAGCGCGCGAATCGACCGCAATCGCGCCAGCGCATCAGGCGTCGCGGTCGCGCGTCCGCGTCCGATCAGATCGGTAACCTGGCGCCACATGGATTGCGCGCCGAACGGCGTCGCGATATCCGCGCCAAGCACCGTGTCGAGGCTATCGTCGAAGCGCAATGATCCCCACCTGCCGGCGCCTGGGTCGATCGGGGCCGTAACAAATGCTTAACCTTGTCGGCCTTCCCGTTAAACGGTTCATTTTGGCGCGTCGCAATGTGGGACGATTGCGTCGCGCCGCAATTTTATTATGTTGCCGCCCGGCACAGCGCGCCGAAAATACCGGAGAGAAGGTGTATGACGTTGGATCGTATCGACCGGCAGATTTTGGCGTTGCTCCAGGCGGACGGGCGCATGACCAATGTCGACCTTGCCGACCGAGTCGGGCTGACCGCGCCGCCTTGTTTGCGTCGAGTCCGTGCGTTGGAGGAAGCTGGCGCGATCCAGGGCTATCACGCCGAACTCGACGCCGCGACGCTCGGCTATCCGATCACCGTGTTCGCGATGGTCAGTCTGAAGAGTCAGGCCGAGCGCGATCTTGCCGCGTTCGAGGCGCATGTCGCGACCATCCCGGAAATCCGCGAATGCCACATGCTCAACGGTGAAATCGACTTCATTCTGAAGATCGTCGCGAGCGACCTGCGGGCGTTCCAGGATATCCTGACGACGCATCTGACCCCAGCCCCCAACGTCGCCAGCGTCAAGACGTCGCTGACGATTCGCACCTCAAAGCACCAGCCCGGCATCCCGGTCGGCGACGAATAAGAAAGGGCGGCCATCGCTGACCGCCCCGTTCCGTAGCCATTTTGGCGAATTAGCTGGTCGGCGGATGGTCGAGGTAGATCGTCCAGAACCCCGCGATATCACTCCGCGGCGCGCCGGTAACCAAAGCAAAGGCGGCCTTGGCGCCGACCTTGTCGCCCGACATCGCCAGCGCAATGCCGAGGTGCGTGTTGACCTCGTCGGCGTTGACCCCACCCTTCGACAGCGCCTGGCGGTAGAGCCCGATCGCCTTGGCGTAGTTCGAGCGGCTGAGATAAGCGTCGCCGGTTTGCGCCGACAGCGGCCCGGTCGGCGCAGCGGCGGCTTTCTTCTCGAGCGCGTCGAGTGATCCCTCGGCGGCGATTTGCGTCGCCGCATCAGAGGTCAACCCCTTGACATATGCGCTGGCGACAGCCGGAATCTTGCCGGTCGCCTTGCCCTCGTCGATCACCGTTTTGGCTTCACTGGGCAAGCCGATATCGATCGAGTTCTGAGCATATTCCTCATAATCGCTTTGATCGGCCAGCGCCTTGGTCAAGCGCCGCAACCGGAACAGATCGACTTGCTGACGCTTGTCGAGCTTGGCCATCGGCTTGGCGCTGAACCCATAGAACGCGATCGCGGTGCGCCATGTTTCGGAGGTCGGATAGGCAGTGACCCAACGCTGCAGCCACTTGAGCGTCTCTGCCTTCAGCCCGGCCGTGTACGACTGATTGATGGCATATTTGTAGAAGTCCTCGGTCTGCGGTTTGCCGCTGGCGTACAGCGCGTCGAGGTCGGCCATGCCGCCGGCCGCGTTGCCGCTCTGGACCTTGGTCTTGGCGAGATACAAAGGCAGATTGGGTTCGGTCGAGCCATGCGTCTGCGCGGCGGCAAATAGCTGCGTCGCCCGCGCCCAATCCTTCTGGTCATAAGCGATCGTCGCGCGACTATATTCCAGCTTGGGCCGGAGGTCCGCCGGCGTGGTGGGATTGGCAATCAATGCGTCGAGCGGCGGAATCATCGGCGTGGGGTCGAACGCGCCGTTCGTGGCGCTCGATGCCTGGTTGATCTTTTCCGACACCAAAAGATAACGAAGCAAGCCGACGAGGAACCTGTCGTCATCGGTCTTTGCTGCGGTCTCCGCTTCGGTCGTGGCGGCTTCCGCCGTCGCGAGATCCTTAGCCACCAACGCCGCTTTGCCCTTGTTGTAGGCCACCGCAACCGCTTGGGTATAGGACGGACCCTTCGGCGCCTCTTCTTTCTTCTTGGCGAACGCGGGCGCGGCGATCGTTACCCCGGCCATCCCGGTCACCAGCGCCGCGGTCAGCACGGCGGTCGAAATCCTCGTCATCGAAACTCTCCTCATGGGCGCCCCAGCCCTTCGACACCGCTCTAATCAGCGCACGGCGGACGTTCAAGGCGCGTCGATGGCGCGATTGGCCGATCCGGGCTGAATGCGGATTGAATGACGCGATTGCACAGCCCCGATTTCCTCGCGCGCGTATGCGCGCTCGCGTGACATCGGCTGCGGTCCGGCCTATACCGTCATGCAACCGCAACATCACCTGAAAGCATAGAGATTTGACCGACGAGACGATCCTCGCCGACCCTTCGGACATTACCCCCATCTCGATCGTCGACGAGATGAAGACGAGTTATCTCGACTATGCGATGAGCGTGATCGTCGCCCGCGCGCTGCCCGATGTGCGCGACGGATTGAAGCCGGTGCACCGCCGCATTCTGTTCTCCGCGCAAGAGAGCGGATTCTACTACAACCGCCCCTACCGCAAGTCCGCCCGCATCGTCGGCGACGTGATCGGTAAGTACCACCCGCACGGCGACAGCTCGATCTACGAAGCGCTGGCGCGGATGACTCAGGATTGGGCGATGCGGCTGCCGCTGATCGACGGCCAGGGCAATTTCGGGTCGATGGACCCCGATCCTGCGGCGGCGATGCGCTACACCGAAGCGCGGCTCGCGAAGCCCGCCAGCTTCCTGATGGAGGATCTCGACAAGGACACGGTCGATTTCGTCCCCAATTACGATGGCTCGGAAAACGAGCCGTCGGTGCTGCCTGCCCGCTTCCCCAACCTGCTGGTCAACGGCGCCGGCGGCATCGCGGTCGGCATGGCGACCAACATCCCGCCCCACAATCTGGGCGAAGTGATCGACGCGTGCTTCGCGTATATGGACAATGGCGCGATCACGACCGAGGAATTGATGGAGATCGTGCCCGGGCCCGACTTCCCGACCGGCGCGATCATCCTCGGTCGCTTCGGCGCGCGCGCCGCCTATCAGACCGGGCGCGGCTCGATCATCCTGCGCTCGCGCTACGTGATCGAGGAAGGGCGCGGCGAGAAGCGCTCGATCATCCTCACCGAAATCCCGTTCCAGCAAGGCAAGAACGCGCTGGTCGAAAAGATCGCCGAGGCCGCCAAGGACAAGCGAATCGAGGGCATCAGCGACGTCCGCGACGAATCCAACCGCGCGGGTGTGCGAGTCGTGATCGAGCTGAAGCGCGACGCCACCCCCGAAGTCGTGCTCAACCAGTTGTGGCGGCACACCCCGGCGCAGGGATCGTTCCCCGCCAACATGCTGGCGATCCGCGGCGGCCGACCCGAACTGCTCAACCTGCGCGACTTCATCCAGGCGTTCATCCAGTTCCGCGAGCAAGTCATCACGCGGCGTTCGAAGTTCGAACTCGCCAAGGCACGCGATCGGGCACATCTGTTACTCGGGCTCGTCGTCGCGGTCACCAACCTCGACGAGATGGTGCGGATCATCCGCGGTTCGCCTAACCCCGCGGCGGCGCGCGCTGCGCTGCTGATGCGCGACTGGCCGATCGCCGAGATCGCGCCATACATCAAACTGGTCGAAGCGGTCGAAACCGAGGTCGTCGGCGACACCTACCGCCTGTCGGACCTCCAGGTGCGCGCGATCCTCGATCTGCGCTTGCATCGGCTGACCGCGCTGGGCCGCGACGAAATCGGCGACGAACTCAAGACGCTTGCCGATTCGATCGCCGAACTGCTCGCGATTCTCGCCGATCGCGCGAAGCTCTATGAGGTGATGCGCACCGAGTTGGTCGAGGTGCGCGACCTGTTCGCGACGCCGCGCCGGACCGAGATCGCCAATGCCGCCGACGGGATCGAGGACGAGGACCTGATCGAGCGCGAGGAGATGGTCGTCACCGTCACCGTGCAAGGCTATATCAAGCGCACCAGCCTCGACACGTTCCGCGCGCAGGCTCGCGGCGGCAAGGGCCGTGCCGGCATGGCGACCAAGGAAGAGGATGCGGTCACCGAATTGTTCGTGACCTCGACCCATACGCCGGTGCTGTTCTTCTCGACGCTCGGCCGAGTTTATCGGATGAAGGTCTGGCGCTTGCCCGAAGGCGGTGCGAACACGCGCGGGCGGCCGATGATCAACCTGTTGCCGCTGGCCGAGGGCGAGACGATTTCGACCGTCCTCCCGCTGCCCGAGGACGAGGCCGAGTGGGGCAAGCTCCACGTCATGTTCGCAACCGCCAAGGGATCGGTGCGCAGAAACTCGATGGACGCGTTCGCCAGCATTCGCACCGCCGGCAAGATCGCGATGAAATTCGAAGGCGAGGACGAGGTTGACCGGCTGATCGGCGTCGCCTTGCTCGACGAAGAGGACGACGTGCTGCTCGCGACTCGCCAGGGCAAGGCGATCCGCTTCGCCGGGACCGAAGTCCGCGAGTTCCAGAGCCGCGATTCGACCGGCGTGCGCGGCATGCGGCTGGGCAAGGGCGACGAGGTCATCTCGCTGTCGATCCTCCACAAGGTGGGCGTGAAGGATCAGGACGAGCGCGAGGACTACCTCCGCCACGCCGCCTGGAAGAGCGAAGACACCGAAGGCGTCCGCAAGCCGCGCGGGATGGACGATGAGCGGTTCGCGTATCTCGGCGAGCGCGAGCAGTTCATCCTGACGGTTTGCGCCAACGGCTATGGTAAGCTGTCGTCGGCGTATGAATACCGCCGCACCGGTCGTGGTGGCCAAGGGATCACCAACATCGACAACATCAACCGCAACGGCCTCGTCGTCGCAAGTTTCCCGGCGACGGGGGGCGACCAACTGATGCTCGTCACCGACCAGGCCAAGATGATCCGCATGGGGCTCGATTCGATGCGCGTGATCGGGCGCAATTCGGCCGGCGTGCGGTTGTTCAACGTTGCCGACGACGAACATGTCGTGTCGGCCGCGCGCATCGACGAGAGCGACGAAGACGAGGTTGAGGCCGAGGCGGCGGCAGAGGGTGGCGAGATGGAAGCGTGAGCTCCCGCCCTACCACCGCTTACAAGGTACTGACCGCCGAGGAGATGCGCGCGCTGGAAGCGGACGAGTTTCGCGGCGCGCAGGTCGATGTGGCGGACGGGTTCGTCCACCTTTCGACCCTCGATCAGCTGACCGAAACCGTCGACAAGCATTTCGCCGGCCAGAGTGACCTATGGATCGCGGCGGTCGACCTCACGGCGTTTGGCGACAGTTTGAAATGGGAGGAGTCGCGTGGGGGCGCGCTATTCCCCCATATCTACGGCGCGATGCCGCTCGAAACGGTGATCGCTTATGGTCCGCTCAAGCGCGGCGACGATGGTGCGGTGAAACTGCCGGTCGCGGGCTAGCTCAGGGGATCAGGTCGATGACCTCGGCACCCTCACCTTCCTCCCGCAACAACATCGTGCGGTGGCAGTGATGCGGATCTCGTTCGAAGCATAATAATGCGGAAGGTTTTTCGACCGCCAGCGCGCGCATCTTTGCGGCCTCTGCTTGCGCCTCAGGCAATTCGAGTTGGCCGGCATAGACGGCTTCCATCGTCTGCCAATCGCCTTTTTTGGCGGCGTCGCGGCCGGGCTTGGGCGTGCCGAGCGCCTTCAGGTGGACGTGGCCGATGCCCGCGTCCTTCAAGGTCGCGGCGAGCGAGTTCTTCGAGAAGCCCGGGCGGCGCGACAGTGGCAGTGCGCGCACGTCGATGACCTGTTCGATCCCGGCCGCCTTCAGCGCGGCAAGGAATGCATCCATCGTCGTGGCTTCATAGCCGATGGTGAAGATCGTCATTGTCTTTCCAGCGCAAAATGATGGTAACGGCGCCCCACGCGACCAGCGCCTGGCCGAAGAAGTAGAGCGGCCAGATCAGCCAGCCGGGGACCGGTGACGCGGCGAGCGGCCCCATCTTGGCGAAGATCAACAGGTCGGATGCCGCAAACATCACCGCTCCAAGTCCCACCCGGTAGCGCGGGAAGCTGCTCGCCCAAGCACTCCCCGCCATCGCCCCCAGTCCCAGCGCATAAACGCCGATCAACGGTGCGGCCGGGCGATCCCCGGGCAGCCAAAAGGCGGTGAAAGGTATCCAAATAATCAGCAACACAGCCAGCACGTTTTGGCTGCCCGACCGCATTGCCCGCCGGTGTCGTAAATAAAGTACCGCAGCTACGATATGCCCAGCGAGAAACGCGCCGGCGCCGAGCGCCTGGCTGCATTCGAGCAGCACGTCGCCCAGCGCGCCGAGTGCCATTACCGCTGCAATCTGCCAGCCATCGCGATTGCGCGCATTGAGCGCCGCCCACAGCGCGAGCAACGCAACCCCGCTGCCTTTCCACACGATGCGCGCCGCATCGTGATCGATCTGCTTGTCAGCAATCCAGAAGCTCGCACCGGCAATTAACGCGGCGGCGAACAGCAACGGAAATTTGGGCGCGGTCGATGTCATCGGCGCACGATGGGCCACCGCCCCCCGCGCCACAACCCCGTTGTCGCGGCTGCCGGCTTCAGGCCAGCTCGCCCTCCAGCCACGCCTTGATCCGGCCCTTGGGTTCGGCGCCGACCTTGGTCGCAGCGGGGGCGCCGCCCTTGAACAGGATCATCGTCGGGATGCCGCGCACGCCGTATTTCGCCGGCGCGTCGGGATGTTCGTCGATGTTGAGCTTGGCGATCGTGACCTGGTCGCCCAGTTCGTCGGCGATCTCCTCCAGGCTCGGACCGATCATCTTGCACGGACCGCACCATTCGGCCCAAAAATCGACCAGCACCGGCTTGTCGGCGTTCAGCACGTCGTTCTGGAAGCTGTCGTCGGTAATCGCCACGGTACCCATCGTAGATCTCCTTTGACACGAATGTAGTGGCGGCGGACGGTTCGCTCAACGGCCTTGTGGCAAGCTTTGCTCCGTTGCGACCAAGCGCGGCTTGTGCGCCTCCAGCACGTCGGGCGGCAGGTCGAATAAACGGGGCGCAGCGGTATAGAGCAACGCCGCCTCGACCGCACGACCCGGAAAGATCACGCGCAGCGCCTCCACATAGGCGGCCATCTGGCGAAGATGGAATTCGGGCACCTCTTCGAACGTCAGCGGAACGCGGCGGCCGGTCTTGAAATCGACCACGCGGATGCGGTGCGGCTCGACCAGCAGCCGATCGACCGTGCCGGCGATCACATGGCCACCCGGCACCACAGCGGAAATCGGCGCCTCACCCAGCGAATCGGGTCCAAACAACGCGGCATGGGCCGGGTCGGCAATAATGCCGCAGACCGTTGCGGCGATATCCTTGCGGATCGCGGGATCGGTGACGCCGCCGACTGCGGCCAGCCATTTTTCCGCTGCCGCTGCGCGCGCATCGGGCGCGACCGCGGGCAGCCGCTCGAACAGCGCATGGATCAGCCGACCGCGCTCGGCCGCGGTGCGCATGGCGGGCGTCGGCGGCGGATCAGGCACATCGTCCTCGCCGATCGACGACGGGGCGAGCGGGCGCGGCGGGCGGGACTCCTGCGGCGGCGCCTGCCGCGCCCAAGCTGGCAAAACGATTCGAACGCTGGCTGCCTCGGCCTTCGAAGCGAGCGCGGCAGGCGGCTGAGGCTCAGAGCCAACGAACGACCGCCGCACCGTTGCCGTCTCACCCGCACCGAGCCCAGCTAGCGCGGCATCGGCGACGGCGTACCAGCTGTTATCCGACGGCACGCCTTTCGCCTTGGGGCCGAGCGCACCGGCGATCTCCAGCCGCTCCTCCGCGCGCGTCGCGGCGACATAGAACAATCGCCAATGCTCGGCGAGTTCGCGGCGGTCCGCCATGTCGATCGCCTCGGCCAGCGGGCCCGACCGTTGATTCTTCTTGGGGCGGAAGATCGGCAGCTTGACCCCGTCTGCCACCTCCCACTCCATCTTCGAGCGCGGGCGCGACTCTGGGTCAGCGGTCGCGTCGGCCAGGATCACGAGTGGCGCTTGCAGCCCCTTCGCGCCATGCACCGTCATCACCCGCACGGCGTCGAGCGGCGCTGACGGATCGCGCACGATCTCGACATCGCCGCGGTCGAACCAGTCGAGAAAGCGCTGCAGCGACGGGATCGCGACTCGCTCGAATTCCAGCGCTGCATTGAGCAGTTCGTCGATCGGATCGCGCGCTTCCTGCCCCAACCGCCGCAACAGCTTGCGCCGGCCGTCGAGGGGACCGGTCAACAACTCCTCCAGGAACACATAAGGCGTGGTGAAATCGGCACGGCGCAGCATTGCGGCAAGCGGTTCGAGCCGCGCAGCCGGTTGCGTTGCCTGAAGGTGCTGCCACAATCCTCCGCGCCGCTTCATCGCGGCATGCATCAACTCGTCCTGGCTCCAGCCGATCAACGGCGACACGAGCAAGCTGGCGAGCGCGAGGTTGTCGTGCGGCTGCAGCACGAAGCGGATCGCGGCGAGCAAATCCTGCACCGCGAGCGGCGCTGTCAGCCGCAGCCGATCGACCCCCGCGACGGGCACGCCCTCGGCATAGAGCCGCGCAACGATCAGCGACGCGAGCTCACCACGCCGCTTGACCAGAATCATCACATCCTCGGGGCGGAGCGGTCGGCCCTTGCTCTCGAGCATGACGCCGTCGTCGATCCACGCCTTGACCTGCCGCGCAATCCGCGTCGCGTGCGCGCGCACTGCGTCGGCAACCCAGCCCTCCTCGCTGTCGTCGTCGCTTTGGTCCGCGAGCGTCGGCGACCACAGATTGACCTGCCCCGGGCCCGGCACCCTGCTGGCGTGCTTTTCCAGAGTGACCGCGCCGAGCCCCGGATCGGGCAGTACGTCGATCGCCGCGTCTACGAACTCGAGGATCGGCGCGGTCGATCGGAATGACGCCGTCAGCGACAATTGCTCGAACGAGGTCGGCTCGAAATCTGGCAGCTCGCTCGTTACGTTCGCCAGCTCGGCAAAATACTGCTCGGCGTCGTTGAAGAATGCGGGGTCGGTGCCCTGAAACCCGAAGATCGCCTGCTTGTGGTCGCCGACGGTGAACAAGGTGCGGACCTTGCGATCTTTCGCTCCCGCGCCGGCGAAGAAATCCTCCACCACCGCGTTGACGATCTGCCATTGCTTGAGATTGGTGTCCTGCGCTTCGTCGATCAGCACATGATCGGTCGCCTGGTCGAGCTTGTATCGTACCCACTCGCCCATTCCGGGCTGACCGAGCAGATCGACCGCCGCGCGGATCAGATCGTCGAAATCGACCGCGCCGGCGCGGCGCTTGGCGGCGCGATACGCTTCGGCATAGTCGCGCCCGACGACCAGCCCATGCGCGAGCAGATCGGCATAAGCGGCGCGAGTGCGCAGCGCGAGAAGCTCGGAGCATTCGTCGTAGAATGCCGTCGCCGTCAGCGGATAATCGGGGTCTTGCGGTGCTTGGCCCTTGTTGAACGAGCGGATGTCGCCGTCTGCTTTGGCCCAAACTCGGTGCAAGGTTTCGAGTCCCGCCACCCGTTCCGTCGGGGACAGATCGAGCCAGTCACGGATCAGTCCGGCGCGCTCCAATCCGCCCTTGGTCCCCCAGCCGAGGTTGAAATCGTGGAGGACGCGCAACCCTTCCTCGTCGATCGCCGCGCAGCCCTCCGCGATTATTTCTTCGATATCGCCACTCGGCAGATCGAGCGCACGGCGGATATAGGGCTGCACCCCGTCGCTCATCGGCAGCGCCGCGAGCGCGTCGGGCGCCTTGGCGCACGCTTGCAGGAACCCCTCCGCACCACCGTCGCCAAGCGCCTTGCTCAGCGCGCCGATCGCCGCGGTCGGCCCCACGCGTCCTTCGCGCTCGGCGTCGACCAGCATCCCGGCGAGTGCTTCGTGCGCCAGCTGCGCTTCCTCGCGCGCTTCCAATGGGCGGAAACCCGGCACCAGCCCGGCTTCGACCGGGAACGCCGCGAGCAGCGACTGGCAGAAACCGTGAATCGTCTGGATGCGTAAGCCCCCACCCGGCGCATCGAGCACCTTGGCGAACAAGGTCCGTGCGCGGGCGCGTTGCGCAGGGCCGCCTTCCTCGCCCAGCGCCTGGAGATCGGCAAACAGCGCATCGTCCTTCATCCGCACCCACGCCGCCAGCCGCGCGTTGATCCGCCCCGCCATTTCGGCCGCACCAGCCTTGGTGAAGGTCAGGCACAGGATCGCGCCAGGATCGGTCCCGCCGAGCAACAGACGATAGACTCGCGCCGCCAGCACCTGGGTCTTGCCAGTCCCTGCCGACGCGGCGAGCCAGACATGCGCGCGCGGATCGCTAGCCCGCGCCTGTTCGGCGACTAGCGGCGGGAGATTGCCCGCTGCCCTAGTCACGACCGTACCATTCGTCGCGGCGCATCAGCTGGTCGTAGTCGCCGTAGAGCGCGTATTCGGGGCGCAGCTTGGCGGTGAATGGTTCGTTCCCGGTCAGCCACTTGGCGGCGGCATCCTCGAAATTGCGGGTCGCGCGCGCGACGAATTCGTCGGCGGGGATCGGGTCACGCTTCTTCGGGTCGCACGGGCTCTCGATATAGCCGAACCCGCCGTTGCGATAGTTACGCGCCAGCGACCAATATTCGAACCCGGTTGCCGTTCCTGTGACGCCGGCGAACTTGCCGCGCTCGGCGATTAGGCCAAGCAGTCCGAGTTGCAGACTGAACCCCTCGCGCACAGCCGCGATGCTCGGCGGCTGGCCGGTCTTGTAGTCGACGACGATCAGACTGCCGTCGGTGCGCCGATCGATCCGGTCGAAGCGCCCGGTCAGTTCGACGCCGAACAACTCGAGCGTCCCGCGCCCCTCGACGGCCAAAATGGTGCGTTCCCGGCTCCGAGCCTCGACCTCGCTCGCCACCCAATCGATCGCCTCGCGCAGCCGCGGGCCCCACAGGGCGCGGATCATCGGATGCGTGCGCGGGTCGGTCAGCAGCTTCTCGCAGCGCGGGCGCAGCGTGCCGGGCGCGGCACCGTCTTGCTCGAACCAATTCTGCAGGATGGCGTGGACCTGATTGCCTCGCCAAGCGGGGCTGGGATCGGCATCGACCGCATCGATCGGCGACACCTTGAGCACCTTGCGCGCGTAAAAGGCGAACGGGTCGGCCTTGAGCGTATCGACCTCGGTCACCGAGATGCGGTGTGGGCGATCCTCCACCTTGGGCGTGGGTGCGGGGCGCGTTGCAGGCTCGGGCTTACCCGGGTCGTCGATCGCCGCGGCCCAATCGGCGAACTCCGGCGCATACTCGAACCGCTCGCTGGCCAACGCCCCCAGCCGCAGCCAGAAGCGCGATGCCAGGGTCGGCGACCGCCCGTCGCGGCGCGCGCGCATGATGAGCACCTGCGGCGCGCCGAGCGCGTTAGCGAAATCGTGCGCGGCAATGCCGACGTTGCGCTCCAATCCCGGCAAGCCCAGCTCGGCGCGGATGCGCGGGGCGAGCCATGGATCGGGTTGCGCGATGGTAGGCCATGTGCCTTCGTTGAGCCCGCCGAGGATCATCAGGTCGGCGGTCTGCAACCGCGCCTCGATCAGGCCGTAGATTGCGAGCCGCGGATGCCCGCCCTGCGGTGGCCGCACCGCTATTTCCTCCATCAGCGTGCGGAGCAGCGGCGCGACGCTGGCGGGGTCGGCGGTCGGCGGGCCGTTCGCCGCCTCGACTTCCAGGTCGGAGAGAAATTCCGCGGCCGCACGACCCGCTGGCCCTGCCCACAACACGTCGCCGCACAACGCTTGGGCGGTCTCGCGCAGCGTCGCGATCATCGCCGCCAACGGTTGTTCGCCGTCGCCAAAGCATCGCGCGATCGGTTCGAGCAGCGGACGGATGTCGGGCCAGGCCAGCACTGCCGCGGCGCGGATATCGGCCTCACGCTCATCGCCGTCGCGGAGATGGGAGTCGATCCCGTCGAGGCCGGGGGCCGGGCGCGGACCGCGTAGCGCGCGATCGAGCGCGCGGACACCGTCGAGCCACAAGGTGCGCGGCGGTCCATTCTGGACCAACGGATGCTTGAGCAACGCGAGCAACGCTTGCGGCGCGAAATCCTGCGCCGCCGCTTCCGCCAGCACGGTCAGCAACGTCCCCGGCGGGCGCGTCGCCAGCGGGCGGCCCGCGGTGTCGTCGATCGCAATCCCCCAGCGCGCGCAATGCGCCGCGACACGTTCGGCCAGCGCGCGGTCCGGCGTGACGAGCGCCGCCGTTCGGCCCGGCGTTTCAAGCACCTCGCGCAGCGCCAGCGCGATCGCTTGCGCTTCGTCGGCGGCGGTCGCCAATTCGACAGCGCGGATCCCCGCCAGCCGTCGGCGGTCGGCGTCGAGCGTCGTCCATTTGCCGGTGAATTCGGCGGGTGCCAGCGCGTTGGCGATCGCCCGCCCGCGCGCCAGCGACGCGTCGTGATCCGAGCCCGCTGGCCATTGCCGCACTTCGCCTCGCCCCGCGCCGATCCGGTCGAGTAGCAATTTCAACTGGAACTGCGGGTGTGTCTCGATCGATCGCCTGCGCAGGCCAGTGTCGGGGTCGGGCTTGTGCGGGCCGAGCGCATCCCATTCCTCGTCCGGCATCTCCAGCGCGAGGTCGTGAAAAATCACGCTGCCCTCCGGCAGTTCGGCGACGCGGCGGAGGAGCAGCGCGACGGCTGGCGCCGGATCGCTGATCCCGGCCGCGCAGACGAACCCAAGCGGCGGCTTATTCTTCCAGCGATCCGCCAACCGCCGCAGCATCCGTGCCCGCCGAGCCGCTGCGTCGATTGTACCGATCCGTGCGAGTTCGACGGGCCATCGCTCGATCACGAGTTCGAACAACTCACGTGCACGGTCCCAATGCTCGGACAATGTCTCGGTCAGTTCGATGCTGCGCAGCCTCCGGGGATCGACCTCCTCGACCAGCAAATGGTCGAGCGTCCGCGCCAGTGCCCCTGCCAGCCGCACCGCCTCGTCCGCGGTGACCGGATCGCCGACTCGCGCACGCGCGTCACCAACCAGCCGCGCCAGGATCATGCGCCGCGCCAGCGGATCGACCGCCGGCGGCAGTGGAGCGTCGTCATCGGCCGGATCGAGCATCGCCCCCGCTGCCTCGTCGAGCGACGGATCGCCGATCGTCACCAGTCGCGGTAGCAACAGCCCGCCGCCGCTCGCGCGCACGAACGCATCCTGAACCGCGCGGCGGCCACGATTGTTGGGGAGCAGCACCATCCCACGGGCCAGTCGCAGCGGATCGTCGCCGTACCGCTTCATCAACCCCGCAACGAGCGAGTCCGCGAACGCGCGCTGCGCGGGAATCGTGAAAAGCGCGAGGCCGCGCTCAGGCATCGATCAGAAGAGCCTCGGTCCTGGCGATCGCGGGCGGCGATCCGACGTCGAACCACAACCCCTGATGGACGAAGCCATAGGCCCGCCCCGCTTCGATCGCGCGCTCCCAGAACAGCATCGTCGAAAACGGCCCCTCGGGCCAATCGCGGATCACGCGCGGCGACAGTATCTGAACGCCGGTATAGACGAACGGTGCGACCCGCCCCGGCTTGCGGCGACCGGTGATCTTCCCTTGCGCGTCGAGGTGGAAATCGCCCCGCCCCGGATGGTTGTGCGCGCGAGCATAGGGCACGACGAGCAACAGCGCGTCCATCGTCGCGTCGTCCCAGCGCGACGCGAGCAGCTTGATCGTGTCGGCGGGGCCATCGACCCAGAGGTTGTCGGCATTGACGCACACGAACGGTTTGTCGCCGATCATCTCACGCGCCTTCACCAGCCCACCGCCGGTTTCCATCAACCGATCACGCTCGTCGGACACGACGATCTCGATATCCTTCACGTGCGCTTTGAGGTGCGCCTCGAGCGCGTCGGCGAGGTAGTGGACGTTGACCACGGCGCGTTTGACCCCCGCCCCTCGCAACCGATCGAACACATGGTCGAGCAACGCCTTGCCCGCCACGGGGATCAGCGGCTTTGGTCGCGTCGCGGTCAGCGGGCGCATGCGCTTACCGAGCCCCGCCGCCATCACCATCGCGGTTTCGGGCACCACCCCGCCGGGGTCGGGACGGATCGCAAGTGTGCGCTTGGGCTTCATGCGCCGGCGATCTCCATCGGATCGCCGCGTTTGTCGGGCGGGATGTTGGTGTCGAACCACGCCTTCACCGGCGCCAGCGCTGGATGCCGCAAGTCGGCATTGAGGTAGCGCCACACGCGCGGGCAGAGCGCCGGGTAGCGTGGCTTGCCGTCGCGCTGCCATAGGCGGGTGAAGATGCCGACGATCTTGGCATTCCGCTGCGCGCCCAGCACGTGATAGGCGGCGTCGAAATCGTCGCCGACCCCGGTGATCCGGCGATACCGGTCGAGCATCGCCGCCTCGATCGCCGGCTCGACATCGCGCCGCGCATCCTGGAGCAACGAGACGAGGTCGTAGGCCGGATGCCCTGCCGCAGCATCCTGAAAGTCGAGCAGTCCGAGCGATTCCGTCCCGCCGATCAGCATCAGGTTTTCGGCATGATAATCGCGCAACACGGTAACCGGCTCGGGCGCCAGCACGGTGTCGAACA
The DNA here is from genome assembly GCA_039926845.1 of Sphingomonas sp. Taxonomy (GTDB): domain Bacteria; phylum Pseudomonadota; class Alphaproteobacteria; order Sphingomonadales; family Sphingomonadaceae; genus Sphingomonas. The sequence continues at coordinate 20,783 of JBDSWC010000083.1, read as the reverse complement.
CCGCGTCCCACGCGGCGTGATATTCGCCCAGACTGACGTCGAGCCCGACCGCGGGGCAATACCATTCGACCAGCAAATCGGCTTCGCGGTGCAATTCCTTGCTGTCGTATGGCTTCCATGGCCCCGCCGGCTCTCCCCGCAGGCGGACCAGGATATCGACCGCCGCCTCGTAGAGCCGCAGCAAAGATTCCGGCGCGGCGTCGACCGTCTCGCGCATCCGGGCATCGCCGAAATCCTCAAGCAGGACGAGCCCCTGCGTCAGATCGGTGCCGATGATCGCCGGCGCGGGAAAACCCCGCGCGGTCAGCCATTGCGCGACGTCGAGGAACGGCTTTGGGTTCTCGTGCGGCGGTGGCGCGTCCATCAGGATCGCGCTGCGGCCGTGACCGGCGACGCGGAAATAGCGCCGAAACGACGCATCGCCCGCCAGCGGCAGCACGTCGGCGTCGCCCCATCCCAGACCGGCTAGGAAAGCGGCGGCGCCCGCCGGCGGATTCATGTCAGGGGCCATCGCCCCTCCCATGCCGTGGGCACGGTCGCTGTCAAGGCGCGACCGCCGTCCGGTGCGAAGTCCAGGGTGAGCGCTAAAGCGTCGGCCCAGCGCCCCGGCGCGCGTTCGGGCCATTCGACGAGCAGGACCGACTCCGCCCGCGCTTCGTCCAAGCCGAGTTCATCGAGCTCGTCGGGATGCTCGATCCGATAGAGGTCGACGTGCATCACCGCCAACCGCGTCTCGGGCGGCCCATAAGGCTGAACGATCGCAAAGGTCGGCGACGGCGCCTCCTCCGCCAGCCCCAGCGCGGCAAGCATTCCGCGGGCAATACTGGTCTTGCCCGCCCCAAGCGGCCCGGATAGCGTGATGATATCGCCGGGGCGCACGATAGTAGCCAAATGCGCGCCGAAGGCTTCGGTGGCTTCAGCATCCGCCAACAGCATCAGAAGCCGCTCAACAGCATGTCGATTGCATTCATGATCGTCGTTTGCTCGTCGGCTAATGAACCGATCCGCTTGCCAAGTTCGGTTTTCGGAATACCGACCAACAGCGTGGTCATCATCGCGACACGCGTACCACCGATTTCAAACACAGGATTCAACCGGGGAAGCATCGGTCCGGCCTGATCGGCTGGCATCAACGGCGCGACGAGTCTGGTTTCGATCCCCGACAGGAAATCCGTTTGGCAATCGAGCAACATCGCACCGCTCGCCGTGCGGTAGACGTCAAAGCGCGCCATCAGAATTGTCGATATTTCGCCAACGGCAATTCGTTGTTCTTCACCCACTCGTTGTAGGCAGCGATCGCTTCCCTGTTTTCCTCCAGCCAGCGCCGTTCTCGCTCGGCCTTCAATTCGCGCGCCAACCCATCCTCGCTCGCGCGCGATACATTGATGCCGAGCTGCCTGGCGTCAGCCACCAGCCGGGCGTCGATCGACAGATTGGTTGGCCGCCGGTACGGCGCCCGATCTTCGCGAACTCTGGCCAACACGATCTCCCTGGTGCGCATAAACTATGCGCATAGAACTCGGCGTGCAACCTATCGCGGCAACTCGACCGTGATCAGCGTTCCCGCACCCGGCTCCGACAGCAACTGGATCGACCCACCATGTGCTTCGGCGAATTGCCTGGCGAGCGGCAGGCCGAGGCCGAGCGCGCGATCTTGATCCTGGACCGCGGGTTCGGCGAAGCTGTCGAACGCGCGTTCGACCGCGGCGTGATCCATACCCGCCCCGTCGTCCGACACCACGACCCGGGCATGGCGCGCATCGCCGTCGGTGTGGAGCAGCACGCGCCCCTGCTCACCCACTCCCGCCACGGCGTGGCGAAGCAAATGCTCGATCATCTCGCGCAGCTTCTTGGCGTCGCCGGTGACCATACCCGTCGAGGGCACGACCTCGATCACGAAGTCGATCGACTTCCGCTTGGCGGCCGGCGCGACCGCCTCGGCGGCGGCATAAGCCAGCGTTTCGAGATCGACATTGTGGCGCTCGATCTTCTCACCCTCGGCCAGGTCGAGCACGTCGTCGACCAGCGCCGACAAGCGCGCGACCGACTCCAGGATCGCCCCGACATATTCGTCGGCCTGCTTGGGCAGCTTGCCGGCATAGCCCTCGCCCATCATCTCGGCGAACCCCTGGATCGAGGTCAGCGGCGTGCGCAATTCGTAGCTCATGCTGGCGACGAACGCTGTCTTTACGCGGTCGGCCGCTTCCAGCGCCTCATTACGGTCGCGCAGCGCCTGTTCCGCGCGGCGGCTGTCCGAAATGTCGAGCATCGTGAACAGCGCGTTGCCGTCGGGCAGCGGCACGCCGGCGAATTCGAAATGACGCCCGTCGGCGAACGCGACACGGCCCGCGCGTTGCATCCGCCCGACCGCGGCCGATCGCACAAGCTCCGCAATCACGCCGGCACGGCTAGGATTAGCTAGCTTGGTCGATCCTTCGGTAACCAGCGAATCAATACGCGGGTGCGTGGCGAGAAATTGCTCATCGAAGCCCCAGATGTGGCGGAACTTGTCGTTCCAGATTTGCAACCGCCCGTCGCCGGCAAACACGCCGAGGGCTTCGAATAGATTGTCGAACGTGGCTGTGCGCACGCGCAGCAGGGTGTCGCGCGCGCTGGCGAGCTGGACCTGCTCGGTGCGATCCTCGAAAATCAGGAGCAGCCCGCCATCGGGCAACGGGTGCCCGACCACGCGCAGATGCACGCCGCCCGGCAGTGTCCAGCTTTCCTCGATCGTCCCCGTCGCCGCCAGGAACCAGTCGCGTCGCTCTGCCTTCCAGCCGGGGAAATCGCGCACTTCGGGCAAGCGGTTGGCTTCGCGCATACGTTCGAGCACGCGGTCGAACTCGGGCCGGTCGGCAAGCCATTCGCCCCGCATCGCGAAAATGCGAATGAACGGCTCGTTGCAAAAACTGAGCGTGCGGTCGGCGGCGAACTGCGCGACGCCAGCGGAAAGCCGGTCGAGCATCACGCGCTGCGCTTCGCCGAACCTTTTTATCCCGCTACGCGCCTGTTCAAGCTCGTCGATATCGATGGCAAACCCGGCAACGCCGCCCGGCGGTGTGGGCAGCGGCACGTCGTGGACGCGCAGCATCTTTCGCGCGCCGTTGATCGTCGCGGGCGCGTTGGCAATTGCGGGCCGATCGGTGTCGCGCGCCCGACCGGCATTGGCGAGCGGTCCACCGACGCCCGATCCCTCGATCAGCTCGACGCCACGCGACACCACGTCACGCGCGTCCTGACCCTCGACCGCCCGGACATAGGCCGAATTGACCATCGCAAGCCGGAGATCGGGGCCGCGATACCACATCGGCAGCGGCGCCGCCTCGATCAGCCCCTTGAGCGCGCCGAACGCGTCGGTGAGTTGCGCGGTCTGGCCGAGCAGTTCGCCAATCCGCGCCTGGCTGTCGGTCGCGTCGAAGAACCAGACCACCACGCCGCTCGCCGCGCGGAGCCCTTGCACCGTCAGCGTGCGCGACGACCCTTGCGGGCGGATCGCCAAAGCGAACGGTTCGCCCGCTTTCTGCGCCGCGGTGATCGCGTCACTGAGTGTTGCGGCGTCCTCGCTGGTTAGCCCAGCACCCGGTGTCACTAGTTCGGCGAGGAAGCGCGGTGGCGACGACAGGCCGAACCAATCGGCCAGCCTGTCTGGCAGTTCGAGCCGGCCGTCAGGACGCACCACCATTGCCAACGCCGGCGCCGACGCGAGCAATGCAGAGAGTTTGTCGTTGTCCGCCGCCGTCGCGCCAGCCGCCGCCTTGGCGCGCAAGCCGGCGTACAGCACCCAGCACGCGCCGACGATCGCCAGCGCGAGTGCCGCTCCAACCAACCCTAACGCGCCAGTGGACAGCGCCGCCTCCCTATCCGAACTCGGTTCGGATCAGCGGTAGCACACCTTCTTGACCGTGCTCACCACCTTGTCGGCGGAAATCAGCGCGAGTTTCTCCAGGTTCGCCGCATAGGGCAGCGGCACATCCTCGTCGGTCACGCGCAGGACGGGGGCGTCCAGGTCGTCGAACCCCTCCTCCATTACGAACGCGGCGACTTCGGCGGCGATCGAGCAGGTCGGCCAGCCTTCCTCGGCGACGACAATGCGGTTGGTCTTGGCGAGCGATTTGAGCACCGTCGCCTTGTCGAGCGGGCGCAGCGTGCGCAGATCGATGACCTCGGCGTCGATGCCTTCTTCGGCCAGCTTGTCGGCGGCTTCCAGGCTGACCCCGACCCCGATCGAGTAGCTGACGATCGTGACGTCCTTGCCCTCGCGCATGATCCGCGCCTTGCCGATCGGCAGCACGTAATCGTCGAGCGCCGGCACATCGAAGCTGCGGCCATAAAGCAGTTCGTTTTCCAGGAAGACGACTGGGTCTTCGGTGCGGATCGCGGCCTTCAGCAAGCCCTTTGCGTCGGCTGCGTCATACGGCGCGATCACGATCAGGCCGGGGACGCTGGCGTACCAAGGCCCATAGTTCTGCGAATGCTGCGCGCCGACCCGACTCGCCGCCCCGTTCGGGCCGCGGAACACGATCGGGCAGCGCATCTGACCGCCCGACATGTAGTTGGTCTTGGCCGCCGAGTTGATGATGTGGTCGATCGCCTGCATTGCGAAGTTGAACGTCATGAACTCGACGATCGGCCGCAGCCCACCCATCGCCGCGCCCGTGCCGACGCCGGCGAAACCATATTCGGTGATCGGCGTGTCGATCACGCGCTTCTCGCCGAACTCGTCGAGCAGGCCCTGGGTCACTTTGTAAGCGCCCTGATATTGCGCGACTTCCTCGCCCATCACGAAGACGCGGGGGTCCTTGCGCATCTCCTCGGCCATCGCGTCGCGCAACGCCTCGCGCACGGTGGTTTTGACCATCTCGGTGCCGGCCGGAATCGCCGGGTCGGCAACCTCGGCGTCGTGTTTGGCCGCCTCGAACATCTGCCGCGCGCCGGTTTCGACAAGCTTTGGCGCGGGTGTCTCGGATTCCGCCGCCTTCTGCTCAATCGCGGGCTCTTCTGCCTTGGCCGGCGCGGGCGCGGCCGATTCTTCACCCTCGCCGTTCAACGTGGCGATGACGGTGCCGACCTTCACATTGTCGGTGCCTTCGGCGACCAGAATCTGGCCGATCGTTCCCTCGTCGACCGCTTCGAACTCCATCGTCGCCTTGTCGGTCTCGATCTCGGCCATGATATCGCCGGACTTGACCGTGTCGCCTTCCTTGACGAGCCACTTGGCGAGCGTGCCCTCTTCCATCGTGGGCGACAGCGCCGGCATCTTGATCTCGATCGGCATCAGTACGACTCCACCAGGATGTCGGTGTAGAGCTCACCGGGCTCGGGCTCGGGTGTCTGCTCGGCGAAGTCGGCGGCCTCGTTGACCCGTTTCCGGATTTCCTGATCGGCGGCCTTAAACTCGTCTTCCTTGACCCCCATGTCCTCGAGCAACTTCTTGGCGTGCTCGATCGGGTCGGACTTGTCGCGCACCGCCTGAACTTCGTCGCGGCTGCGATACTTGGCCGGGTCGGACATCGAATGGCCGCGATAGCGATAGGTCTTCATTTCGAGGATCAGCGGACCCTTGCCGGCGCGCACCCACGCCAGCGCTTCCTCGGCGGCCCCGCGGCACGCCAGCACATCCATGCCGTCGACCTGGATGCCCGGAATGCGGAACGATTCGCCGCGACGGTACAGCTGATCCTCGGCGCTGGCGCGATTGACGCTGGTGCCCATTGCGTACTGGTTGTTCTCGATCACGTAGATGATCGGCAGCTTCCACAGTTCGGCCATGTTGAACGATTCGTAGACCTGGCCCTGGTTGGCCGCGCCGTCGCCGAAATAGGCAAGGCACACGCCACCATCTTCGGAATATTTGTGGTTGAACGCGAGTCCCGTCCCCAGCGACACCTGCGCGCCGACGATGCCGTGCCCGCCGTAGAACTTCTTCTCGGTCGAGAACATGTGCATCGACCCGCCCTTGCCCTTCGAGATGCCGGCGGCGCGGCCGGTCAGCTCGGCCATGATTACCTTGGGGTCGATGCCATAGGCGAGCATGTGACCATGGTCGCGATAGCCGGTGATCACCGAATCCTTCTCACCATCGAGCGCCGACTGGAGCCCGACCGCGACCGCTTCCTGCCCGATATAGAGGTGACAGAACCCGCCGATGAAGCCGAGCCCGTAGAGCTGCCCCGCCTTTTCCTCGAACCGGCGGATCAGCAGCATCTGCTTGTAGAGTTCGAGCAGTTCGGCCTTCGACGCCTTGTACGGCTGCGGCTCGTCGGGGCGCGGACGATTGGGCGTGAAGGGCGGTGCGGACGGCTTTTTGGCGGGAGCTTTGGCCAAGGGGAAACCTCGTTTCCGTAGAGGATAAAGGTGGGCCTATAGGCTGGTTGCGTGGCGCGTTTCAATCTTGCGCTGCGGCATAGGCGATCAATTCTGCGGCGAAGCTTTGCCATGGTTGCCCAACGCCGCGCGCAGCGCCTAAGGGCACACCGTGTTCCCGGCCGACCATCCCCTCAGGATCGCCAACTTCCGCGCCTATTGGCTGTCGCGCTTTGCCGGCACGATCGCAGTCAGCGCGCAGGGCATCATCATCGGTTGGCAGGTCTATGGCCTGGCGCGCGAGCAACTCCATTTCAGCATCGAGCGTGCCGCGTCGATGCTCGGGCTGATCGGGTTGGTCCAGTTCGTGCCGTTATTCCTGTTGACCCCCGTGGTGGGCCTGGTCGCGGACACCTACGACCGACGCTGGATCGTGCGCGGCACGACCGCCTTGCTGATGCTCAACGCAATAACGCTGGGGTATCTGACCTGGGCCGGAATGCTGTCATTGCCGTTCCTGTTCATCGCCGCGGCGTTCGTGGGGGTCGCGCGCGCGTTTTCCGGACCGGCCTATTCGGCGCTCGCCCCCAATCTGGTCAGTCGCGAGACGCTGCCGACGGCGATCGCGATCAGCACGCTGGCATGGCAGACCGGGACCATTGCAGGGCCGAGCGTTGGAGGCGTGCTGTACGCCATCCATCCCGATGCAGCCTATACGACGGTCGCCGGCCTGTTCGTCGTGGCTCTCGCGCTGATGATGCTGATCAAGCCGGTGCCGCAACCACCGTCGCAGAGCGATCGGCACCCGTTGCAGCGTATTCTCGACGGGTTCCGTTATGTGCGCCAGAATCGGCTGGTGCTGGCGACGATCACGCTTGATCTGTTCGTCGTGTTGCTCGCCGGCGCGACGGCTTTACTACCCGTGTATGCGCGCGACATTCTCCACGTTGGCGCGAGCGGGCTTGGCGTGCTCGCCGCGGGCATGGGCATCGGCGCGGCCGTTGCCTCCTTGTGGTTCTCGTTCCGGCCGATGAAGAGCGACGTCGGTGTGAAGATGCTCGTCGCGGTATTGATCTTCGCCGTCGCCATCCTGACTTTTGGCCTGTCGCGGTGGTTCCTGCTGAGTTTCGCGGCCTTGGTCGTCGCGGGTGCGGCGGACATGGTCTCGGTGTATGTACGCACCTCGCTCGTCCAGCTTCATACCCCCGATGCGATGCGCGGGCGGGTCAGCTCGGTCTCGCAGCTGACTATTTCGGCGTCGAACGAACTCGGCGAGGCCGAAAGCGGGCTTCTCGCGTCGCTGCTCGGCCCGGTCGGTGCCGTGGTATTCGGCGGCGTGGGCGCGATCGCCATCACCTTGTTCTGGTCGCGGCTATTCCCGGAACTACGGCTTGCAAAGTCGTTCGACCCGCCCGACATTCTAACAATCGAACCCCAGCACGGAGAAGCCAAGCCATGAAGGCCAACACCATTCTGGAAACGATCGGCAACACGCCGCATATCCGCGTGGCCAAGCTATTCCCCGACGCCGAAGTGTGGATCAAGTCCGAGCGGTCCAACCCGGGCGGATCGATCAAGGACCGTATCGCGCTGTCGATGGTCGAGGCGGCCGAACGCGACGGCAAGCTCCAGCCCGGCGGGACGATCATCGAGCCGACCAGCGGCAACACCGGCGTCGGCCTGGCGATGGTCGCCGCGGTCAAGGGCTACAAACTGATCCTGGTGATGCCGGAGAGCATGTCGATCGAGCGGCGCCGGCTGATGCTGGCCTATGGCGCGACGTTCGACCTGACGCCGCGCGAACAGGGCATGAAGGGCGCGATCGAGCGTGGGCTCGAGTTGATCGAGGCGACGCCCAATTCGTGGATGCCGCAACAGTTCGAAAATCCTGCGAACATCGACGTGCATGTGCGTACCACCGCACAGGAAATCCTCAACGACTTTGCCGATTCGCCGATCGACGTGTTGATCACCGGCGTCGGCACCGGCGGGCACATTACCGGCGTCGCCGAGGCGCTGAAGAAGATTTGGCCGAACCTGAAGGTATTCGCAGTCGAGCCCGAATTGTCGCCGGTCATCTCCGGTGGTCAACCGGGGCCGCACCCGATCCAGGGGATCGGCGCGGGCTTCATTCCCGCCAATCTCCACACGCAGGCGCTCGATGGCGTGATCAAGGTCGATGCCGGCGCGGCAAAGGAATTCGCACGCCGGTCAGCGACCGAGGAAGGCATGCTGGTCGGGATCAGTTCGGGCGCGACGCTTGCCGCGATCGGGCAGAAATTGCCCGATCTGCCTAATGGCAGTCGCGTGCTGGGCTTCAACTACGACACCGGCGAACGGTATCTATCGGTGCCCGACTTCCTGCCCGAAAGCTGAGTCGCAACCGGAACAATCGCCGCATTAGGGAATTTTGGCATCGCGTCCCCGTTACGCTAAGGGGCTGCGCGCGCGTTGCTGCGCCGTCCTTCATCAGGCCCTTCCTTGACCGATCCTAAGTCCTCTCCTTCGTTTGCCTTGCGCACACTGCTCGCGGTGCTGGCGATCGTGCTGGTGTTGGGGCCAGCGCTGATCGTGAAGTTCGCACCGCACGCGCGACCGATGCCACGCGTCAAGATCGTCCAGCGCGTCGTCCCCAAGACGGAACTGCCACCGGTTGAACCGGTCGAATTTCAGGCCGTCGCGCCGGAAGACGCCAAGGCGTTCAACGACACCGTGCCCTTCTCGACCGCGCCCAACCCGCCGGCGCGCCCGTTCGTCTTCAACGGCGACAGCAACGCGCGGGCGCGGGCGATCGACTGCCTGGCGGTCGGCGTGCTCTACGAAGCCGGCGACGACACCGATGGTGAGCGCGCGGTCGCGCAGGTCATCCTCAACCGCGTCCGTCACCCCGCGTTCCCCAAATCGGTGTGCGGCGTGGTCTTCCAGGGATCGGAGCGCTCGACCGGTTGCCAATTTTCGTTCGCCTGCGACGGCGCGATGAGCCGCTGGCGGCCCAATCCCGCCGCCTGGACGCGAGCGCGCGACGTGGCCGTCGCGGCGCTCAACGGGTCGGTTTACCCCAAGGTCGGCTATTCGACGCGCTACCATACCGACTGGGTCGTGCCCTATTGGAGCGCTAGCCTGGACAAGGTTGCCGCGATCAAGACACACCTGTTCTTCCGCTGGACCGGCTGGTGGGGGACGCCGGCGGCGTTCGTGCGCGGGGTGTCGGGGTTCGAGCCCGGGATCGCCGCGCTCGATGGGTTCTCGGCGGCGCATAGCGGCGCGGCGGCCGCTATGGCCGACGTCAACCCAGCCCAGATCGACAGCGCAACGCTGAACGGCAGCGAGGGGCCGAACGCCACGTCGATCGATCCCAACAGCTTTCTCGTAACGCTCGATCCGCGCGCCGCGCCCGATTCGTTCCCGCAAGTCGCCGCGAAGGCATGCGGCACGCGCGATTATTGCAAGCTGATGGCGTGGACCGACAAGGCGCGCACCCCGAAGGGCCTGCCGCTCGGCCAGGCACAGATTTCGACGATGGCGTTCAGCTATTTGCGCGACAAAGCGCGGAGCTACGAGAAGGCGCTGTGGAATTGCGGCCAATTCAAGCGCGGGGCCAAGGGCGAGTGCATGAAGCTGCAAGTGCTGGGGACGCCCGCGGGCAATTTGCCGCCGCTCGGCGCGAAACCGGCCACGACGGCAGCGACGACGCCCGGCACAACACCGCCAGCGGTTAGCTTCTCGCTCAAGCCAGCAGCGCCCGACGGGCTGGGCGGCGTGCGGCGCAAGGAAGCGGCGCCAAAGCCTGTGGCGACGGCGACGCCTGCCCCAGCGAGACCATGAAAACTCCCCTCCCTTCCAGGGAGGGGATTGCGAAAGATCAGGCGGCCGCGAACATTTCGGGCGGGAGTGCCATCAGCGCCTCGGCCCCACCCTCGATCTTGCGCCGCAGCGCGCCGGCATCGGGCATGATCCGCTCGGCGAAATAGCGCGCGGTGGTCAGCTTGGCGTCAAGGAATGCGGCATCGTCCTCGCCAGCGGCCTTCAGCCGGGCGGCCGCTTCGGCCATGCGCAACCACATTAGGCCGACCCCGACGATCCCCATCAAATGCATGTAGCTGTGTGCGCCAGCACCGACATTGTTCGGGTTGGTCATGCCGTTCGCCATGAACCACATCGTCGCCGCCTGGAGTTCGCCATTGGCCTTTTCGAGCGCCGCCGCGAACCCCGCGGTGGCTTCGATCTGCTTGGCCGCGGCGACTTCCTCCGCCACCACCTTGAACAGCAATTGCACCGCCCGGCCGCCATTTTGCGCGAGCTTGCGCCCGACGAGGTCCATCGCCTGTACGCCATTGGTGCCTTCGTAGATCATCGAAATGCGGGCATCGCGGACGTATTGCTCCATCCCCCATTCGGCGATGTAGCCATGCCCGCCATAAACCTGCTGCGCGTTGGTCGCGATCTCATAGCCCTTGTCGGTGCCGTAGCCCTTGATCACCGGAGTCAGCAGCCCGACCAGGTCGGCGGCGTGCTCGCGCTCCTCCTCGGTCGCCGCGGCGTGTTCGAGATCGACCTGAAGCGCGCCCCATAGGACCAGCGCGCGCAGCCCCTCGGTCAGCGCCTTCGATTCCATCAGCATGCGGCGCACGTCGGGATGGACGAACAACGTGTCGGCCTTTTCTTGCGGATCCTGCACGCCGGTGAGGGCACGCCCCTGCCGCCGGTCATTCGCATAGTGGACGGCGTTCTGATGCGCAGTCTCCGCCACCGACAGCCCTTGCAGCCCGACCCCGAGCCGCGCTTCGTTCATCATGATGAACATCGCCGCGAGACCCTTCATCTCCTCACCGACCAGCCAGCCCTTGGCGCCATCGTAATTCATCACGCAGGTGGAATTGCCGTGAATCCCCATCTTGTGCTCGATCGAGCCGCACTGGACGGCGTTGCGCTCGCCCAATGATCCGTCGTCGTTGACCAGGAACTTGGGCACCACGAACAGCGAAATGCCCTTCGAACTCTCCGGCGCGCCAGGCGTCTTGGCGAGGACCAAATGGATGATGTTGCTGGTAAGGTCGTGCTCACCGGCCGAAATGAAGATCTTGGTGCCGGTGATCGCGTAGCTGCCGTCCGCCTGCGGTTCGGCGCGCGTGCGGATCAGCCCGAGGTCGGTGCCGCATTGCGGCTCGGTCAGGTTCATCGTGCCGCCCCATTCGCCCGACACCATCTTGGGGACGTATTTCGCTTTCTGCTCGTCGCTGCCCTTGACCAGCAAAGCGGCGGTCGCGCCGTGCGTCAGTCCCGGATACATCGCGAACGCCATGTTGGCCGAGCTCATATATTCGGAGAACGCCGTCGCGATCACATGCGGCATCCCCTGCCCGCCGAACTGCTCGGGCGCGCCGATCGTGCCCCAGCCCGATTCGCGGAACTGTTCGTATGCCTGCTTGAACCCCTTCGGCGTCGTCACGCTGCCGTCGTCGTGGCGCGTGCAGCCTTCGAGATCGCCCGACTGGTTGAGCGGGAACAGAACTTCGGCGACGAACTTGCCGCCTTCCTCCAGCACCGCATCCACCGTATCCGGCGTCGCGTTCGCGAACCCGGGCAGATTGGCGTAGCGGTCGATCCCCAGCACATGATCGAGCACGAAGCGCGTGTCGCGCACCGGGGGCGTATATTGCGGCATGGTCAGTCCTTCTGGTCGCTATCGCGGGCGGTTTCGAGCAACGCGGTGAATTCGGTCAGTTCGGCGATCGCGGCGTCGATGTCGTGTTTCTGCGCGTTGAGCGTGTCGATCCGCGCACGGCAGCGATCGATCGTGCGCTGGCGCTGCGTACGGCGGCCGTCGCCGATGTCGTAGAGGTCGATCAGTTCGCGGATATCGGTCAGCGAAAATCCGACTCGCTTGCCGCGCAAGATCCACGCCAGCCGTGCGCGGTCGCGGTGCGAATAGACGCGCTGCGTGCCGCGGCGTTCGGGCGCGATCAGGCCTTCGTCTTCGTAAAAGCGTAAAGCTCGGGCGGTAACGCCGAACTCCGCCGAGAGATCGGAGATCGAGAAATTCTCCTGATCGGCGAGCGGCTCGATCGCGGCATTGGACGGCACCCACGGCATCGGCAGAAGTTACGCCTACCTTACGTTTACGTCAACGCTACTTGCCGCCGCCGCAAAGCATCCGACCGCGCCCGTCGCGCAGGGCCGCAGCTTCGGACGGCGAATCGCTCAGCCGCTCGACGTTGAGCCCAGCCAACGAAGCGCGCTTCGAGCACGCCTTCTGACACGCGTCGGGCAAGGTGCCGGGGATCGCAATCCGGTCGCCGTCGAACTTCGCATCGAAGCTGCACCCGGGCGCGCTGGTCAGCTCGACGTGCAGCGTCTCGCCAGCGCGCGTCGCCTCGCCCGACCCGCTGCAGAAATAATCGTTGCCGTAATCGACATAGATCCCGACGCGGAATGCCGTCGCGCTGGGGACGACGCAAATCTTGTCGCGGTCACGCGTGTAGAGCCCTGTCGGGTCGGTGTTGGCAGGGTCGGAGATGACGCCAGCCTCGATCGCCGCAGCTTCGAGGCTGCTGGGTGTGGCCTGGGCGTTTGGCAATGACCGATCCTGACAACCGCCGATAAACGCGAGCAGCGCTAAACTAGTGATGCTTCCCCGGCGAAGGCCGGGGCCCAGTTGCGATCGGCCCGAACCTGGGCCCCGGCCTTCGCCGGGGAAGCAAAAAGTAGAAGCGACGCGCTTCAATTCACGACCTCCAAACCATCACCCACCACCCGCCGATAGAAGCATGACCGCTCGCCGGTATGACACGCCGGCCCCGCGGCATCGACGATCAGCCATACCGCGTCCTGGTCGCAATCGATCCGGACCTCGCGCACCGCTATCGTGTTGCCCGACGTCGCGCCCTTGCGCCACAATTCGCCACGGCTGCGCGACCAGAACACCGCTTCGCCACTCTCCACAGTCGCGCGCAACGCCTCGGCGTTCATATGCGCGACCATCAGCAACGCGCCCGAATCGCCATCGGTGACCACGGCGGTCACCAGCCCGTTGGCATCCCATTTCGGATCGAGCGTCAGCCCGGTTTCGCGCGAGTCGGTCATGTCACTCCCCTACCCGTCCGCGCCCTGCCGACAAAATGCGCGCGGCATGATGACAAACGCGCGACAAAGCTGATCTGCGTCACTATATGGCCCTCGCGCCACAGCATCCGGAACCCCCATGCTGACGACCAATCCATTCGACGACGACAAGCTGCGCGAGGAGTGCGGCGTGTTCGGCGTGTCCGGCGCGGACGGCGCCGCAGCGCTGGTTGCGCTCGGCCTGCATGCGCTCCAGCATCGCGGACAGGAAGCCGCCGGCATCACCAGTTGGGACGGCGCGCATTTCCATAGCCACCGCGCAATGGGGCATGTCGCCGGCAATTTCGACCGTGACGAGATCATGGGCGGGCTGCGCGGTGACGTTGCGTGCGGGCACGTCCGCTATTCAACGACCGGCGAAACCGCGCTGCGCAACATCCAACCGCTCTACGCCGAGCTCGCAACCGGCGGGTTCGCGGTCGCGCACAACGGCAATATCTCCAACGCGATGTATTTGCGCGACGATCTCGTGTCGCGCGGCGCGATCTTCCAGTCGACCAGCGATACCGAGGTGATCCTCCATCTCGTCGCGACCAGTTCGTATCGCGACCCGCTCGACAAGTTCGTCGACGCGCTGCGCCGAGTCGAGGGCGCCTATTCGCTGATCGTGATGACGCCGCAGGGGATGATCGCGGTGCGCGACCCGCTCGGCATCCGCCCGCTGGTGATGGGGCGACTCGACGACGCCTATATCTTCGCGTCGGAAACGGTCGCGCTCGACGTGGTTGGTGCGGAATTCGTTCGCTCGATCGATCCCGGCGAACTCGTGATCGTCGAGGGTGGCAAGCTCCGCTCGCTGCGCCCGTTCGGCAACTACGCGCCCCGACCGTGCATCTTCGAATGGGTCTATTTCTCGCGCCCCGATTCGATCGCCGGCGATAGCGATCAGTCGGTCTATTCGGTTCGCAAGGCGATCGGCGCGCAGCTCGCGATCGAATCGCCGGTCGAGGCCGACCTCGTCATCCCTGTCCCCGATTCGGGCGTCCCCGCCGCGATCGGCTATGCCCAGCAAAGCGGCATCCCGTTCGAACTCGGCATCATCCGATCGCACTATGTCGGGCGCACCTTCATCCAGCCGGGCGACCAGATCCGTCGGCTCGGCGTCAAGCTCAAGCACAACGCCAACCGCGCACTGATCAAGGGCAAGTCGATCATCCTGGTCGACGATTCGATCGTCCGCGGCACCACCAGCCTCAAGATCGTCGAGATGATGCGCGAAGCCGGCGCGCGCGAAGTCCATATGCGGATCGCCAGCCCGCCGACAACGAACAGCTGCTTCTACGGCGTCGATACGCCGGAGCGCGAGAAACTCCTCGCGTCGCGCTTCAGCGTGCCCGGTATGACCGACTTCATCCACGCCGACAGCCTGGCGTTCGTCAGCATCGACGGGCTCTATAAGGCGCTCGGCGAGGCCGGGCGCAACGACATGACGCCGCGTTACTGCGACGCTTGCTTCACCGGCGATTATCCCACGCGCTTGACCGATCATGACGCGATGGACGCCGAACTCGCCCTCCACGAAGCCGCGGAATAAACATGAGACTCGAAGGACAACTCGCGCTGGTCACCGGCGCGAGCCGGGGAATCGGCGCCGCGACGGCCAGGGCGTTGGCTGCCGAGGGTGCTCACGTCATCCTGACCGCGCGGACCGCGGGCGCACTCGAAGAAGTCGAGGAAGCGATCCACGCCGCCGGCGGCACCGCGACGATCGCCCCGCTCGATCTGACCGAAAGCGACAGCATCGCGCGGCTGGCGACGGCCGTGGCCGAGCGCTGGGGCGCGCTCGACATCCTCGTGCTCAACGCTGGAACGCTCGGCTCGCTGTCAGCGGTACCGGCAATCGACCCGGGCGAGTTCGCGCGCGTGATGACGCTCAATGTCTCCGCCCCAGCCGCGATGATTGCGGCGTTCGACGGGGCGCTGCGCAAGTCGGCGCATGCGCGGGTGATCGCGCTGACTTCCAGCGTCGGCCGCAAGCCCCGCGCCTATTGGGGTGCCTATGGCGCGTCGAAGGCGGCGATGGAGACGCTGGTGCTCGCTTACGGTGAGGAGGTCGAAGCCGTCAGCAAAATCCGCGTCGCGGTGATCGATCCCGGCGCCACGCGCACCAAGATGCGCGAGCGCGCCTATCCCGGCGAGGATCCGGCCAAGGTCAAGCCGCCCGAAGACGTCGCCGCGCGGATCGTCACGCTGATCGCCGACGATTTCGAGACGGGGCACTTCGAGCGAGTCGATTCGTAACTCCCCTCCCTGAAGGAAGGGTAATCTACTGAGCAGCCGTCTCAAACTTCGCCCACAACGCATTGCGTTTGGCCGATAAATCCTTGCCCGTCGCGGTCGGCCATGCGCTCGATATCGCGACCACCAGCTTCCTAGCGGGATCGATCATGATGCTCTGCCCGAAAATCCCTATCGCGGCATAACGCCCGCCCGGCAGCACCCACCATTGATAGCCGTAACCCGCCCCTCCGATGAAGTCGGGCGTCGGCGGCACTTGGTTGGTCGTCGCTGCGGCGAACCAGCCATCGGGCACGACGCCCTTTCCGCCCGACAGCGCGAACAGCCCCATCCGCGCATAGTCGCGCAAGCTCACCGACAGGCAGCATCCACTGACCTCATGCCCCGCCGGATTGACCATCCAGAACGCGTCGCGCTCCATCCCCCACGGCTTCCACAATTTCTCGCTGAGATAGTCAGCCAGCGTCTTCTTCGTGGCGCGCTCGACCAGCACGCCGATCAGATTGGTTTCGCCGGTCTTGTAGACCCACTTGGTCCCCGGCGCAGTCTCGCGCGGGAGCTTCTTCATATAGGCGACGGTCGGGTCGGCACCCGCCGGCACCGCCTCGCTGAACATCCGCGCGACGTCCGATTTGGGGTCGGTGTAATCCTCGTTCCATTTTACGCCCGAGGTCATCGTGAGCAACTGGCGGACGGTAACGCCGTCATATCCACCCCCGGCGAGGTCGGGGATGTAGGTGGTCACCGGATCGTCGATCGACTTGATGTAGCCATCGCGGATCGCCGCGCCGACCAGCGTCGAAGTGAACGACTTGGCGACCGAGAAGCTCGCCCAGCGCCCCTCCGGCCCATAGCCGCGCGCATAACGTTCGAGCCGGACCTTGCCGTCCTGGACGACGATCATCCCCGCGATGTTGAGCTCGGTCATCGCGGTTTCGAGGTCGCCCTCGGGGATCGCCAGTTGCTTGCCTGCGGGCAGCGACCGAACCTTCCCGCCCGCCTTGACGACGTGCCCCGGAAACAGCTTCTCCATCGCCGGAAAGTTCTCGTCGCGCTGCTGCTGGTTCCAGAACAGCACCTCGGCCCCGACCTGGCGCAGCTTCGCCGCATTGTCGGGGGTGATCGTCACCGTCTGCGCCGTCGCCGCGCCGGCCAGCATTAGCGCCGCCGCCAGGATCGCTCGTTTCATCACCCCTCCTTGATCAAGGTCACTTGCGCGACATCGATCGCGCCACCGCGGAACCCGCCCTCGCAATACATCAGATAGAAGCGCCACAGGCCGACGAACCGCTTATCGAACCGAGGCGGCAAGCGTCCGGCGGCAACCACCGCGTCGAATGCTTCGCGCCAGCGCTGCAGCGTCTCGGCATAGTCGAGCCCGAAGACATGCCGGTCGCGCCACGCCAGCCCGACCTGTTCGGCTATGGCGCGAAAGCGGCTCTCCGACAGCAGCATCCCGCCCGGAAAGACGTAGCGCTGGATGAAATCTACGTTGCGCGAATAGTCTTCGTAAATCGCGTCATCGATCGCGATATATTGGATCGCGGCGCGCCCGCCCGGCTTGAGCGATCGGGCGATGGTGGCGAGGTAGTCGCGCCAATATTCGGCGCCGACCGCCTCGACCATCTCGATGCTGGCCACGCCGTCATAGCTGCCCGTGACATCGCGATAATCGACCAATTCGACGTCGCCCGCGAGACCCTGCCGCGCCAGCCTTGCCTCGGCATAAACCTTCTGCTCGCTCGACAGCGTGATGCCGTGAACGCTGGCACCGGCCCGCGCCGCCGTCTCGGCGAACGATCCCCAGCCGCAACCGATTTCGAGAATGCGGTCGCCTGCGCCGCAACCGGTGCGGTCGAGGATAGCCCGGAGCTTGTCACGCTGAGCGTCTTCGAGCGATTGCCCGGGCGCAGCGAACATCGCGCTCGAATAGGTCATGCTGGGATCGAGCCACAGCTCGTAGAATTCGTTCCCCAGGTCGTAATGCTCGACGATGTTGCGGCGTGCGCCCGCCCGGTCGTTGCGCCGCGTGCGATGCCATTGTCGACGGAGCCATCGCCCGAAGCCCCGCGCACGCCCGACAGGCGCCAAGGTATGGCGGTTGAGCGCGAACAGCTCGAACAACGCGACGGGATCGGGGCTCTCCCATTCGCCCGCCGCCCAGGCTTTATACCAGCCCACCGACCCACCAGTCGCGAGCCGCCACAACGATCGCCACGAATGCAGGATGACGAGCGCCTCAGGCCCGGTCGCACGTCCGCCGAGCCGGCGCGGCACGTCGCCCGGCAACGACACCGCAATCGCCCCTTGCGCGATCCCGCGATCGATCCGCGCAAGCACGCGGGCGCCGATCCATGCGAGCGGCCCGCCGGTCGTGCGTTGTCTCTTCTGTACCGGCGCATCCATCCGACGACCCATGCACAGCAGCGAAAATGCTTTCAATGTTGGATTTCGCATGATCCACACTGTCGGATGACACAGCAACCCACCCGGACCGTTCGCGCGCACTGGACGCCAGCCAAGCAGCGCTTCTTTCTCAAGACCCTGTTCGACACCGGCAGCGTCGCGCGCGCCGTGAAAGCGGCCGGCATGTCGCCTTCGAGCGCTCATCGGCTGCGGCGGCGGTTGGCGGGCACGCCGTTCGATCGCGCCTGGAGTAATGTACTCGCCGAACATCAGCGGCGGCTCGCCGATCCGTTCGACCGCGCTGCGCGGTCTGAGCAAGCGACGCATTGACGGTGCGGAGGGGTCTCTTCGGCGGCGCCAAGCGGCGACCAAGGCGACGCGCCATCGTCGCGCCATCGGTGCGGAGGTGGCGCGGCATTGTCGCCTTACGGCGTCGTCGTCGTCGCTTCGTCGGCGCAATGGGCCGAATCACCGTTAGGGTGTCAACCGTGTGAACTTAAGCGAGAGCGTCAGCGCACAGCGCGTCCGGCCGCCAGCGCCCGCTCGCGCGCATCGCGATGGCCGATCAGCTTTTCGGGATAGGCGTCGGGGCGATGGTCAGGGTCGTGGATCCGGTCGTCGGGCAGGTGGCGCAGTTCGGGCACCCATTCGCGAATATAGTCCGCCGCGTCGAACTTCACCGACTGGCTCAGCGGCGCCATGATCCTACCCCACATGTTCGCATCGATCCCGGTCCCTGCGACCCATTGCCAGTTGACGCCGTTGTTGCCGTAATCGGCATCGACCAGCGTGTCCCAGAACCACGCCTCGCCCTCACGCCAGTCGATCAGCAAATGCTTGATCAGGAAGCTTGCGGCGATCATCCGGACGCGATTGTGCATCCAGCCGCTTGCCCAGAGCTGACGCATCCCGGCATCGACGATGGGGTAGCCGGTGCGGCCCTGCTGCCAGGCGCGCAGATCAGCTTTTGCCTCGTTGCCCGACCGCCACGGCAGCGCGTCGAACCGCTCGCGGCCGTTCTTAGACGCATAGTCGGGCAATTGCAGGATGACGTTCTGCGTATAGTCGCGCCACGCCAGTTCGCCGAGGAAAGTTCGCGTCGACCCGCCGTTTCCCGCCAGCCGATGCCAGACATGGCGGGGCGATACCTCGCCGAAGTGGAGGTGCGGCGACAGGCGGGAGCTTCCCTCAACCGATGGCAGGTTGCGGCGTTCGTCATAATCCGCGACCTCATCGACGAAGTCGTCTACGCGCTCGTGCGCGCCCGCCTCTCCCGGCGTCCATTCCTTGGCGAAACCGGTCGCCCAGTCGGGCTTGGTCGGGCGCAGCGCCCAATCGGCGAGCTTGTCGCTACCCGGCCATTTGCCCGGCGCCGGGATCTCGCGCGGCCGATTGAGTGGATGCGCCGGCGGCATGACCTCGCCGAGCGCGCGCCAGAACGGCGTGTAGATTTTGTAGGGACCCCCGTTGCCCGTCGTCACCGATCCTGGCGGCGCGAGATAGTTGCCGTCGTGGCAGTGCAAATCGAGCCGTTTCGCGACCGCTCGCTCGGCGTTGCGCCACCAGGGTTCGTAGTGGCGGATGGCGTGGACGGTGACGGCGCCGACTTCCTTGGCCACCTTCGCCAATTCCTCGTCGCACTTGCCGCGCCGCAGGATCAGCCGCGATCCCTTTGCCCGTAAGTCCCTGTCGAGGTTCGCCAAACTGTGATGCAGCCACCATCGCGACGCCGCACCCATCTTTCGGTGCTTTGGCGTCTCGTCGTCCAGGATATAGACCGGAACCACGGGGCCATCGTGAACGGCCGCTGCGAGCGCCGCCTGATCGGCCAAACGCAGGTCCTGCCGAAACCAGACGATCGACGGCGTCGCCATCGCTCAGATGACGTGCGGCTGCTTCTCGACCTGCCAGGTCTGACCTTGGCTCAGCAGCTTCTGGAGGTCGGGCTTCTTGCCCTCGGCCGCCTGCGCATTTTGCGCGATCACCGCGCTGTCGAAGGTCGGCGCCGGATCGTCGTAAATCACGCCGAGCGCCATCGGGAACGCCCCGAACGGCATTTCGACGAGCATATGCGCCAGGCCGCGATTTGTCTGGTCGTGCACCGCCACGTGCGCACCCTGCCAGTCGCCATCGACGACATCGACCACCTTCAGCACGAGCCGGTCAGTGTCCATCGTCAGCCCCTTGGTGCCGCCCGCGAACAACAACGGCTCGCCGTGCGTGACCCACAACTGGTTCGCGGCGGCGTTGGCCTTCTCGGTGAAGGCACCGAACACCTCGTCATTATAGACGATGCAGTTCTGGAAGATTTCGACGAACGCCGCGCCCTGGTGCGCATAGGCGGCCTTGAGCACAGCGGGCAGGTTCTTGTTGACGTCGATCGCGCGCGCCACGAACCGTGCGCCGCTGCCCAGCGCGAATGCGCACGGTGTCGCCGGGCGATCGACCGAGCCGAACGGCGTCGACGGACTGCGCGTGCCGACGCGGCTGGTGGGCGAATATTGGCCCTTGGTGAGACCGTAGATCTCGTTGTTGAACAACAGCACCTGGCAGTTCAGGTTCCGGCGCAGCAAGTGCATCGTGTGGTTGCCGCCGATCGACAGCGCGTCGCCGTCGCCGGTGATGATCCACACGTCGAGTTCGGGATTGGCGAGCTTGACCCCCGTCGCCACCGCCGGCGCGCGGCCGTGGATGGTGTGGAAGCCGTAGGTCTC